>JAAEXZ010000156.1 GCA_017879645.1 Nitrosomonas sp.
TTTTTTGGATCATACGCCTTTACTGAAACATGCGTATGATTGTTTTGTTTGAGATACTTTGCAACAGCCGCCGCATCGAACTCGTTGGTATAGTAACCCCATATTCCAGAGCATGTTTCATGCATTGATTCAACAGTAAAACGTGCATTTGGATCGGAGCAGTAGGTGCTAGATGGACAATGTGTCATCGTATTCTCCTAACAGTTCATAGATGGCGTGCCTCTGACTTCACGCCATTTGATAAAATGTTATCCAAGAACCGCCTTATACGATTCTGCTGCACGGATTTTATTCGCCGGTAGTGCAGAAACGATGAACTTCGCAATATCACCGTACCATGTGACGACGCGGCCTTTGTGCATCGGAATATTGCTGAAATGGTGATTAATCCATTCCAACTCATGTCCATCTGCGGTCAGGGATTGAACATCGGCTGATCGGAGTGCCGGATTAATCGTTTCTCCGATATGCCAGTCGAACACTTTCTGCTTCTGTTCTTCGGGTTGCGTTTTGTAGCCCACGACTACAACCATAACCATCGTATTTCTCCTACTTGTTGCTGAGGATGGATCGTATAATGTCCCTGGCAAGACATCAAAGACCGTACACGACGAGAAGCTTGAAGCCGATCAACGCGGCGCGCCAAGTGCGAAGAATGATGCGAAATTCGGATCATCCCACAACACCAACGTCATAAATGCGCGGATCGTTTTGGTCAGTCATTTTACTGCTCCTTTCCTCGAAATTCAGAATTTCGATTTCATTTACGGAAGTTGAATACCGGGATACATGTTGTCCAAGGTATCTCGGATAAGCTTTGTAAAGTCACCCAGATACGTAATCATTTCAGGGTCATCTTTACCGGCCTTTTCATGGTATTCATTAAGCCATGCAGTCCAACCAGACCATAAAGCCGCCGGATTGTTAGCAACAACGACTAAGTTCAGCTTGTCCGATTTACGTCTTGTTCCATCAGCCTTCGTAAGAAAGGCGGGAACAATCAGAAACGTTTCCGGGAGGCGATCTGAAATTTTATCGAGATTGCCGCGATTTTCACCATTACCAAGCCACACCATGCAACCGTTTTTCGAAACCTCCGTATGGATTTCATTTGCGATGGATTGAATTTGCTTCTGGAACATCAACATATTGGTAACTCCAACTACACGTACATAGCGGGTTCAACGCGACCGCCGTTGCCGATCCATTCCCGTGCTGACCGCGAATGAAACATGTCTCCAAACGCCTGCGCGAGATACTTTTCACGCCGCAACTCCCGGCGTATCCTCTTGGTTTCTTTCTCACGCATACGCTCAATATCGATACGCTTCCTTTTCTTGGTCATGGCATACTTCCTTTTACAAACGATGCACCATTGCAAAACGTTTGAGGAAGGGGCGCTCTGACAACGCCCCAAACCAAAACGTTTCAACTCCTTCCTTAAAGGTCCATCACACCTACAATCACATCGCCATTGTCTGACGTACAATCGCAGAACAACACTCTGCCATTCTCAAGAACAAAGTAACCGTATTGCATTCCGCTCGGACTGAAAACGTTGTCATTTGCATCGACTGTACACGCCGATCCAAAAATTTCTTTTGCGCGGTTCTCAATCCGTATTCTGGTTGCCTTTTCCATGTTACGCTCCATCGTTTGAAAGGATGGTGACAAACACCATCCATTGAAACGATGCGAGGACCGACAACATTTGTTGCCGATCCTCACAACGCGCCTCTACTTCATCCATGCATCGTCCAAACGTTGCATGAATTTTTCGTTGCTGATGAACTCACGAACGACCGGGAGAGGGTCTTTCAGGTTCCGCGACACTTGCACCATCAGGTGCCGAATGATTTTCGGCAGGTATGCACACTTCTCATTCGTGCCGTATCCCGCGCCTTTTTCCAACGCCTTCACCGCTTCTTCAACGGTGTATTGGAAGTTGTAGAAGGACAACGTGTGATCGTCCTTCTGGATGCGTTCGCTGCATCTGCTGATAACGATCAATGCCTGCACCGCTTTTGGCGGTAGAGAACGTTTATGATACATGTCATCCGCCTTCGGTTTGAAGTTGACAACACGTTCCTTTTTGACGTCCAAAACGTTTGAACGTATCGGCGCCGGTTTCGGCGTTTCTTCCAACGCGTATTCTGCATTCTCAAAACGCGCATACCGCGTCATGATGATTTCGTCTTCCGCGACGACCAACGTTTGATCGTTTTTGAACGATACCGCGATCACGTCAAACGTTGTCTTGTCGGGCCGCTCGAAAATGTACTTCTTGCCGACTTCCAATCGTCCAACAATGTGCGCCGACCACGCCATTCGCAGGTAATCAGTTCCCGCACGACGAAACGTCAGATCACTCGTGCTGAACACAACGCGTCTTGGATTTTTCATCACTTTCCTCCAATGTCGAATGAGATTGCCAAATCCGCGTCAAGTGACATGTACGTGTCACCTTGCGGATAACATGCGACGACAAGATCGCCGTTTGCGAGTCGGAGATAGAAGAACTCACTCCGTCCATCGTCTCCCGATGTTGGGGGCATCCAACACCATTTTTATGGCCTCACTCCCCATAGGGGCGCTCCATCCGATGATTTGCGGCGTTTCCAAACGTTCGCCGCTTCGCGGATCAATATCCGTTGTCACTCTTTCCACGGTCATTTTTTTCACTCCTTTGCCTAACCGTTTGAGAAGGGACACCGCTACGTGTCCTAACTAAAAAGGTTAACGCGTATGTTTCAGGATCACCCCAACGATGAACGCCAGAATAACAACGAGAAACACAATCGGCCACGCTAGACTTATTCTCTTATACATGTCCATTCGCATTTCTTCCGGCCAATTGATGATCCAATCGTCTTTATCGTTTGGATCATCTAGTGCCACAAGAAACTTGTTGCATTCAATCGTTGCGATACCATACAACACAACATGAATGGAAACGTTGAAAACGTATAACCAATCCATTGCTTACTCCATTTTGAAGTCGTACCAGATGCCATTCGACCGCAACGATACGAAAATCGTCTTCAACGCACAACGCGTCGTGTTGAAATTGATCCCGTCGCCAAGATCGATGTCCACCGCCGTCAACGCCGGTTCGATGCCGGACATGTTCAGAATGTCGAATGACGTGACCAATGTTTCGCCCTTGTTCTTCACAAAGACAAACTGACACGCATCGTCCATTCGTTTGTTGATGACGATGGCTTCCAGTTTGACCGGATAGCCCGGTTCACCATCAACGTTGATGATTTCCACACCGAGGAATGGCGTGAACGAAATTTCCAGTGACTCGACGCCGCTCTGATTTGCGCCGCCCGCAGTCGCAACAGTCGCGAACATAGACGCAGCGACTGCAAACGTTGCAAACATTTTCATTGTCATTCCCTTTCTTAACGCATCCATTCGATTCGCGGAGGCGGATGTTTCTCACTTCGCGCAATGCGAAGATTGTTGCGTATGGACCGAAAAACGTCGCTTTCGTTTGTCCATCGTTTCTCGTGACGGTTATGCCGTCCGTTACGGCGTTGTCATGCGACAACAAACCTTGCAGGAGCTGGATGTCATTGTCCTGAAACAACACGTCATCCACATACACAACGCCACGAATTTCGATTTTCGCTGCCATGTTTCTCTCCGTTTCAAATGTT
>JAAEXZ010000053.1 GCA_017879645.1 Nitrosomonas sp.
GACCAAGACATTCAAAGCCGATGCCGAAGCGGCCTATCAGAATCTTTACGAGCAGTGGACAAAGCAGTATGGCGATGAAAATGGACAGATCATGTTGTACAAAGCAGTAGGGTGTGATGACTGCAATGGCAGCGGATTTTCCGGCCGTGTCGGTTTGCACGAACTGATGACCGCAACCGATGCGCTGAAAAAGAACGTACAGGAAGGTGCGCGTGTGGCGGAAATGATGGTGACCGCTTTGAACGATGGTATGCGTACATTGAAACAGGATGGTATAGAAAAGGTTTTGCAGGGTATTACTGATATTCACCAAGTTAGAGTGGTATGTATCAAATAGCTTATGGATTAAATTGAATTAAACTTTTGGGTTAAGGGGTTTACGTAAAAAACCGCCATTAATGGCGGTTTTTTTAAACTCAATTGATTGATTAGCAAATTGGAGGTGATGCGGTTGAGCAACCTCCGCTTTTCGCCCAAGTTACTTTACCATTTGCAAAAGTCGGAGTCAGGATGTATGTCTGTCCAGATAGTCCATTTGCAGTTACTGCGGTTGCGGTTATTACACCATCGGTAGTCTTTATCGTAGAAATATTGCCAGCTGCAGCAACTGCTGCGATTCCATTTGCGCCATCTGTACAACCTGTAACTGTACCCAAGTCTTGGGCGCAAATTTCGACTGCTGTCTTGATTCCTGATGTGCCAATGACGACTTCAGAGAATTTAGCTTTCAATGTGTAGTTCTGATAAGCAGGTACAGCAACTGCAGCCAGAATACCGATAATGGCTACAACAATCATTAACTCGATCAACGTAAAACCTTTTTGTGCATGCATGAATATTTCTCCTTGTGGTTGATTGGATCACACCAGTTGTGTGTTTCGAGTACCAGCGAAAATCGTGTCAACATTTGGGGTTGAAGTGTATTTGACTGGAACTGGGTTTGTATCGGTCAATTCTGGGATAAGTTTAGAGTAAATTATAGATTCTTTCATTGTGAAATAGTTTCTGGAGGGTTTGGGTTAAGCATTTGTCAGGATTGAAAAACGGTTTCCCATAATTGTAATACGGCCAGACGATCCTGATTCAGGTGATCGGCTTCGATGCGGGCGAACTTTTGCGATTTGTCACGGGGCATGTCGGTGTCGGCAAGCTCGGATTTGCCGCCCAGCCTGAGACGATGCTGCAGGCGCCGGTATTCCCGGTAAACGGTGAATACCCGGGTGGCGAGGTCAGCGGGCACCAGCCCGAGTTCGCCGGCCATTTTCAGCAGAGCGATATTGCCTTTGTTGCCGGTCAACTGGGGATAGCGGTGGGCATAGCCCAGTACCAGATACTGTACGATGAATTCCACATCGATGATGCCGCCGCGGTCGTGCTTGATGTCAAAAAGCGGGGTTGGATTGGGGTGGGCATCCAGCATTTTTTCACGCATTTTCAGGATGTCCTGTTTCAGCGACGTCAAATCGCGAGGCCGGCATAATATTTCCCGGCGGGTATTCTCAAATTGGTCACCAACCAGCGGATCGCCAGCGATAAAACGTGCACGGGTGAGCGCCTGATGCTCCCATACCCAGGCCTGTTCGCGCTGGTATTGCGCAAATGCTTCCATCGAGTTGACAAGCAGGCCAGTCGCGCCATTCGGCCGCAGACGCAGGTCGGTTTCATACAGAAAACCGGCCGAGGTATGACGTGTCAGCCAGGCATTGATGCTTTGTCCGAGTTTGGTGTAGATCTCGTCGGCATCCGGATCCTCATCGGCGTGCAGGAAGATCAGGTCGAGATCGGATGCATAGCCCAGCTCCTTGCCACCCAGTTTGCCGTAGCCGATGATGGCGAATGCGGGTTTGTCGCGATGGCGTTTTTTCAGTCCGGTCCAGGCCAGGTTGAGTACCGTGTCCAGAATCAGGTCTGCCAGCGCGGTCAGATGATCGCTCAATGTTTCCAGCAACAACGAACCCTCCAGGTCGGTAACCAGCAACCGGAATATCTGCGCATGCTGAAAGTGGCGTAGTACATCCATTTGCCATTCCAGCACGTCGTTCTTGGGATTGTTGATGTGATTCAACTGGTAAACCAGATTGTTGCGCAGTGCGTCCCAGTCCGGGACAGGATGCGGCTTATCCTGTCGCAGCAGTTCATCCATCAGGATGGGATGTCGGCCGAGATAATCGCTAGCCCACTGACTGATGCTGGCGAGTTCGGCCACACGCTTCAGGGTATGGGGATGTTCCAGCAATAGCGCCAGATAGGAAGCCTGATCGCTGATTCTTTCTAGTAATTGCAACATCCGCTCCAGTATCGTGTCGACAGATGGGAGGTTGGCGACGGCTTCGATCACCATCGGTACCAGAGTATGGATCTGCTGCTGGTTGAATTCAGGGAGCTGGTGATAAAAACTGCCTTGATAAAACAACCGCAAACGCTCGGAAATCTTTTCCGGCTCGGTGAAACCCAGTGTGCTGAGTTGTGTCGTGGCGGCTTGTGTGTGCGAGACATCCTGATTCTCGGCTTGCCACAGATAAGCCAGCATGTCGTGCGCAGCGGATTTTCTCGGTGCAGCGAAAATCAGTTCGAAGTGGCGTGAGACATTGTTGCGGTGCACGTCGAGTGCGTGCATGAAACGGTCGTAATCCGGAAAACCCATGGCCGTGGCGATCAAATCCTGATCCGCCGGATTCAGCGGCAGCGTCTGGGTTTGCTGATCATCCAGATATTGCAGGCGGTGTTCGAGTTTGCGCAGGAAGTAATAGGCCTGGATCAGTTCGGTGACGGTTTGTGCCGGGAGTTGCTGTTTCTGTTGCAGCCGCTGCAACACGCTGAGCGTAGGTCGAATGCACAGATCGACATCACGGCCGCCGCGAATCAACTGGAATACCTGCGTGATGAATTCGATTTCGCGTATTCCACCCGGTCCCAGTTTGATGTTGTCATGCATTTCGCGACGCTCCACTTCTTTGCGCAACTGGGCGTGCAAACGGCGCATGGCTTCATAAGCGCCGAAGTCGAGGTATTTGCGGAATACGAAAGGTCTGACGATTTTTTCCATCAGGGTGAACTGAACCTCATTGCCGGTTTGACCGGCGATGATCCGGCCCTTGATCCAGGCATGGCGTTCCCACTCCCGCCCCTGCTTGAGAAAGTATTCCTCCAGCATCGGAAAACTGATGGCTAGGGGACTGTGTTCGCCATGGGGACGTAACCGCATGTCGACGCGAAATACGTAACCATCGACAGTGTAGTCGTTGAGGCTGGCGATCAGCTTGCGGCCCAGCCGGGCGAAGAATTCATGATTGGAAATCGGCTTGGCGCCATTGGTTTCGCCATCTTCCGGATACACAAAAACCAGATCCACATCGGAAGAGACATTCAGCTCACCACCGCCCAGTTTGCCCATGGCCACCACCAGCAGGTGTTGGATGGTTTGACTGTGCTCTCCGATCGGTGCACCGAAGCGACTGTCCTGGGTCAACCATTTTTCATGGTACTGGAGGGCACACTGGATACTGACTTCAGCCAGTTCAGTCATACTGGTCATGACTTCGGAGAGTTCGGACAATCCGCCGAGATCCCGGATGGCGACACGCAACATGACCTGTTTGCGCAGGCTGCGCAATACGCTGTTGAGGGTTTCCTCACCGGTTATATGTGCGGATCGGGCATCGAGAAAAGCCTGCATCTCATCGCTGCGAAAAGGTGTGTCGAGTGCAGGGTGCAAGTCGGTCCTGCGATCCGGTTCGCATTCCAGAATGCGTTGCAGATAGCGACTGAAAGATACCGAAGATTCAAGAATCGTCGTTGTGGATGGCAGTTCAGTGGACATAGATGGGTAATCGTGCATGTTTTATGCAATAGCATAGCAAAGACATCCCGTGCTGGCATCAGTCTAACCTCAAATCTAATTAGAACCTTGCATGACTAAGATGCTAGAATCCGGTATCACATCGCACGTACGATGATAGGGATTGCAGTGACGCCCGATTTCGGGCATTTGAAAGTTTAGTCGTTAAAAAACATTGAAGTGATGATCGAGTCGAATCCAACCCAAACTGAAGCAAGGAGCAAAGTGAGTTTCCGCGTTGCCGCCATACAAATGGCATCCGGACCGAGCGTAACCGCCAACCTGGAGGAAGCAGCGCGCTTGATCGAAGAAGCGGCGGCCCAGGAAGCCAAGCTGGTGGTGTTGCCGGAATATTTTTGTATCATGGGCATGAAGGATACCGACAAGCTGACTGTTCGAGAACAACCCGGGTCAGGACAGATCCAGGATTTTCTCAGCCAGACGGCGAAGCGGCTGGGGATATGGCTGGTGGGAGGGTCGGTGCCCCTGGCATCGCCGGATCCGGATAAAGTTTTTAATAGTTGCCTGGTCTATGACGACCAGGGCAGGCAGGTTGCACGTTATGACAAGATTCATTTGTTCGGTTTGCAAATGGGTAACGAACGTTATGCCGAGGAACGGACGATCAAGGCAGGCGGCCAGGTGGTGACCGTGGATTCTCCTTTTGGTCGGATCGGATTATCCATTTGTTACGATTTACGTTTTCCGGAACTGTTTCGTATGATGAACGGTGTTGACATCATTCTTGCGCCTGCGGCGTTTACCGCTATTACCGGCAAGGCACATTGGGAGGTTCTGGTGCGCGCGCGCGCGGTGGAAAATATGGCGTATGTCATTGCACCGGGGCAAGGGGGGTATCATGTCAATGGCCGTGAGACCAATGGAGACAGCATGATCGTCGATCCCTGGGGGGTGGTTATCGAGCGCTTGCCTCGCGGGGCAGGTGCTGTGGTGGCGATGATCGATCCAGGTTATCAAAGCAGCTTGCGTACGAACCTGCCCGCGCTGAGCCATCGCACTCTGCAAGCGTGTTGAAACTACGAAAACAGAAAATCCGCTAACCTAATCAGCACTATGACAATCGAACACATCATTGAGAAACAGGATTTTTATACGATCGCCGACCGATGCCTGCTGGCGCCTTACGATATCGATGCCACAGGTTTGCAGCGTGTGCTGGACCAGATTCTGACCCACCGGATCGATTATGCCGATCTGTATTTCCAGTACAGTCGTTCCGAGGGCTGGATGCTCGAAGAGGGTATCGTGAAATCGGGGAGTTTCAATATCGAACAGGGCGTTGGAGTACGTGCAGTCAGCGGGGAAAAAACGGGTTTTGCCTATTCCGACGACATCAGCATGCCGGCGCTCGTCTCAGCAGCGCAGGCAACACGCGCCATTGCGCACCAAGGTCAGGGAATGACCGAGCAAATTGCACGCCGCAATGTCGTGGATGGTTCGGCAGGATTGTATTTGCCGGAAGATCCACTGGCCAGCCTGAAAGATGCAGAGAAAGTCGCATTGCTGGAAAAACTGGAACGCATTACGCGTGCCGTGGATCCCCGAGTGTCGCAAGTTATCGCTTCACTTGCCGGAGAATATGAGGTGATTCTGGTGATGCGCAGTGACGGCTTGTTGGCTGCCGATGTCCGACCGCTGGTGCGATTGTCTCTGCAGGTCATCGCTGAGGAAAAGGGGCGGCGTGAGCAGGGTGTGGCAGGCGGCGGCGGACGTTTCAATTATGCCTACTTTACCGACGATATGCTGCGTGACTATGCGCAAAAAGCGGTGCATCAGGCGATCGTGAATCTCGATGCGCGTCCTGCGCCGGCGGGTACCATGACCGTTGTGCTGGGTAGTGGCTGGCCTGGCATTCTGTTGCATGAGGCCATCGGACATGGACTGGAAGGTGATTTCAATCGTAAGGGCAGTTCCGCTTTCGCGGGTCGCGTGGGTCAGCAGGTCGCAGCCCGGGGGGTAACCGTTGTGGATGATGGCACGATTCCGCAAAGGCGCGGATCATTGAACATCGACGATGAAGGCAATCCGACTCAGTGTACCGTGCTGATCGAGGATGGCATCCTCAAGGGCTATCTCCAGGATAGCCTGAATGCCCGGTTGATGAACGCAGCCGTGACCGGAAACGGACGGCGGGAATCGTTTGCGCATATTCCCATGCCGCGCATGACGAATACCTATATGCTGAATGGCGACAAGGACCCGGCCGAGATCATTGCATCGGTCAAGCATGGTTTGTATGCGGCGAATTTTGGTGGCGGACAGGTTGATATCACCAGTGGAAAATTTGTGTTTTCTGCAGCTGAAGCTTATATGATAGAGGATGGAAAAATAACCCATCCGGTGAAGGGGGCTACACTGATTGGCAATGGTCCGGATGTGCTGACGCGGGTGTCAATGGTGGGAAATGACATGTCACTGGATTCCGGTGTCGGAACCTGTGGCAAGGACGGTCAGAGTGTGCCGGTTGGTGTGGGGCAACCCACGTTGCGTATCGATGGATTGACAGTGGGTGGTACAGGAGGTTGACGGTTGGATAAGAAAACGTTACCGTCAGATTTTTTTATAACTTGTTGAAATTGATATTGGGATTTGGAAAAGCATGAGTGTGGAATTGACCGGCGCTGAAATTACGATACGCTGTTTGCAGGAAGAAGGGGTGCAGTGTATTTTTGGCTATCCCGGTGGGGCGGTATTGTTCATTTATGATGAAATATTCAAGCAGGACAAGGTTCGGCATATTCTGGTGCGCCACGAACAGGCTGCGATACATGCCGCCGATGGTTATGCGCGCTCCAGCGACAAGGTCGGTGTGGCGCTGGTGACATCGGGGCCTGGTGTCACCAATGCTGTGACTGGAATTGCAACCGCCTACATGGATTCCATTCCGCTTGTGGTCATCAGCGGACAGGTGCCAACCAGTGCCATTGGACTGGATGCTTTCCAGGAGGTCGATACCGTGGGCATCACCCGTCCTTGCGTCAAACATAATTTCCTGGTCAAGGATGTATCGGAGCTGGCGGAAACCATCAAAAAAGCATTTTACATCGCATCGACCGGTCGACCCGGGCCTGTTCTGGTGGATATCCCCAAGGATGTGTCGCAGCAGAAATTCAAATTCAGCTACCCTGACAAGGTTTCGATGCGTTCTTACAATCCTGTCGTCAAGGGGCACACCAAACAGATCAAAAAGGCGGTGGAACTGATTCTGAGCGCCAAGCGCCCGATGATCTACAGCGGTGGAGGCGTAATTTTGAGTGATGCCGCCTCGCAATTGACCGAACTGACGCAGATGCTCGATTTTCCCTGTACCAACACTCTGATGGGACTGGGTGGCTATCCTGCTACTGATAGGCAGTTTCTGGGCATGCTGGGGATGCATGGCACGTACGAGGCCAATATGGCCATGCAGTATTGCGATGTTCTGGTGGCAGTGGGAGCGCGTTTTGACGACCGTGTGATTGGTAATCCCAAACATTTCTTTAACGAGAATCGCAAGATCATTCATATCGACATCGACCCGTCATCGATTTCCAAACGTGTCAAGGTGGATGTGCCTATCGTTGGCGATGTGCTGGATGTGCTGAAGGAACTGATCAAGTTGTTGAAAACCGAGAAGGATAAACTCGATCCCGTCGCCTTGAAGGAGTGGTGGAAACAGATCGAATTGTGGCGTGAGCGCGACTGTCTCAAATATGATCGTAACAGCAAGGTGATCAAGCCGCAGATGGTGATCGAGAAGCTGTACCAGATTACCAAGGGCGATGCCTTCATTACGTCCGATGTCGGACAGCATCAGATGTGGGCGGCGCAGTTCTATAAATTCGATAAACCACGGCGGTGGATCAATTCGGGGGGATTGGGAACCATGGGGTTTGGTATGCCTTCGGCCATGGGAGTGCAACTGGCCAATCCAAAAGGCAAGGTTGCCTGTATCACTGGTGAAGCCAGTATCCAGATGTGTATCCAGGAATTATCAACCTGCAAGCAGTACAAGCTGCCCCTGAAAATTGTCAATTTGAACAATCGCTACATGGGTATGGTCAGGCAGTGGCAGGAGTTTTTTCATGGTAATCGCTATGCAGAATCCTACATGGACGCATTGCCCGACTTTGTCAAGCTGGCGGAGAGTTACGGTCATGTCGGCATGCGCATCGAACGTCCTGAAGATGTGGAAGGCGCCCTGAAGGAAGCTTTCAAGCTCAAGGACCAACTGGTGTTCATGGACTTTATTACTGACCAGACTGAAAATGTTTTCCCGATGGTGCCAGGTGGTAAAGGCCTTTCTGAAATGATTCTAGTGTAAAAATAAATGCGACATATTATTTCTTTATTGATGGAAAATGAGGCGGGTGCCTTGTCTCGTGTGGCGGGACTGTTTTCTGCGCGCGGTTATAACATTGAGTCTCTTTCGGTTGCACCTACCGAAGATCCAACTCTGTCACGAATGACCCTGGTTACGATTGGATCCGACGACGTGGTGGAACAAGTGACCAAGCAATTGAACAAATTGATCGAAGTTGTAAAAATAATTGATTTGAATGACGGCAATCATATCGAACGTGAGCTGATGCTGGTCAAGGTTCGTGCTGTTGGCGCAGACCGGGAGGAAATCAAGCGTCTCGCGGAGATTTTCCGGGGATGTATTATTGATGTCACGGACAAGTCTTACACTATTGAATTAACGGGCACCAGCTCGAAGCTGGATGCTTTTCTCGAAGCGGTTGAACGTAGCGCGGTTCTGGAAACCGTGCGTACCGGGGCTTCCGGTATAGGGCGCGGCGAATGGATTTTGAAGGTATAATCCACACATTTGATGCAAACCTGAAGCCTGTTTGATTCCATATCTCTTCAAGCTGCCTGTTTTGCCTATTCACTTCTATTCAAATTTTGTTTAAAAGGAAAATAATGAAAGTTTATTACGATAAAGACGCAGACCTGTCCCTGATCAAAGGAAAAAAAGTGGCCATACTGGGTTATGGTTCACAAGGGCATGCCCATGCGAATAATTTGACCGAATCAGGGGTAAAAGTGACGGTCGGATTGCGCAAGGGGGGTGCGTCTTGGAGCAAGGCAGAAAAAGCCGGGCTGAAAGTCAAGGAAGTGGCCGATGCCGTCAAGAATGCCGATGTTGTCATGGTTTTGCTACCCGATGAGCAGATTGCCACCGTGTACAAATCGGAAATCGAACCCGTGCTGAAGAAAAATGCCACTTTGGCCTTTGCACATGGTTTCTGCATTCATTATGGACAGGTGGTGCCGCGCGAAGACCTGGATGTCATCATGATTGCACCTAAAGGACCAGGTCATCTGGTGCGCTCAACCTATTTGCAGGGCGGGGGTGTACCATCCCTGATAGCGGTTTACCAAAACAAATCCGGCAAGGCGAGAGACTTGGCGTTGTCCTATGCAGCGGCAAATGGCGGCACGCGTGGCGGAGTCATTGAAACCAGTTTCCGCGAAGAGACCGAAACGGATCTGTTTGGTGAACAGGTCGTTCTCTGCGGTGGTTTGACTGCCCTGATTCAGGCTGGTTTCGAAACACTGGTGGAAGCGGGTTATGCACCTGAAATGGCTTATTTCGAATGCTTGCACGAAGTAAAATTGATCGTTGACCTGATTTATGAGGGCGGGATCGCCAATATGCGTTATTCGATTTCCAATAATGCCGAATACGGTGATGTATCCCGCGGTCCGCGCATCATCACGGATGAGACGCGTGCGGAAATGCGCAAAATCCTGCAACAGATTCAGACCGGTGAATATGCCCGTGAATTCATTCTGGAAAATCAGGCTGGCGCACCGGTTCTGAAAGCAAGCCGTCGCATTGCTTCCGAACATCAGATAGAACAAGTGGGAGCCAAATTGCGCGATATGATGCCATGGATCAAAAAGAACAAGCTGGTGGATCAAGGCAAGAACTAGTACATACGCTAGTTATGTTTTTGTTCCGGTTTGTTTATTTTTAAATCCAGGTTTTTTTATCTATGGCTTATTACCCTCATCCCATAATCGCTCGAGAAGGCTGGCTGCACATTCTGATCGCCTTTGCCGTGGCTATCAGTGTCACGGTCTTTGCTGACTGGCCTTGGGCCATACCGTGCTGGATCATTGCAGTGTTCGTATTGCAGTTTTTTCGTGATCCGGCCAGGGAGATCCCCAGCAACCGCAATGCCATTCTGGCTCCTGCAGATGGCAGGATCGTCGCTGTGGAGAAAGTTCAAGATCCTTTCCTGAATCGTGAAGCGATCAAGGTGAGTGTTTTTATGAATGTATTCAATGTGCATTCCAATCGCAGTCCGGTTGATGGTGAAGTACGTGAGAAATGGTATTTCCCCGGAAAATTCATCAATGCCGATTTACCCAAGGCATCATTGGAAAATGAACGCAATGCGCTGTGGATCAAGGCTGATAACGGTGCAGATGTGACCTGCGTGCAGGTGGCGGGTCTGGTTGCCAAGCGTATCATCTGCAGCGTCGTGCCGGGTGAACACATGCAGCGTGGGCAGCGTTTCGGTTTTATCCGGTTTGGATCGCGCGTAGATGTCTATGTGCCACTTAACACTCAAATCAATGTCAATATCGGCGACAAGGTATCGGCAACGACGACCGTATTGGCAGAATTTCGCGAAGAGTACCGAGTAAACGGATGAGCGAGGAGAGGCATGATTTCCTCGCATCAAGATAGTGTTTGAATGATTGAGCATAGTCGATGCTCTTTTTTTACGGCCGTATTGTTTTTTTGACTTGTTCAGCCTAGGTTATTGACGATGCTTGATTCCTCTCCAGAACGTGTGGTACCAAAATCGCGCTTACGTCGCCGTGGCATTTATCTGCTGCCCAACCTGTTTACCACAGCAGCGCTGTTTGCTGGATTCTATGCCATTGTGCAAGCCATGAACGGTCATTTTGAATATTCCGCTATTGCCATTTTCATCGCCATGGTGTTGGATGGACTGGATGGTCGTGTCGCCAGACTGACCGGTACGCAGAGTGAGTTTGGAGCTGAATACGATAGCATGTCAGACATGGTGTCATTTGGAATTGCTCCGTCATTGATCGTTTATGAATGGGCCCTGAAAGAAATCGGTCAGTGGGGCTGGATCATTGCATTCATTTACTGTACGTGCGCTGCTTTGCGCTTGGCGCGGTTTAACACCAACATCAATGTCGTCGACAAGCGTTTCTTTCAGGGTTTACCCAGTCCGGCCGCTGCTGCATTGATTGCCGGGTTAGTGTGGGTGACGTTCAATTTCGACATTCAGGGTACGGATGTCAGGTTCCTGGCATGTATCGTCACATTGTTTGCTGCGCTGTCGATGGTCAGCAACATTCCTTATTACAGTGGCAAGGAAATCAATCTGCGCAGGCGGGTGCCGTTTGTCACGATCCTGCTGCTGGTACTGTTCTTTTTTGTTCTCATTCCCAGTCATCCGCCGCTGGTGTTGTTCTGCCTGTTTACGGCCTATGCTTTCTCCGGATATGTCATCAAACTGTGGCGTTTGGGGCGTAGCAGGAAAAGCAATGAACCATCCCAATCCTGATAACGGGCACGACTGAACCGATTTGCTCGCTGTGCGAAGGTGCAGAGTAATCGTATCTTGAACTTTCGATCCTTATTCCACTCGATTATTCTGGAAGCGATGCCTGAATGCCGGCTCCAATCGGGGACTGATATTTCGTTCGGGGTTATCGCATTCCTATCCGGTTAATCAATAAAATATACTTTTGCTTGTTACGGCAATCATAATGACTTGGGGAGATTTACGATGCGAATATATCTTGCACTCATACTGTTTTTTCTGATGCATCCGGTTCATGCTGCATGCAACAGCGCGTTACTGGATCAGAATTTTCGCAAATTGGCAGGCACCGAAATGGTGAACCTGTGCGAAGCCTATTCCGGCAAGGTATTGCTGGTTGTCAATACTGCCAGCAAATGTGGTTATACGCCGCAGTATGAAAGTCTGGAGCAATTACACGAGAAATATGAAAAGCAGGGGTTGGTGGTACTGGGGTTTCCATCCAATGATTTCTTGGGGCAAGAACCCGGCACGGAAGCCGAGATTCAGGATTTCTGCCGGCTGACCTATGATGTCAAGTTTCCAATGTTTGAAAAAACCGTTGTGAAGAAAGGAGAAGCGCATCCTTTCTATGTCCAGTTGGCGCAGTTGTCCGGAACTTATCCAACGTGGAATTTCCAGAAGTACCTGATTGGTCGCGATGGGAAATTCATCGCACAATTCAGCCCACACACCAAACCAACCGATGCAACTGTAGTAACAGCCATTGAGCGGGCCTTGCAGCCATAAAACAATGAATTCCAAAACTGATTCGTCGCATGACGAGCAGAAACCAAAAATCAGCATTTTGTCGATTCTGGTGCTCTCTTTGTTTTTTGGGCTCATTGTGGGCGCCGGGACCGACAAAATGCATATTCTGCCAGTGGCACTTGTTGCTGCAGTCATTCTCTATACCAACCGAGAAAAGATTGCAGCGCAATCCACGGCGCAGAAGCCGCATGCAAGTTCGGAACCGGACCCACAGCTTCATTACGCTTGGCCGCAGAACAATCAGTTCGACTGTGTCGTGACAGCCAGACCTTACCAGCCAGCCATTCAGCAGATCGTGCAGCAGCAGGAGGCAGGAACATCGATGCCGGTTTTCCAGGCCTGTCTGGTACCCGATGAAAGCAACCCATTCGATACCGATATGGTCTATGTCACCATCCACAACCACACGGTTGCTTTCCTGGATCGCATCCAGGCGCAGCATTTCCAGAATCTGCTGAAGGAAAAGGGATTGTCAGGCCAGACTACGCTTTGTAACGCGATGATCTCCACGATTGACGCTGGAGAAAGCGGCAACCCGCAATATATTATCAAGCTTGATTTGGCTTTACTGGATAACGAAGCATCTGATTCGCCGAATTGAGCGTCAATATTGGAAGCGTTGTCCATAACGAAGCTATCGAATGGGGGAGTCAGGGTATAGGAATATCATCATCAAAATCGATTGTTCAGGTTAAACAATGCGTTGATCGATTTCCTGAAAATCTTGTCTGGTTGCGCAAGATAAAATAAAAAAAATACGCTACAATCAGTCGCCTTACGATTCCATTCCGATAAGCTATGAAGCTAGAAACTCCACTACGATATCCTGGCGGCAAAGGCGAATTAACAGATTTTGTCAAGATGGTTTATGAGCGTAATCAACTGCTTGATGGTCACTATGCGGAACCTTACGCCGGCGGAGCGGAGATCGCGCTGAATTTGCTGACGCAAGGTTATGCATCCAATATCCACCTGAATGACCTGAACCCGGGCGTGTTTGCTTTCTGGCACAGCGTCATTCATGAACCCGAAGCACTGTGCAAGGCTATTCGTGACGTGAATGTCAATCGTGATGAGTGGTTCAGGCAGGAAGCCATTCTGAGTTCTCCCTCGAATCACAGTTTGCTGGAAATAGGTTTTGCTGTTTTCTTTCTGAATCGCATTAATCGCACGACTTTACTGTGGCAAGAACAAGCTGACAAAGTGGGATCAGACACGTTCCGTAAGCTCGATCCGCGATTCAACAAGAATGATCTGATTCGCCGGATAGAATGGATAGCCATGTTTCGTTCCGGAATCCACCTCACCAATCTCGATACCACCGAGTGGATCAAGACGCGACTGCCGCTTCTGCCCAGCAACACCCTTGTTTATTTTGATCCGCCATACTATGGAAGCGGAACGGATGACAAACCAGACTATAATCCTGTGGATCACAAGCAGCTTGCCATGCTCATTGGGGAACACTTAAAGGATCGATACTGGATCGTCTCCTACAATCAATCCAGGGAGATCAATGCTCTCTACGGTGGTTATCCCTGTCTGAAATATAGTATCAAGTACGGCAAACAAGGTAATCACAGAAGCTCAGAAGCGATGTACCTGAGCAATAAACTGATCATTCCAGCCGTTAATGACCCGGTAAATCTCAAGGCAGCCTGATTGCGCTGCTGCAAAACGGGTCATTTATCTGGAAATCAGGGCGATGTCCGGACTGGACATCGTAAATAGTTGTAGTGAACGAACTCACTTTTACCTCGACGCAATCCCTCATGGCGCACAGCTATCAAGCATGACTCGGTTCATGTGAACGCCCCCTGAGTTGCAATTCGCGCATCATGATTTCATTTCACGCCAGGCTTATGGTGTCATTCGTTGCCAATGATCCAGGCAATCCGGAAGTGGATTCCACTCGAGTGGTCCAGGAATCATCGAACATTGCCACTGCGGCAACTTGTCGCATGTGACGATTTGTCGCATTGACGCTCCAGTCAGTCGGTTTTAACCTAAAAAAAGAATCCAATTCCACAATTGGATTTGATTTTTTTAAGCCAAGCCGGGAGCGTTATTCAATATGTCATGGGATGAAGAAGAAACGGACGACACGTATTATGTTGTCGTCAATCATGAAGAGCAATATTCAATCTGGCCATCGTACAAGGAAGTGCCAGGGGGATGGCGCACAGTAGGTGAAATAGGCAGCAAGGAGAAGTGCCTTGCCTATATCAAAGCAGTGTGGACCGATATGCGTCCCCTGAGTTTGCGCAAACAGATGGCAGAAGCTGAACATGCCCTGAAGGGAAGTGACCGTGCCTCATCCTGATGCCTGTCGATGGCTGCCGGATCTGCGTCCTGCATCGGGAATAGAGCTGCGTCTGTTCTGCTTTCCTTATGCGGGTAGCCAAGCTTCCATTTTCCAGAACTGGCGGTCATATTTTCCAGAGTCGATCAGCATTTGCCCGGTTCATTTGCCTGGACGCGGTTCACGGTTCCGGGAATCGCCGATCAGGCAGTTTCCGGTACTTGTTGACGCCATTGCCGATGCCATTCAATGCCATGTCAATGTACCGTTTGCCTTTTTTGGCCACAGTCTGGGCAGCCTCATTGCTTTTGAGGTCATACACCGACTTCAGGCCAGGCGACTGCCATTACCGGTTCATTTCATTGCATCGGGTTGTGTCGCTCCCAATCTGGTTGAACATTTCAATAGTAATCCGCTCAGCGTACTGCCGGATAAGGAGCTGATGGACCGGTTGCGGCAATTGAATGGCACACCCACCGAAATCATTGAGCACGCAGAGCTCCTGTCCCTGGTACTGCCTGCCGTGCGGGCCGACTTTGCCCTGTACGAGTCCTATCGATACCAATCTCGCCAGCCTCTCGATTGTTCGCTTACCGCGATTGGCGGATTGGACGATCCGCAAGTCAACTGGAATCATCTTGCATCCTGGCGTCAACAGACGACCGGTTATTTTTCCCTATATCAATTACCCGGTGATCACTTTTATATCCATCAACAGGAAGCAACCTTGCTGCAATTGATTTTGCGCAAATTTATGCCTTACACACACAAGGTTGCTTGTTGATTCACGATTATTCTCGATATGTCAACTGATTACGCCAACCATTTTATTTCAAGGCCGGAAGCGCCTATCCGGTCTGAATCCATACCGGGTGACTTGATCGCTGTACTCGAGCAACACGCGCGGCAAATTCCCGACAAGCTGGCCTTCACTTTCCTGGTTGATGGAGAAAATCGGGAGCAGTCACTGAGTTTTGCACAGTTGCACACTCAGGCAAAACGGATTGCAGTCCGGTTGCGGGCTGAAGGGAGGTGCGGCGAGCGCGCATTACTGCTCTATCCACCTGGACTGGAATACATTGCCGCTTTCATGGGTTGCTTGTGTGCCGGTGTCGTGGCAGTGCCGGTTTATCCTCCTTCAAGGCATACCTTGCATCGTTTGAAAGCAATTATTCAGGATGCAACGCCTGCCATGGTGCTAACCACGCAGGATCTGGCCGGAAAGTTGCGGCAGGATCCAGCCATGCACGAGGCGTGCCGGAATCTTCACTGGCTCGCCACCGATATCGATGTCGACAGTGACGATGCATCCTGGATTCCGCCGGTTATCGATGCCCACAGTCTGGCGTTTCTGCAATATACATCGGGATCGACAGGTAATCCCAAGGGCGTGATGGTCAGTCATTACAATCTCATGGCCAATCAGCGCGTTATCCAAAAAGCATTCGATCATGACCGGGATACCGTGGTGGCCGGGTGGTTGCCGCTGTATCACGATATGGGACTGATCGGGAATGTGCTGCAACCGTTATTTCTGGGGGCTTCGGCCATCCTGATGTCTCCGTTGGTTTTTCTGGAAAAACCTGTGCGCTGGCTGGAAGCGATCACCCAATATCGTGCCACCACATCAGGGGGACCCAATTTTGCTTACGATCTGTGCTTGCAAAAAATCACTGAGGAACAAAAACAGAACCTCGATTTAAGCAGTTGGACACTCGCTTTTAATGGTTCCGAGCCGGTGCGCGATGTAACGTTGCGGCGTTTTGTCGATGCTTTTGGCTGGTGTGGTTTCCGGCGGGATGCTTTTTTCCCCTGTTATGGTTTGGCTGAAAATACATTGTTTGCAACCGGTGGAAAACAGGTTGTCGAGCTTGGAAAAGAGCAAAACAATGCACATTCTCAGCCCCTGCACAGTGATTCGAACAGATGGGTGAGTTGCGGTCGTGCCTGCGACGATCATGCCGTGTATATCGTCGATCCTGAAACTGGCCTGTCCTGTGTCGATGGCACAGAAGGTGAAATCTGGATTACCGGCCCCAGCGTGACTCTGGGGTACTGGAACCGCGCTGAGACTTCCGAAGCCGTTTTCCGCGCAAGGTTGCGTGATCGGGATGCC
>JAAEXZ010000157.1 GCA_017879645.1 Nitrosomonas sp.
AAAATGGCCTCTTTGCCGTTGACATCAATGTGTCTGATGACAAAAGCTCAGAAGGGAACGGTATCACCTATGCGATTACAGGGGGCGCAGATGCTTCGCTGTTTTCGATAGATAGCCTCTCAGGTGCCCTCTCGTTCATCACTGCCCCCGATTTTGAAAACCCCTCGGACCTCGACCACAACAATGCTTATCTGGTCGACATTAGCGTCACCGACTCGATAGGGGCAGCCACCCAATTCACGCAAACTATTGTCGTGAACAATGTGAATGAAACTCCCACCGCGATCACTGACCCCGGATATTCCGTGCCGGCCGATGCTTCAAATGGCTCGATCGTTGGAAGCCTTGCTGGGCTCGATCCCGATGCAAATGATGTCCTGCGGTTTACGTTACTGGACGATCTTGGCGGCACATTTGCTATCGATCCGTTGACCGGCAAGCTGTCGGTGGCGTCCTCAGCATTGCTAGGCGGAATGCAAGGACAAACATTGGCCTTGCCTTTGAGGGCTACCGATTTGGGAGGTCTTACTGTCGATGGGCAAGTCCATGTTTTCGTGGCTGCTCCTGCCGGGGTCAACCTAACGGGTACATCGGGCAATGACACCATAACGGGAAATACATCCGATAATCTCATCATGGGTCTGGGTGGAAACGACACCCTATATGGCATGAGTGGAAACGACGTGCTGAACGGCGGCCCAGGCAATGACGTTTTGGACGGTGGCTCTGGCATCGATACTGTAAGCTACTCTGATGCTTCAGCTGCAGTCAAAGTCACTCTCGCCTCAAACAAGGCGCAGAGTACCGGCGGTTCTGGAAATGACACCCTGATCTCCATCGAGAATTTGGAGGGTTCGGCCTATGCCGACAAATTGACGGGCAATGCCGGTGCAAACATCCTGTCGGGGCGAGCGGGCAACGATACGCTCGATGGGGGAGTCGGCAGCGATATCCTCATCGGTGGCGCAGGAAATGACACCTATATTGTAGATAATATCGGTGACCAGATCATCGAGAACGCCAATGAAGGTACCGACACGGTCAAGGCATCCGTCGACTATACCCTCTCGGCAAATGTCGAGAAGCTGATCCAGACTGGCACCTCCAACATCAATGCCACCGGCAACGACCTTGCAAACACTATAACGGGCAATAGCGGCGACAACATACTGTCTGGCGGCCTTGGAAAAGATATTCTCTCAGGCGGTGCTGGAAACGATACGCTGAACGGCGGAGCTGGAGCGGACAAGCTTACAGGCGGAACCGGCAACGATCTGTTCCTGTTCGACATCATGCAGACCGCCACCAACAAAGACACGATCGTGGATTTCACCTTGGGTCAGGATCATATCGGCATTGCGCGCTCGGCCTTTGCGGCGTTTTCGGGCGATGCAGCAGGCGTACTTAATCCGGCCGAGTTCACACTTGGAACAGCGGCCACTACCTCAAGCCAACACCTCATTTACAACAGCGGAACCGGAGCCCTCTATTATGATGCCGATGGCGCAGGCGGTGCCGCGCAGGTTCAGATCGCTCTACTCAGCAATCATTCGGCCTTGAGTAGTGGAGACATCATTCTCATTTGAACTCATTCGGGTATAGCTGAGGTCGCATTTTTCGGATTTATCGACTGAAAATGCTTTCGATAGGAAACATTCGAAATCCGGCTTCTGCTGCGTTTGGGTTGTCTATGGGTAAGGGCCATCGCCTATGCACCCTTGGTACACATCCTATTGTATTTGCTACATGATCCCGCTCGCTTGACCTCAATTCGTAATGCGGGGGTCACGTGTTCGAGTCACGTAAGCGGCACCACCTTCCTAGAGATACATAACGTAGGGAAATGCGCGGGATACTGCCGAAAGGGCGTTCGCCTTTGGGTCTGGCGTGGGTCCATGTTTGAGTATCATCCGGTAGGAAAATGGGGTGTGACCTACGGAAGACCTATTAGAGATGTTTACGAGCTGATAGACAGCAGATCCCACCAAAAGCACATAAACGTAAATGATCGATAACATACGATGTCCGCGATTCTAAGTCCTTGCGGCAATTTCAGATATCGACTGGAAAGAGTGATCGGCTCAACCGGACCAGTTGGCGCATTCATAATGGTGAACCCGTCAATTGCCGACGCGCATGTCAACGATCCTACTATTCGGCGGGTTATCAATTTCGCCAAAGGCTTTGGGTGGTCTCGGGTGATTGTCGGAAATTTGTTTGCTTTTCGATCTTCAGACATACGTAAGCTCGCCGACACCGCCAATCCGACTGGGCCAGATAATCTGGAGCACCTAAAAGCCATTCTTCAAGATGCAGACGTAGTGGTTGTGGCGTGGGGAACTGTAAATAAGCTCCCCCTCTCACTCCGGTCTGAATGGCATCAAATTGTGAAATTAGCGGAAGATACAGGTAAGACACTAAATTGCTTGGGAACCGCTAACGATGGTCATCCTCGCCATCCTCTGATGCTTAAAAAAGATGCCGAACCGATTGCGTGGTCACATCCTTGATAACGTATCGACACGATGAACCGCATCTGGCTTCAGCCAATCGTATGATTGTCACCAATATCCTTCAGTACGCATATAGAAGGCATAAGCTTGAAAGCACGTTCACCTCAGGCTCTGGCGATCAGATCCGTTGCTTCACGATAGACTGGCGCTGCATATTGCGCCCACCAGTGATCTCGAATGATTGCGTGGCGATTGACTTCGGTTGCTCTGATATGCAGGTCTGAATGTTGTTCTACGATCACGGCTGGTAAACCAAATTGGTCCGCTGAAATGTCTATGAAAAGTCCGTCGTATTCTAGCCAAGCGTGGGTTTGACCATCAACGATATGCCCTACATGGCCTGATGCATAAATTACGTCTATTGCCAATGTATCTTTGAGATAGCGTGCAAGCATTTCGGCACAGTGGCCACACGCACCGCGTGGAAACGAATCTATTGTAACACTGGCCCAAGTTCTAGGACTGACGCGATCCAGTGCCCCCCTCAATTTTTCGGCAGCAGCTCGAATAATTCGCTGATTGTCGTCTGGCATTCTGTTCCTAGTAATCTTCCGGTTGCGACGCACAATGAGAGGATACATCTAATCGTTAGATAATCGCGCAATTCCAGCCATCTTATATGAAGGGCTATTGCGAACCCTTCAATAACAAGCCAAAACCGCCATGCCTCGTGAGAGCGGGGCGGGGCGTGGAAACCCCAAAAACTGTAGGAACTCGGTCACCGAAATTCGGAGGCCGGGTGGCATGCACGTATGTCCAGCCGGTTTTCCGGTAAAGGTGCATGCGCTCAGTGCCTACGGTCTGGGTT
>JAAEXZ010000054.1 GCA_017879645.1 Nitrosomonas sp.
AACGATATTATTATTCTTTCCGTCCGTTTGGGTATAGCCATTCAACTTGAAATTCCTCCCCACCGAGGTGAGATTGGGGCCAAAAGACTGCACATGACAAGAGCTGCATGGCATACCCGTTTGACGTGCAAAACTGGGTAATGCGCTCGCATCGAAACTCAGTGCAATCAACCCCAGAAAAATAACAGCAATAGCACCAAACCTACTCGTATTCATCCCCTTCCTCCTAGTTGATAGGAACGCATTGCATATAAAGAAATTCTTGGTGATGTACAGAGGCCCAATTAGCCTGTTAACCCCCACACATCTCATGTTTTTCTATACTATCCACACCTATATAAATATTCCGTGAAGTGGGCGAAAAGAAATTGTGAACTACTCTTTTTTTCAAGGAATCCAAAAATTTATACCCGTTTATACTATGCACACCCATACAACTCACAGTCAAAACTGAACCCATGACCACGCCTTATATTTCAAGCGGCACCACGCCCATCACTCCGACTCATATCAACGCTATTGACTCACTACTTGGCCAAAATCGCTGGAGTAGTTCGGCCATCGGTTATAGTTTCCCTTTCAGTAACAGCACAGCTTTCTGGTCCACACTTCCGGATATTGGCTATGGCCCTCCATTCGGCAATGGAGAACCGTGGAGTAGCGCCGCGGCACCATTGACCAGCACGGACGAGCTCAACTTTGAACTGGCACTGCAGCAATGGGCCAATGTTGCCAACCTGCAATTTGTAAAAATCAATGAAATCACCAATGAGGTCGGCGATATAAGAGTCGCGTACAGCGAAGACCCGAACACATCGGTACTGGCATGGTCCTATCTGCCCAGCGACGTTGTACAGGCTGGTGATATCTGGATCAATTCATCGAGCATATTGAATACGGAAGATTGGAATCCGGGCAGCATTTCCTTTGAAACCATACTGCATGAAATCGGCCATACCCTGGGACTAAAACATCCGTTTGCCGACCCCAATCATCCCGATGCCCCCACACTTCCCGCAGAGCAGGACAGCACCATCCACACGATCATGAGTTATACCTATGCAAACTTGCAGGGCCAAACCGGTAACGAGTTTTCGTATCATCCCACCACACCGATGGTATTCGATATTGCTGCCATTCAATACCTGTATGGTGCAAACCTGCGCTACCATGTGGGTAGCGATGCATACGAATTCAATGATGCAAATGTTTATCATCAAACAATCTGGGATGCCGGAGGTGTGGATACACTTCGCTACACGGGTAGCATTCCATGCACCATCGATCTGAATCCGGCCGCTGGTTCGTTCATCGGACAAGCGGTCTACGTTCAGGATAATGGCGTCAACTTTGGCTCCCCGATACCCAATGTCTGGATCGCCAATAACTGTGTCATTGAAAATGCCGTTGCTGGTCAAGCCAACGACAGACTGACTGGCAACAGCAGCAGCAACATACTCGATGGTAGCGCAGGCATCGACACTGTTCGAGTCGCCGGCTCTCAAAATGGTTTTATATTGAACAAGACATCCACGAACAATTTCACATTGGATGAACTTGGCAATACCGGCAATCAGGATACCTTGCTCAATATTGAACGCCTTGAATTTGACGATGGTCATCGCGCACTGGATCTCGACAGCCATGCCGGACAGGTTGCCAAGCTTCTAGGAGCAGTCTTCGGCACGGCCTCCATTTCCAATCCGACCTATGTCGGCATTGGCCTCAACCAGGCTGATAGTGGACTTGACTATGATCAGCTGGGACAATTTGCACTGGATGCAGCTGGACTGACCACTCACGAAGCAATCGTGAACCAGCTATGGCGAAACCTGTATGGCAGCACGCCATCCAATGCTGAAAAATCACCCTATGTCAGAATGCTGGATACAGGTGAGATTTCATCCGGTGCATTGGCGGTAATAGCTGCCGATTCCGGCTTGAATACTGATCACATTAATCTGCTGGGACTGATGCAAAACGGTATTGCCTATGTCTGACCATCACCGTACCAGAAGGCTGATTGCACGAGAATCACGTCATCATTTTTGGGTGTCGTTCAGATGGATTTATCTTTCTCGATTGGGCAACCTGCTTCTCGCCAGGCCCTGATCCCACCATCCATGGATTGCACATTGCTATACCCCATCTGCTGGAGTGCATCGGCAGCCAGCACGGATCGATACCCACCACCGCAGTACAACACGATTGGCTCCTGCTTGTCCGGAATGATCGCCTCGATATCCCGCTCTATGACCCCCTTTCCCAGATGGCTTGCCCCTGCTGCATGATCCACCCAGAATTCGTGATCTTCACGGACATCGATGAAATGAAATTTTTCACCTCGCGCCAATCTCGCCTGCACATCAGCGACACTGCATTCCTTTATACGCTTTCTGGTTTGTTCCACCAAATTTAGAAAACCCTGACTATGTTGCACAAATCGTTCCTCCCTGTTGATACACATGTTGATGCACAAAAAAGCATGGATTCAAGAATCGTGATTTACAGCCTGACGCACACCACCCCGGATTGATCAAAAGACAAGTCGAACACGCGTCACAAGGCATCATCCATGTCAGTCTTTCACAACCTTATGCCCTGTTTTGACTTCAACTTCAATCTTTGCTAACTTCCGCCTCGACAAAACAACCATTTCAGTACGCCAGAAAATGACCAACGATAATATGCACGAAGAAACTACGATGCATGGCTTGAGAACCAAAGGTTTAAAAAAGGGTTCGGTCTCTCGCTCGGCTACCGTCACCATCGGTCTTGCAGCCACGGCTCCAGCATACTCACTAACCGGAGCATTGGGTTTCGGTGCCGCCGAAAGTGGTTACCAACTGCCAATCGTATTCATTTTATCCGTCATCCCCATGTTTTTCGTAGCCTTATCGTACAAACACCTGACCACTGCCGCTCCCGACTCCGGAACAGTTTTCACTTGGGGCAGCAAGGCGATCGGACCAAAATTTGGCTGGTTTGGCGGCTGGGCATTATTGCTGGCCAGCATACTCGCGGGCGTAGCCGCAACCCAAATCTGTGTCAATGCCATCGCCATCCTATTCAACATGGAAGTTACGCCATTGTGGTTTCATTTTAGCGTATCCACCTTGTTCATTCTGGGCACAACCTACCTGACTGCATTGGGTGCAGAGGAATCATCGCGCACCACGTTGATCCTGACCATCATGCAATATGGCGGATTGCTTGTCATGGCGATGATACTCTGTTTCCGTATCTGGCATGGGGAAATTGCCACGCAAAACGTACAGTCCTTTTCGCTGGAATGGTTCAACCCGTTTGCCATTTCCTCGTTCAATGCTTTCCTGAATGGCTTTCTGGTTGCACTGTTCATTTTCTGGGGATTCGACGCTGCACTGGCCATGTCGGAAGAAACCGATGGTAGTGCCGAGCAAGCTGGTCGCAGCGGTATTATTGCGATGCTGATCACGGTCATCATCTACGTTCTTTTTTCCACGATTGCACTCGCTTATGCTGGAATCGACCCGGAAAACCCATCAAGCCTGACATTCAGGGACAACATCGACTCCATCATTACCGTTCTAGCTACCGATGCCATTGGGTCACATGGTGCGCTGGCCGCAGCGTTGATCATCGTCGTATCGGCTTTCTCGGCCACGATGTCTACCATCATGCCCGCAGCTCGTGCAGCATTGGCCATGGCAACTTACCGTGCCATTCCTCGTCATTTTTCCCGGGTCAGCAAGTCGACTCAGACCCCTGCTTTTGCCACATGGACCATCGGGCTCATGACCTTGACCATTTACATCACCCTGAGCCTCATCAGCGAATCAATCGTCAAAGACTCGATTCACAGCGTCAGTATCGCAGTTTGTTCTTACTACATCGTGGCGGCACTGTCGTGTGCCCTGTATTTCCATCGCACGGCATTCAATCACTGGCGCACTGCCCTATCTCAGGTCATTCTGCCCGTCATTGCCGCTGTAATCCTGATTGCCGTAGGCATTTACCAGGCCTGGAACATGGCCGATCCTGGCTATGGATCAAGTGGTTCGATTGCAGGACTGGGTGCTGTTTTCGTCATCGGCGTCGTCACCCTGTTATTGGGAATCCCTTTGATGATCGCTTGGAACATGCATGAACCCAAATTCTTTCGGGGCGAAACCCTGCGACGGGAGCGCGCGCACATGATCGCCGATCATAAGTAGCTTCGACCCAAAATACGACAATCCGCCATTATCGTATCCGATAACTTTCTTCAAGGGTAAAGCCAATTCTTCACAGATTCTCTGAAACCATTCTTCATTTTCCTGCCGCCGGCATCTATTCCTAATCTCATCCTTCCTGCTTAACCTCATACCCTGACCATTTCCTGCACTTTGCTTCAGAATCAGTAACCTGCATCTCAAGTTACCGGTATTCAAGACGTTATTGACTAGCGTACAAAATGGATACGTGTAGCTGGAGCACGCTATGAATGAAGTTTATCTGGGTAGACTACCGATTCTGGACAAAAAACAGAATCTGGTAGCTTATGAATTGCTGTTTCGAACCAACCAGCAAAACAAGGTTGTCATTTCGAGTAATTCTGCCGCATCTTCAAATGTCATCATCGATACCTATGGTCAACTGGGTATAGAAAATGTGATCGGAAAGCGGCGTGGTTTCATCAAAGTGGATGCCGCTCTTTTAAAAAATGATGCCATTTGTATGCTCCCCAAAAAACACGTGGTGCTGGAAATCTTAAAAAATGTAGCCATCGACGATGACATCATTCACCGTTGTATGGAATTAAAAAAAAAGGGATACCAGATCGCACTATCCAATGTGACACAACTGAACAGCCAGTTCGAGCGTCTTCTGCCACTGGTCAACGTAGTCAGGGTCAACGTCAACACGCTGGGTCAGAATGCATTGGCGAATCTGGTCAGAAATTTGAAAAGATGGCCGGTTCTGCTGCTGGCAGAAAAAGTCGAAAGTCTCGATATGGCCAAACGGTGCATCGCACTCAACTTCGATATGTTGCAAGGATTCTATTTTGCAAAACCCGAAATTATTTCTGGAAAACGCATCGATCCATCGAAACTATCCTTGCTGAAACTATTGCTGCTGGTGGTCAAGGACAGCGAAGTATCGGAAATCGAGAATGAACTGAAATACCAGCCCGGTCTAAGTTATAACTTGCTCCGCATGGTCAATGCCGCTGCCAGCGGATTGCCCAATAAAATCAATTCGATCAAGCGCGCCATCATGATCCTGGGTCGCAAGCAACTTCAACGCTGGATCCAGATATTGCTCTATGCCGCGAAACAAAGAAGCGGCGACTCTTCCGATGTTCTGATGATCACTGCAGCCATGCGAGGCAAACTGCTCGAATTGATCGCAATGGCAGACCGGCCGCATGACAAGAATCACCAAGATCGGGCTTTCATGGTGGGCACATTGTCATTACTCGACACTCTGCTCGGCATTGAAATGTCCAAACTGGTCGAAACCCTGAGTATCCAGAAAGACATGAGCGAAGCGCTATTATCTCGTCGCGGCTACCTTGGACGTCAATTACAACTGATTGAATCGCACGAAAAAGGTGAATTCGAACAAACCACGGCGATACTGTCCGAATTGGGTTTTCTGAGCTTTGACGAATTGACTACCATGGAACTCGAAGCCACCACCTGGGCCAATCGCCTTAGCGATGCAATAAATCAATCCGCTGCCTGAAAGATCGTTTCATTCAACGACTGGCAAAATGTTATCTCGTTTGCAAACTTTTTCACCGGATTTCAAAGTCACTGACCCACACAACCCACCATAACCGTTTGGCAAACTGATCCGAGCAACTTCGCTGATCAGCCGGTTCCAATCGCAATAAAAATCCATAAACACTCAAAATTAACCCCTATAATGCACTCAGGACAATCCAATCCTTGTGCAACATCAAACTGACTCATCTTTAAGGGGAATAGATTATGGCAACGCAGCTATTGGCGGGTCCCATCTTACGCCGCACCACGATACACCGGGTTTGTGTTTGGCTAGCGACTGCGCAGCCCCACACGTTGCAACTCACTATCAGCGATTCGACTGGCAAGGATCTGGGGCGGAGTTCAATCGATGAGCTGCAACAACAAAGCGTAAAGTTGGGGGAGTCGCTATACATCTATCTGTTACAAGCTTGTCCAATCACTGCCGAGGATTACCCTCAGGATACCCTGCTACACTACCGACTGGACGCGTTCAACACCGATAACAGTATGGAGACAATCGATCTACAGGATGTCACTTATCATCCATCCCCCTCTCCCAGTTTCTTCATTCCCCGGCAACTCAAACAGTTACTGCACGGCAGTTGCCGGAAACCACATGGCGGTTTCGTCAAGGACAAGACCGATCCCGTACCCGATGCCCTGAGTCATGGCGACCGACTTCTGGAAAAAACACACCTGGTGCTCGAAAACAGGCCGGCCATACTGTTACTGACAGGCGACCAAATTTATGCCGACGATGTACCCATTGCGTTGATGGCCACACTCAGACAACAAGCACCACTACTCACCGGTAAACAGGAGATGTTGCCCCTGGTTGACGATCCGGCACAACCGCGCCTGAATCCGGCTTCCATCCCGCTGCATGGCCGCAAAACCATTCTCAGAGGAAATCACGATGTCGACTCGCAGAATACCGAGGAATCATCATCCGGTCTGAGCTCCGGTCAATCGGAAAATCATTTGTTCTCGTTTGGTGAGTTTGCCGCAATGTATCTCTATGTTTTTGGCAACCGTTGCAACTGGGAGCCTGCTTGGAACTGGGATGAACTGCTCAGCATCGGTGTCGCCGATCGGGAAAAAGCCGAGAAAGCCTATACCCAGCAGCATGATGCACTGGCAATTTTTCATGCCACTTTACCCGAAATCCGCAGACTGTTGGCCAACATCCCCACATACATGATTTTTGATGATCACGATGTCACCGACGATTGGAACATCACTCAAAACTGGTATGACAACGTACGTGCATCGCCACTGGGCAGACGCATCATCTCGAATGGCTTGGCAGCCTATTGGGCGTTTCAGGGGTGGGGAAACGACCCCGACAATTTTTCCAAGGACCTGGTGCTCACTCTGACTCAACAACTCAATACGTTGAATATAGATGACGAGATTGCAGAGCGCTTCGACCTGCATTTGTGGAAATACCGCGGTTGGGGCTTTTCCATTCCCACCGATCCTCCGGTCATTGCTCTGGATTCCCGCACACAGCGTCAGTACGAAAACAAATTTTACCCGGCCATGCTGATGGACCGTTATGCACTGGACTGGTTACGCGTGGAATGGGCCAAACTCAAGACAGGACAGTCCATCAGCGAGCAAACCGTACCGATCTTCATCGCGGCTACGCCTGTCATTGGCATTCCATTCCTGGAATGGACTTGGCAGCTGGTGCTCGGATTGACCAGATTGGTCGAGGAGAAAAAAACCATACAATTTGTCGAAACACTACTGGACAAAAAAGGTTTCATCACCAACCTCGAAGTCAATCAGCTCGATATGGAGTCCTGGGGTGCCAACCGGGAGGGTCTGGTCAATTTCTTGGATACATTATGTCAACGCATGGAATTGCGGCGCTGTATCTTCTTGTCAGGGGATGTACATTACAGCTTCACCGCTCAAGGTCAATTTCAGCATCAAGGTCATTCCCTACAATGCTTTCAACTGACCAGTTCGGCAATATGCAACGAACCGGATGCAAAACAGATACGATTACTGGAAAAAATTGCCAAACTCGAGAGCAAGAAAATACAGCATTGGAACTGGTCACTGTTCGCTAAGAATCGCTGGGATCTCGATGCAAAGTTACTGCGTACACAGATCAATCATGAATGTGTTACAGCGGCGTGTAATCTGGGATTGGTTGAATTCAATGCCGGATTGCCTGTCCGACATCGATTGTTGATTGGAATGGATAAAGAGCTGATATTTGATTTGAGTTCATAAGCTGGCTGATAACTAGCGACACCCTGTCGTCGCAAACGGATTCAAAAGAAATCTGAAATAGTCATTTGACAAGCAATATGGCATGCTAGCCATGGATTGTTACAATCCGACATCCGGTTAATCACTATTAAACCGGATTTGTAGTACATCCCACAACGATTCGGGGACACTCCGATAGATCAAGCACAGTTTTATCAGAGCCCCCTAAAAAAACAACTTTCATCACTTGTCATTGCATAATGTAAAACATCAATCATCGATAAAGTACGCGCTCAGGAGGGATCATCATGAAGCTTCATCATCTGACTCTATCTTTACTGCTATTGGGTATTTTCTCTCACGAAACAGGCCTATCGGCTGACTCTGGCGGCATCGCCGCCACTACGGCAGATACAGCCGCTGGGCAACCCGTGGATAATCCTTTCCCGGAAAGTATTGCAAAAGGCAAGGTCCGGTTACGATTACAGGCTGTCACCAGCGGTCTTGTAGCTCCGAACTGGGGCACCGCACTGGCAAATGATCCGGATCATTTGTATGTTGGCGACCAGAACGGAGCGCTATGGCGTATCGATCTCGTAACCGGAGAGAAGGAAGTTTTTCTGGATCTGTCCAGCAGACTGGTCTCCTTGGGATTATCTGGCGCCGACTCATATGACGAACGCGGCTTTCTCGGCTTTGCTTTCCACCCGCAGTTTGCTGAAAACGGATTACTGTATACCTATACTTCCGAACCAGCAGACCAAAGCAGCGATTTTTCCACCATTCCCGCTGGCTCCAGCCCCAATCATCGCTCGGTGATCAGGGAATTGCAGCTGGCGCTGGCCAGTCCCATCCAGTCCCCGGCCGTCATACTCTCCGAACGCATTGTATTTACCGTGGATCAACCACAATTCAATCACAATGGTGGAGCCCTGAATTTTGGCCCGGATAATATGTTGTACATCGCCTTCGGTGATGGCGGCGGCGCCGATGACCGCGACGGTCAGGAATTCATCGGTGGCCCCATGATCGGGCACGGTCCCAACGGAAACGGCCAGAATCCTGCCAATCCGCTTGGCAGCCTGCTGCGTATCGATCCGTCGGGCAATAATTCGGGAAATGGCAAGTACGGTATCCCCAGCGACAATCCTTTCGTCGGTTCAGGTACGACACTGGCGGAAACCTATGCTTACGGTTTCCGCAACCCCTTCCGCTTTTCCTTCGATTCCCAAACCGGCACCTTGATCGTGGCCGATGTCGGACAAAACAAGATCGAAGAAGTCGACATCGTTCAAGCTGGCGGCAATTATGGCTGGGGGGTAAAAGAAGGCAGCTTCCGCTTTGATCCCAATGGCGGTGATGCGGGATTCATAACCGATGGTACCGTAGCCGGCAACTTCATCGATCCGGTGATCCAATATGATCACGATGAAGGTACCGCGATCATTGGCGGTTTCATGTACCGCGGCAAAACCATATCCGGTTTGCAGGACCGCTATTTATTTGGCGATGTGGCCAAAACTGGTAAAGGCGATGGCCGGATATTTTACTCCGATGGCACATCCATTCTGGAACTGGATCTCACCGACCGCGACCAGCCCGGTTTCTGGGTTCTAGGCTTCGGCCAGGATACCGATGGAGAATTGTATGCGCTCGGCAACACCACGGGCATGCCGTTTGGCACAACAGGCACCGTGTACAAACTGATACCTAATGCCAGCTTTGATTCCGGTTTTCTGGACATACCGGCAGTCAGTGTTGCGCTGGACGAGAATACCCGCAAAGTATATCGCGCCCGCCTGCAAGTCGTTCCCAACAGCGATCCTTTACGGCTCGAGGTGATCAGCGCGGAAGAGCTGGCTGAACGTCTTCGTGACGATCAGTTCACTTATGATCAAACCACAGGTCAGTTAATACTCCCTTTTGTGGATACCAGCGGAGGTAGCAGTCAGGTTTCAACGTACGCAGCCACGCTTGAGCGCATACCCGATTTGCCGCAGTTAACCTTTGAGCTGAAGCAGGTCACTTTAGTCAAATAACCGCAGATCAGATTCCCTTTTTTCCACAGCAATGTATTTTGCTCTGGAAAAAAGGGAATCAGCACATGCTTTTACCATTTCCTCATAAAACGTTCCTTGACAGAACATGGCTTGTCATGTAACTTCGCACGCTCATTTTTAGGTGCTTCCAGAATTCAGATTTGGAAGTTAAACGGGAAGCTGGTACGCATGAATCATGCCAAGCCAGCACTGCCCCCGCAACGGTAATTGAGTCAACCCTCTGCATCATGCCACTGTGTTTAGCACGGGAAGGCGCAGAGCAGGAATAGTCAGCACATTCCACTCATCAGTCCGGAGACCGGCCCAGAATGTACAAACTGCAGGATTGCGGAGGGTAATCAGTGGCATACCGGTCGAGCCCCTCGCCTGCCTTTTGCATTTCCTCCCTTCATTGCATCCTCAATTTTAGAATGCTTAACGCGCGGGTGTGCGCGAAGGAATCAGAATATGCAAAAGAACCGAATTCCGGTATTGGCGCTGCTTTCGCTTGCAGCCACGACTCCCGGTATAACGACTGCCAGCGACAACAGCCAACATGAAAAACCGGTCATCGTATCCGCAACCCGGACCGCACAAACCACCGACTCGACGCTGGCGTCGGTGACTGTCATCACTCGCAGCGACATCGAACGCCAGCAAGTGCGTTCGATGCAGGATTTATTCCGGGGGCTGCCGGGCATTAATATTTCCAACAGTGGCGGCGCCGGCAAATCGACTTTTGTGCACATGCGCGGCACCGAATCGGACCATGTCCTGGTCATGATCGATAATATCAAGGTCGGTTCCGCTACTTCGGGCACCACAGCATTCGAGAATATCCCTATCGATCAGATCGAGCGCGTCGAAATCGTGCGCGGTCCACGCTCCAGTTTGTATGGTTCCGAAGCGATTGGTGGGGTCATTCACATTTTTACCCGCAAGGGTGACAGCAAGAAACTCAAACCCAGTTTTAACTTCGGTGGTGGCAGTTATAGCACCCTCGAAGGTTCAGCCAGTTTATCGCGCAAAATGTCACAAGGCTGGTTCAACATGACAGCCAGCGGAATCGGTACGCGTGGATTCAATGCATGCAATGGCTCGGATTTTGCCGGCTGTTTCACTACGGAACCGGATCGAGACGGCTATCGCAACGTAGCGGGCAGCATGCGTGCCGGCTATACATTTCAGAATGGCCTGGAAATCGAGGGAAATTTCATGCGTTCCGAAGGCAAATCCGAATTTGATGGCAGTCTTGCCAACAAGACAACCGTCATGCAACAGGTCTTCGGGGGTACTGCACGGTATTCTCCGGTGGATTTCTGGCGTATCAATGTCATCGGCGGACGCAGCCTGGAAGACTCGGATAACTTCCTCAATACGGCTTTCCAAAGTCGATTCAACACACAGCGCGATACCGTTACCATTATGAATGACTTCACTGTGGCAAAGAACCAGTTGCTGACGATTGGCGCGGACTATCAGCATGATCAAATCAAGAGTACCGAGTTTTACACACTGCATACCCGAACCAACTGGGGCGTGTTCGGGCAACATCAGGCCACTTTGGCCAAACATGATTTTCAACTGTCGCTTCGACATGATGACAACCAGCAATTTGGCAGTCGGGTTACCGGCAATGCCGGCTGGAGTTACCCTTTCACCGACAATGTTCGCTTGCTGGCTAATTTTGGTAGCGCTTTCAAGGCACCCACATTTAATGAATTGTATTTTCCAGGATTTAGCAATGCCCAATTGCGCCCTGAAGATTCTCGCAGTTATGAGTTCGGTTTACGTGGCAAGGACGGTTGGGGAAACTGGTCATTCAGTTTGTATGAGACGCACATCGATCACCTCATTGCCTTTGATGCCAGCACGTTCATTCCCGTCAATGTGGATCAATCCCGGATACGGGGTTTTGAGGGTATCATTAGTGCAGAAATCAAGGGATGGTTACTGAACGGCAATCTGACATTGCTGGATCCACAAAATCGCTCTTCCGGGCCCAATCGCGGTAATATATTACCGCGCCGTGCCGAGCAATCCTTTCGTATCAATGCCGATCGACAATTTGGCCCCTATCGATTAGGTGCTACCCTGCTAGTGGAAGGCGAGCGTTATGACGATCTTGCCAATACCCGCAAACTGGATAGCTATGTTAAATTTGACCTTCGTACGGAATATATCATTAACAAAAACTGGCGTCTTCAGGGACGTATTGAAAACTTATTCAATGAACGCTATGAAACAGCGGCATTCTTTAATCAACCCGGGCGAAACTTCATTGCCATGCTTCGCTATCAACCTTAACTCGGAGTTCCCATCATGCTGACTTTATCGATTCGTCACCAAATCATCATCGGTTTCTTGCTTGTCGCGCTCATGATCATGACACGCAGCCATCATTTCGCCACGCTGTATAGCCTAGCCGATGCATCCTGGGCGATATTCTTCCTCGCTGGAGTCTATCTGCGTTCTGCCTGGCCTCTGCTAGCGCTGATCGTTCTGGGAGGATGGTTAGACTTCGCAGCAGTCAACTGGGGAGGAGTCGATGATTTTTGCATTTCACCGGCTTATATGTTCATGTTGCCGGCCTATTTCTCATTATGGTTGGCCGGACGCTGGTATGCACAGCGTCATCAGTTTTCCTGGCACACCTTCCTGCCCTTAGGTACGAGCATTCTGGTGGGACTTACTCTATGTGAATTGCTTTCAGGCGGTGGGTTCTATTTCTTTTCCGGACGAATTGCAGATACCAATCTACAGGCATTTGGTGAGCAGGTAGTCAAGTATTTCCCGCTCTATATCGAAACATTCCTGTCGTATACCGTAATCGCTATCCTGATTCATACCTTTCTTGTTCTGCTGCATCGCCATTCCAATCGCGCGGTCATACGGTGAACCAAGTGTATGCATGAAGTGAACCTATGACTGATACAGAACGTGCCCAGCGCTACCAGACACGCATGCAACGGCAAAAGAAGGTTGTTGATGCAGCCATCGCGCGTGCCGATCGTACGCAAGGTCTGCTCCTTGTCCATACCGGTAATGGCAAAGGCAAATCATCCTCCGCATTTGGCATGATCGCACGTGCATTGGGTCACGGTATGCGTGTTGGCGTTGCACAGTTCATCAAAGGTCGCACCGATACCGGCGAAGAAGCTTTCTATCGCAGTCAGCAGAATGTGATCTGGCATATTCTTGGAGAAGGTTTTACCTGGGATACTCAAAATCTGGAACGTGATACCGAAACAGCTCAACGCGGCTGGGCTGTTGCCCAGTCCATGCTACAAGACCCCACTTTCGATCTGATCATCCTGGACGAATTGACTTATCCGATCAAGTTTGGCTGGTTGGATCTTTCCATGGTATTGAATGATTTAAAGGAACGCCCGCCCATGCAGCATGTGGTTGTAACTGGCCGGGCAGCGCCAGATGCACTCTGCGCCATGGCTGATACGGTTACAGAAATGACAGACATCAAACATGCTTTCCGCGCAGGCATTCAGGCACAGAAAGGCATTGATCTATAAATCTGTTTACAGGACAAAGTTACTCAGTCAGAAAAATTTTCTGTAATAAACAACCCCGTGGCAAGACCACGGGGAATCACAAGTTAAGCATACAAATCATTGTACGAAGTCTTCGGGAACTGGCATTCTTGAATTTTCACGATGCAATATACTGATTTGCTGTTTCAGTTTTTCCATGTCTGACCATCCCGATTCATCGATCGACGGAATCCAGCGGGCACGCATATAGCCTTGCCGATCAATGAGAAACTCCATGTGTTCCGGAATTGTTCCGCGACCAATGATGTCAGGATGCGTCAACGTTCTGCGCGATAATGCATAACTGCTCACAATTTCATGGGCATTCTGTGTGATGATTGGAAAAGGCATCTGTTCAGTCATAACCGACAACTCATCAGATGACAACTCATTTACAGGCACGGCCAATACTGCAATATCCTGCTGCTGCGAGTCAAAAATTGCTTTGAGTTGCTCCAGCCTGTCTTTAGATTGTGGCCATGAAAAAATCACCAGCAACACGGATTTATTTCCCCGGAAATCCTGCAGGACACCTGTATTTCCATTCAAGGTTCCAAAATGGAAAACAGGAGGCTTGACATAAGCTTTACCCGGAACAACTTCAGGCGTCAATGGTCTTGCTTGATAACCTCTCGACAAAGCATGAATATAATTGACCAGGTCCCAGCGCTCTTCCTCGGTCAGTTTATCTGCATATCCCGGCATATCAGTGTTGGCCATGCCATAGCTGATCCAGTTGTAAAAATCTCCAGGAGTATGCTCGGTAGTATGCGATTCGGTCAGCAAATCAGGTAATTTTGTAGACAAAGTTCTCGACTTGATTCCGTTGCCCTTGCCTTGGACACCGTGGCATTCAGCACAATGCTTCTCGTACAGATCTCCACCAGTAACCACGGAAGTTGTATCAAACGGAATCAGTGGGCGGCGATAAGTTTCCGGAAATGCTTGAATCGCCAGTGGAGGAAGTGCAATGGCAAAACCCAGTATTAGCAACACGGCAGGTATGCCAATCAAACTCTTCAATTTCCAGTCTCTGGATTTGCCTAACTGCAACACCGCAATGGCCGACAGTGCAATTGCGACTCCTATCCAAACCTGAATGGCAACATTGGGTTGATTCCATGTGGCATTGATCGAGAATCGAAATGGAAAGGGCCAATTTTCAATCTGTACGTACTTTACAGGTGTGGTATTAGTAATGATCGTCGCCAGAAGCACCAGAAATAAAGCCAGAAAAAATTCCAAACCAACCCATTTCCTGAGACCCTTCTTGCCTAAATTGACAGACTCGGTCTGATTGTCGTTAGCAAGCAGCGGTAGCCAATGCGATCTCACTCTCGCTGCAATCAACAAGATAAATCCCAATATCAGGATCTTAGAACTTAAAAGCCATCCATACGGTGTAGCAACGATGGCAGCATAATGGCCGTCAAAAATTCGATCTCCCACTATGGTGCCCGTAAGAACGATCAATAACATTACCGGAAAAGCAATGGATGAGAAACGCCCCAAGGTTTCGATACGAGAGCGATTTTCCTTTTTTTCACTATCTTTCCTGTAGTTTTCAAATATCAATAACAGGAATGCCGGAAGTGCTCCAAACCACACACCAGCCAGAACCAAATGCACAGCATAAGGTAGTATGGCTGCGAAATTAATTTCATCCGAAGCAGAGTGACTGGCGAATGTACTGATAATCAAAGGCATTGCTGCAGTCACAGCACACAGAACATATTTCCACTTCGCTCTCGGAGTATTGCGAATATAAAGAACCACTGATGCCAGCAAAAAAGCACTGGCAACGCGCCACATCCATGTTTGCCCAACGCGGGTATCAAGCAGAAAACCAATCCAAACATCCTGTTGCCATAAATGGGCTATATTACCCGTGGCCTGGGCAATTGTAGTAATTAGGATTGCGACTAGACCTAGAGGGATGATAACGATAAGCCAAGGAAACAAGCCTTCAAGCCTCTTTATCCAGTTTTCAGCGTAGAGATGTTTACCAGTGCTGGCTATAGCAAGGAAGACACAACTACCCAACAAAATCAAATTAGCTGCAAGTTGAAACCAACGTGCAATTGCGGCTACAACTTCTATCATTTTTACTACATTTTATTCTTAACATTAAAATCAAAGCTTGATTCAATAACATGACCATCCACAGACATCACGCGATACTTCACCGTGTAACTACCTGTCTCAATTTGTGGCAAGCTAAGAACCACCGATTTGGGATCATCTGCGACAACTTCGGGATTTTTGTCTGTAATAGGATTCTTCTTGGCATCCAGAACAGTCACCGAGGCATAGGATGCTTCAATTTTTTCATTAAACCACAACTGTATCTGTTTGGGCGGCACTGAGAGAGAAGCGCGGCGTGGCGGATCCGACTTGACTAGAGATGCATGCGCCATAACTGAATTCGTTTGAAATATCAAAACTAGTATGGTTAACAACTTACTTGTAGATAACAAGTATCTCATTATGGTTTTTTTAAACTGGATCATTTGTATTAATACCTCTTTTTAATAATCACAATTTTTGATTATTCTAACAAGGATGAGTTCAATAGATCCCCCATCCTATAAATCTACAATTGAAAACTTACGCAGCGGAAGGATTTTTACGTTTGCGCATGAAGAAGAAAGCACCGATTGCAATAACTGCAACGATCGGTCCAATAATGACTGCTTTCGGTGTGGGGCGCCCTGCTCCTACCGAAAACGGAAAGCGTGAAACATAATC
>JAAEXZ010000158.1 GCA_017879645.1 Nitrosomonas sp.
AAGAAAACTTCTCTGAGCCCAGTCCGCGAACGTAAGCATAGCGATCGCTGAATATTACCTGATCGGGCTCTTTCACTACCGGAGTCGATGTAACGATGGCATGCGTAGCCGAGTCGATGACCTGCACCGTGCTGGATAATTGATTCACCGCAAACAGATAGCGCCCACCCGGTTCAAAATTCAGCGCCACCACGCCACGCGATGTCACCGGAATTCGTTTGACCATCTGCTGCTTGTCCGGATCCAGTACATTGATCGCGTCGCCATTAATCGCCGAAACATAGATAAGCCTGCTGGCTGAACCGTAGACAATGGCTACGGGTGTCTTGTCCGTATCGATATCTGCAACCTTGGTCATCTTTTCCATATCGATGACCGTTACGGTGTCCGCTTCACTGTTGGTCACATAAGCAAAGCGACTGTCTGCCGTAAAGGCAATCTGGTGCAACCCATTACCGACCGGAATCATCCCCGTGATTTGCTGCGTTGACGTATCGATAACAACGACTTGCGCTGCACCATCCAGACCAACCCAGACATGGCGTCCGTCCGGCTGTATTGCAATACGCCGGGGTGTTGTTTTTTCTCCGGTAGGTACAGTGGAAATCAGCTTACGAGTCAACGTATCGATGATTGCTATGGCCGAAGCCTCGGGCATCGTGACATAGAGAAAATGACGATCTTTGGATAACGCCCAATCCGCACCATTGGCCGGAAGAACGATGACACTCTCCAACTTGGTCGTATTGAAAGCCACCAGCGGATTGATTACCGTGATGGTTTTATCATGATTGAGCGTCAATACTTGATAGCTATTCAAGTCGATATCCGCGCGCTTTGCCAGGTTTCCACTGGCAAGCGACCGGATCTTGTCAACGCACTCCGTCTCGTTCGCAACCATTTCGGAGTGCCGGGCACTGAACCAGGCACGTGGACGCATTCCCGAAAGCGGTTGCTCCGTTCGCGCATCGCTTATTCTGAAGGTAGCCATTGCGTCACTTCCGGCTACCAGTTTATTCGCCGATGACTGCGCACTCACGGGTGTGACTGAGAAATCAATAACCACACCCTGTTTTTCGACACGCTCCGCGATCGCACTATCACTCATTGCAGCAATCGCGAAAACCATACCTATCAGTAAGAATAAGCGGCGTAGTATCGAATCATTCATGAATACGGCACACTCGGACATGACTATTTTCCAGTCAGTCCGGCAGACTGTTGACCACGATTGTCACACCGGTGTTCACCCCCCTCCACACAGAAAATACCCCATAATCCCCCTGCAAACTGGAATCCTTCCTGGGTACGGTACATGTAGTCACCTGGCACCTTAAATTCACCACCCGCAACGGTCAGAATGTTGAAGTGACGAGAGGGACCGATACCACTGGTAGAACCAACATAATTGGAATTCAGTACATTGAATCCCTGTTCGGATGAATTACAACGACGCCCACTTTCCCAATCTTGCTGGGAGCATTCCCATGGATTGGTCTGCCAGTCATGACCGAATAGCGTAAACCCATGATTACGTGGCTTACCTTGTACATGAGCCACACGGAATCGTACCTTCTCGCCGGCCTTGGCTCTGAAAATAGGCGTTTGCGGATCGCAGTATTTTCCATTTGCAGGATCGGCTTTACAACGGAAATTCGATGCATAGGAACTAAAGGCATTTGACCAATCCAGCTCGAGCATCTGATCGGGCTCCACGGCAGGGTCAGCACCCAGTCGTGACCAGATCGGTTCGGTACGATAGTTAAACGCTTTCTGCCCCGTATCTTCCGAATCGTCTGCATTGCGCAGATTCGGTATCGGTAATCCATTGCGCTGCAAGCTCAAATCGTCCTGATACAGCAATACAAATTCACGGAATTGTTGAGGCTTATCCGGACGAGGCCCGCAAATGAATCGTTCGCCATCCCTGATGGGATCCCAGTGTTCCACCGTAGCACTGGCCTGAGTATCGGCATCCTCGATCCAGCTTGAACATTGCGGCTCTACCACCAGCGCCCCTATCGCCCCATGCGAACTGTGCTTGATGACATCGCCCATGTCACGCAGACCCACAATGCCGAACTCAACGGGTGCTTCTTGGATTACAAACCCGCTTGGTTTCTCATTCCATTTTAGATTCCCTGCATACCAAACGTATGATTTGGTGTCACCTGGACCAACCGTGGAATCATTGTTGAAGCCCACATGACTACCATCTTCAGTGGCAACATTGACCGATAGAAGCTGCGGATGCAAACTCACCCGATTTGAAGAAGCAGTCTGGTTGAAATTAAAACCAGAAGTGATCGGCGGCAGAGTGCTATAGCTCCAGGTTCTTGAATAATCGATATAAGCCTTGTGTTGAGAATTGTCTGGATCTGTACAACCTTTCGGATCTTTACATGACTTAGGCTTATCCGGCATTTGATCGGGTAATTCATTTGTTAACGTCACATAAATACAATCGTTTGCCTTCGCCCTCAAAATCAACGGTTCCGGATTACCCTGGGTATAACACTGTTTGACCGGATCGCCTTCGGCGCATACGATGGCATTATTGGAAGGATCATTTGTCCCATCGTATATTTCTTTTATCCGATTGAAAACAATAGCGAACTCATCTCGTATATCTGCACTGGTTTCACCCCTGCCAGCACGATGATAGACGATGGACTCGGCACGAGCCACAACATCGATTTTTCGTAACGGCGATCCAGCGGGACAAACTGAAGGTGCGCTGGCGATTGCGTGTGTTCGCAAAGGGTTCGAAAGCAAACGTTTTAGATTCTTTTTTTCGGAAGACCATCCATACGAACGCAAAATCCCCCACTGACCATCCCAGAGATTATCAACTGCCCATGAAGAATACAGATAATCGTTATTCCTCTTCGGATCATCAGTATCCAGATTCATATTAAATTCAAAGTGTTCAGATATTCCAATGGGTTGTCCATTCAAATAACCCGAATTGGGCGAATTAGGCTGAGATAGCCATTTGACACCATGCATATTGAACGTATGGTTTTCTTCCTGGGCACCCTGAATCAATCGAATCTGAACGCGATCGCCCGCGTAAGCCAACAGTAACGGTGTAGCCGGATCGCCTGGTTTGCGCAACCCCTGATCCAGTCGTTCTGTAAACAACTCAGCGTGTTTTGATTCTCCCTTCCTTTTTTTGAATATCCCCTGCTTGCCTTGACCAGCATGGATTGCCGAGCTGAATACATTGGCCATGTCACCCCTGGCGCCTGCTTTCTGTCTCGACGTAAATCCATTCTTGTCACGTTCAGCAAT
>JAAEXZ010000159.1 GCA_017879645.1 Nitrosomonas sp.
AGTTAGTCCCATCACCCGCTCTATGCGCGCAGCCACTTATTTCAGCGCTCGGCCCTGTTCCAAAGGCTTTCAAGCCTTTTGGGCCCCCAGCGCTTGCCAGCCAAGCGCCACCAGCTATCCTTCTTGCAGCGCTGCGCCGCTTCCGTGGCCCAGCGGTTTTTCGTGGGCTGCGCACGTCTTCAAGGCTGGGCGCTCCCTTTTGGCCTTCGGGTCTAACTTTGCGGTCAAGCGGACCCGCATTCTGCGGGCCGCTTACCTTGGCCGTTGGGCGCCATGTGACAAGGTCACTTCCAAAATTCCACTTTACAAACACAAGGTTAGTAATAGCATGATCCGTATACTTCGCCACGCGGTACTTTCAGCTGGTCTCTGCGTTACCTTCTGCGGCTCAGCATCGGCATCAACCTGGAATTTTCTCTGGGTTGGCAATGAGGATACCCGGTACTTCTTTGATGCAGATACGGTGGAAAAGAACAGAGACATCACCACAGTATGGATTAAAACGGTACAGACCACCCGTCCAGACGACGATGGAAGCTGGGCTACAGCGTTACGCTGGAAAATTAACTGTACAAAAAGAACAATCCAGGCATTAGCAATGTCTCTATATGACCGGGATGGCAAATTTATTAGGTCGATAAACACCATTGGACAGGAGTCTGCCGTGATTCCAGATTCCACAGGAGAGGGAGTTCTAAAGATTGCATGCGAGCCGAACTTCCCGAGGGATACATCTGGCTCTAAGTACTTCAAGCTTGATAGCAACGATGTTTTTCAAGCCACAAGGAATTACGTTGAGATGAAAAAGTCCCAAATAGACAGCGCACCAAAGTAAGTTTTGGGGTCGATCGCGCCCAACCCCTCATTCCACCGGACCGCCTCCGGCGGCCGGTGAATTCAAACGTTAGAAAATCGATGCATATGCGTAAGACACTTTCCACCATCGTTCCGGTTTTGATGATTACGGCTTGCACCGCCGGATTTGAGAATCTAATTTTGCATGAAGAAGGTCCAAAACCAAGTCTTGAGCAAACTCGATCTTTTATCTTGCAAGATTTGCATAGAGGTTTACGAGATCCTGAAAGTCTAAAGTCATTCTCCATCATATCCGGCCCAGAAATTGTCACCGGCATTACCGCCGGCCGGGCACAGGAAAAAGCCTGGATAGTATGCGTCGAATACAACGCAAAAAATGCTTACGGCGGATATACAGGTATAAGTACACACGAATATATATTGCGATTTAGCGGAGAGTCTCTTTCGAAAATTTCGAAGATCAATTGGATAAGTCAGAGTCGTACTTGTTAAGCATTGATCCTAACTACTCGTCGCAGCCGACCGCCTACGGCGGCGGCTGAACTCAGCTGTTAGAACCGTTTTGGCGTCATCTGGGAAGCCTCATGGAAGCAAAGCAAGACAAGACTCGTGAGATTGGCAAGGCAATCGTCATTGCGACTAAGCCCGACGAATTAGACGCGCTTCGTGCTTGGGCTCAAGCCATGCTTGATATCAGGTCAAGCGGCATGCCGGCGATTTCAAAAGCAAAGGCTGCGATTGTCGCGTCCACTGATCGAAGAAAGGTCCTCACGCCTATCCTTCAGGTTGCTTGGCAAGAGCTAAAACGTGTTGGCTGGAAAGAGCGCGGGCTCCCCGCACGAATGGCGATGGGGGCTGCGGTAACAGCACTTACCCTTTCAGGTCAAGGAGCAGGCATCGCAGCGCTAGGTGGCGCTATTGGTGTGCCTCTGTTTGTTGTCTTTGGGGCTGGCGGCGCTCTTGCTGGTGTAATCATTGATGAGGTGCGCAAAAAATGAGGCGTGGTCGCAGTTCTAATTTCAGTTATACAGAGGAGATTACGCATGTCTGACGCAGAATGGAGCTTTGCCAATGCTGCTGTGAAAGGCGTTATCTCGGTTGTTTTCCTGTATATCGTATTTGCGGTCTGTCGCTGGATATGGCGAACACTTATCCGAGGCGTACGCGCTGCACAACAGCATGCACCAACAGCGCTTGAAAGCACCGCCAAAATTGCGGGTAAAGCCACAAAAGAAGCATCCACTCTTGCACGCAAACTCAAAAAGTCTTTCGATGAGGGTCGAAAGTAATGGTTTGGGAAAATCTGTCTAACATTTCGTCGCAGCCGACCGCCTACGGCGGCGGCTGAACTCAGGCGTTAGACCTCAGAAACTACAACCTCGTCAGCGACGCTCAAGCATGTACATTCCGCCCGGCTTCAATACGGTAACGCCGTACTTCTTTGTTCAGGACGCCGAGTCGTTCATCGCCTTCTTGGTCAACGCACTGGCTGGGGAAGAGACATGCCGAACCATGCGCGCCGATGGCAAGGTTCAGAATGTTCAGGTTCGCCTTGGAACATCAACAGTCATGGTCAGCGAGGCAACGTCTCGGTACCCACAAATGGCCAGCGCGTTCTACCTCTATGTCGCCGACGCGAATGCGGCCATGGCCCGCGCTCTGGAAGGAGGCGCTCAATTGGAAATGCCCGTCGCTGACATGCCCTATGGGGACAGACAGGGTGGGGTGCGTGACAAGCACGGGAACATTTGGTGGATCTCTCAGCGCATCGTTGAAGAGCCCTACACGCCGTGATGCGCTGCTCACTGAGGTCTAACATGGCGCTGCACCGGACACGCCACGGCGTGCGGCCCTGGCCGCGCAGCCGCCATATTCCATCATCGGCCGCACGGCCAGGGCCACACGCCGCAGCGCGCCGGTGAGCTCTACGTTAGGGTGTCACCAATAATTTCATGACGCTGGATCCTTATAAAATTCTAAAAATTAGCCGGGATGCCCCTGATGAAGTGATCCGTGCGGCATACAAAGTCTTGGCGTCGAAATATCACCCGGATAAAAATCCGGGTGATGAAGCTTCCGCACGAATGATGCAGCATATTAATGACGCATACGCCTTACTATCCAACCCAATTCGGCGAAGTGAATATGATCGCAAATCGACAGGCGACACAGAGCCGCCAGCCCCAAAGCAACCACACAGCGACAGTAAGCGAGTAACAATTCACTGCCGCAATTGCAAGCGTGCGCTGCGGGTTGCTGAAGATGTGTTATCAGCGCCTGAGCGCTTTAAAATAACATGCCCTGGATGCAAAAAAGATCCATTTGCCGAACCAAGAAACCCTCAATCATCGCCAGAAGAATCAAGGAAATCGGTCATAAATTGCAAAAATTGCGGGCAATCGATCAGGGTATTATCTGCAGCGATCCATAACCCGGACCGTTTCGATGTGGTTTGTCCAAAATGCAATTTCAACCCCATTCCTGAAATTGCAGACCTCAAATACACACAATCAACGAAATCGCATAATAAATCAAATTATACAATTCATCCTACCACCCCAAAATACAATACTTCAAATATTTTCGAGGCCTCCATAAATTTCATTAAGTTATCGTTTACTGGCTTCATAAGTTCTATCAAAATTGCCTTTTTTATTATTATTCTTATTGGGGGCATTTCGAGTCTTTTTGAATTTTTTTCAAAAAACAGCCGCAGCTACAACAACAATCATCCACCCACAGAAAAAACAGCCACCAGCCAGCCAACGCCTGCATTCTCTCAGCCGCCTCAACCACTTCCTCAAACCGGCGACAATACCGCATCATTTACCAATGGAGTTGCTCCATTAAGTATAAAAACATCGTCAAGCGGCGGCTATCACTATTTTGTTAAAGTGGTGAATACAGTCAACCACCGAGAGCTTGGCAGCTACTTCATCCGCTCGGGGGGAGTGCTCGAAATAGAAGTCCCTGTCGGCACCTATGAAATCAGGTATGCATCTGGAAAGCAGTGGTATGGCACAAGTTATTTGTTCGGCCCAGAGACAACATATAGTAAAGCAAACCGTAATTTCACTTTTGGCTTCGATGGATATCAATACAACGGCTATACCATTGAATTGATCATGCAGCAAAATGGCAATCTCAGAACATCTGGAATTCATCCAAGTCAATGGTAAGAATCCCTAACATTTCGTCGCAGCCGACCGCCTACGGCGGCGGCTGAACTCAGGGCGTTAGCCCAATGAAATGCCTGCCCGTTGGGTTGACTTCGCTAGGCAGGCAAAAACAAAACAACCAAACACGAAAGGAAAACACACAATGGCAATCGCAAATGCAGTTCAACGCGGATCGTGGGTCTATGTATACAACGAGAAGAATCAGCAGATTTTCACCCAATCCGCTGGCAGTGGTCCTAATGATGGCTTGAAGGGTTACACGAGCAGTTCCGTCAACATCCAAAGGGGTAGCTGGATTTACACCTACAACGAAAAAGGACAACAGACAGGAACTACTTCGGCTCGATGAATATTTCCGGATTTACCACCCAAACCCTGATTGAGTTTTACGACAAAGTCAGAGACTGCTTGCGGAAGGACGATGAAAATCCATCTGCGGACAAAGTTTACGGCGTCCGCTCATTTCAAGATTGGCGCGGTTTTGCCGATGCCATCGAGAAGGAATTGACGGAAAGATCACAGACCTTTACCCCAATCCAATGGTAACGAAGGGCTAACAAGGCGCTGCACCCAACGCTCACCCGCGTCACGCCTCGTGCTTGTCGCTTCGCTCAGGCACGAGGCGTGACGCGGGTGAGCGTGGGTGAGCTTGGACGTTAGAGAAAAGAAATTGGTTTGTTTACAACAATTCCGATTGATGGGAAAAAATTTTGCGCCGCCTGTGCAAAGAAACATTTTCCAAATAAATCCCCAAAGATACCAAGCCAATCAAACATAAACAAAGAAGAAAAAATTTTATACATACCCGAAAAAGAATCTATTCAAAGAGCACTTAGCGCTCTGCTGACACAAGACTCCGACACAAAGAAATTATTTGAAGAAGGAAGTCGGACATATGTAAAAATATTCGGCGGCGACATCAATAATTTTATCAATATGAACGCCAATTTAATTCAAGCCAGTATTTTGCTAAAAATACTTGAAAAAATGGATTCAATCGAACAAAAGCTGGCCAAATTGGAAAATAAATCCTAACTATTCATCGCAGCCGACCGGCTACGCCGCCGGCTGAATTCAGGGCGTTAGAGGAGCATGGTATGAAATTTAAGTTGTTGGCGATGGTCATTATTGCAGGGAGTCTTTCCTCTGTGGTGCACGCTGAGTATTACAAGGTAAATGTAAAGCGTGTTGATCAAAATCTTTATAAAACAACAACTGGTGGTTTATATATAAAGACTCGCTATTGCTACGAATACACTTATGGCGATGATGCTGTGCTTAAATATGAAGACTACAGTTACGACAACAAGCTAATATTTGATTCTGGAACAACTTGTGAAGTTGAAAAAGTATTCAAATAAATTCTAACATTTCAGTCAAGCCGACCCGCATTCTGCGGTCGGCTTACCTCGCCCGTTATGCGTCACGGATGCGCTTTCATCCGTTTTCCACACAGGAGGCTGTTATGAAGATGATCGTAGTCTCTGGCGCCATCGTTGGCCTTGCCGTTTCGAGCACTGCTATTGGCGCAGACGAGAGAGGCAAGATCGAGATCAAC
>JAAEXZ010000160.1 GCA_017879645.1 Nitrosomonas sp.
AAACGGAATCCACCGCCCACATATTATGCAATATGGATGCTGTGGATATTCTCAACATCTGAAGATTGGAATCAAATCAGAGATATCGTTCAACTCTATCAACGTAGCTCGTCGGAAGTCCTTAAGCGGTATGCTGCGTTAGCGATTGCAAAAGGTGGTAGCAGATCAGAAGCTATTGTTATCAAAGATGATTACGCCGCTGCGTCAGATTTGCTCAAGCTTTCTATATTAAAAGCATCGAATAAGTTGGGAAAAGATGAGCGTAAGCATTGGAAGCTTGCGAATCAGGTAAATGGAACACTCGAAAAGAAAATTTAGCATAACAATGGGCTCCAAGGGACGCTCCGCTTCGCTGCGCGCCCCTGAGCCCAAGCGTTAGGGTTGAGAAGCGAACTACCAAATACTTTTGGATGAACGAATGACCGCCGAAGAGGAAAATATATTCGATTCAATAGAAGAGCATATTGGAGAGTATGCAGAGCATCTATTGAAAGCGCTTGAAGATGGGTTGTCTGCTATCGAACAAGCTTGCAAGAAGGGGGACTATATTGGTAGCTACCATGATTTCCCAACTGTTTCATATGGCAAAAATGGACTTCCTAGTTTTTCAACATCATTTGGAGGTGGGCCTATTGATTACAGGGAGTGCTTTCATTCTTTTGGTCGAGGGAAACCAAAAGTCGATGAAAAAAGTATTGAATCATTTGCTCGCCTGATTGACTTCGTAAGAAAACACCCAAAGCTGCATCGACGCTTCACAATTGATTATACTCCGCCTCCAGATACTGAAATTGACATAAAAATTGATGAAATTAATATTGTTTCTGGAATAAAGGACTCTATTGATCGATATATTCACAGCAATTCCAGCTATGAATATGATAAACAAAAAGGTATTGAAGCGGTAACGCCTACTATTGCATATGTTTTTAACAAGAACCTAGATATTGAGATTTGCGTTCCAATTCTGTTTCTTCAATTTCCATTCGGTGAACACCAAATATCAGATGGTGCCTCTATTCGCCGAATATCTGACAAGGAGCACCAAGCGAGATATGGTGTTGAGTCATATAATACAAGCGCACATAAGTCGGTAAAATCGTCCGCAACGCATGCTTTTGTTCTAAAGGGTTGGCATGTTCCTAATGCTGAACGGATGTGGCATTTCGATGTGCTGTCAAAGCCGCGAGCATATCCTCTGGAGCGAATAAATAATTTCTTTGGTGCATTGCGAATTGCAACAACAGCTAATACTGGATATGCACAAATATACTCGATTGCCAAAGGGTGGGCTGTGCAAAACAAGTCTGATCTTCCGTATGTTCAAGGCGCCACAGTCCGTTCTTATCCAGGGTGGTTTGAGGACTATTATTGGAATATTGAAACAGTTCCATTCATATCTAACGAAGAAATGGATGAAATTACAAAGCTGTACAACACTTTAGAATCTGCAACGGAAAATTCTATTCATCTTTCTGTAAAACGTCTAAATCAGTGCTTGGTTCGTGACAATGAAGAAGATTCAGTGTTAGATGCAACAATTGCATTAGAGGCGTTGCTTTCTGATGATGGAAACCAAGAAATGACCCATAAGCTTGCAATGAGAATTGGGGCGCTATCTAGGATGGATCAATCTTGTGATCGTACCCCTTTTGATTCATTCAGCGACGTTAAAAAGATTTATGCGTACCGTTCGGCTATTGTCCATGGAAGCAAAGGTCTCGATAAGAAAAGAATCATAAAAATAGATGAAGGTAACGAAGTGAATGCCCATGTTCTGGCCGTCGAGTATCTGAGAATGATACTAAGAGTTCTATTGAATCATCCAGATTACAGGGTGCCAAGGAATATTGACGAAAAATTGCTACTGAATTATAGAAATGAAAAAGCCTAACAAGGCCGTAAACTCGGACGCATTTTTCGTTCGCTACACTCACTACAAATGCGCCGGTTACGGCTGGCTTTAGGTATCACCACAACAATGCGACAGTGCCCGGCGTCAATGATCAAATTCCTCATCCGCCCCGCGACGCCCGAGGATGCCGATCAAGTGGCGGCAATCTACAACCCGTACATCCTTGACACCGCCATCAGCTTCGAGGAGTCGCCCGTCGAAGCCGCCGAGATGGCCGGTCGAATACGACGCGTCTTGGAAGCGGGCCTCCCATGGCTTGTCGCGGAGCATGGTGGCCAAATCCTGGGGTACGCGTACGCCACAAGATGGCGGGAGCGGCACGCCTACCGGTTCTCCGTCGAGTGCACGGTGTACGTCGCTTCCGGCATGGCACGAAGCGGTGTTGGCTCCGCGCTATACAGCGCCATGTTTCCACTGCTTCGGCAGGCCGGGTACCACGCGGTGGTCGCTGTCATCGCACTGCCCAATGCTGCGAGCGTTGCACTGCATGAGCGTTTTGGATTGAAGAAAGTCGCCCATTACCCGGAAATCGGCTTCAAGTTCGAGAGGTGGCATGACGTTGGCAACTGGCAAGCCCTCCTGTAAGGTCAGCAAACGTGATGCCTAGCCCCTCAGTCGAACCGACAAAGTGCAGCAAGCTGCACTTTGCGGTTCACCTCGAACGTTAGGCCCAACAGCACGAACCATGCTGCAACTCTTCGTCTATGGCTCGCTGAAGCGGGGTTTCCCAAACGAGCACGTCAATACTGGCCGCCGCATCGAGGGGAAGTACAGAACTCGCGAGCGGTACCAGATGTATCTTCTTGGCGAGGGAGAGGTCCCGTGTATCCTTTCGCCTCCTGGCAGCGGATACCAAGTCGTTGGCGAGTTGTACGAGGTGAATGAGGACGATCTCGCTCGCATGGATCGACTCGAACGCATCGGTGAGCCTCAAGGTTACGAACGCATCGTGGTCGCTGTAGAACGCTTCGACTCGGAATCCATCGAGCAAGCCATGGCCCTCGTCTATCTGAAGCATGAGCCTGCGATCCCTCCATCCACCCAGCGCATCGGTCCACTCGCTGAGTACAAGCAAGAACACGCGGCTCGCTTCTACTGGCGGGGTGCGGGTGCGGCCTAACCCTTCGCTCGGGAGGGTCCTCCACCAGCAAGGCATGAGGTGGTCAAGCGAGAACGGACACCTCGTTAAGCCGCATCGGCCAGTGGGCCATTTCTCTCGAACTCATCCGGACTCCGGTAGCCCAGATACGAATGCAACCGTCGGCTGTTGTAGAACATCGTGATGTAGTCAACAATGTC
>JAAEXZ010000004.1 GCA_017879645.1 Nitrosomonas sp.
GTGCCACCTGGGCACAGCTCACACCGGGCTGTCGTGCCTGCTCAACAGTACCCTGCTTAACTCAATACTATATAATTTCTTCTCTTCATCATAAACACTCCTCTTTGCCTATTATCAGGCTTTTCTGAAGTGTCCGTAAAATCGAGGTTGAATCTGAACTTGGTTAGGCTTGAGACCGTACTGCAGTGTTTTAAACCGCTGGTCAGTACTGTCACTTGGAGTAAATTTCTGAAGTCTGGTACGTTCTAGTGCAGCATAAATCGTTGGTTAGCTGATATGAAAGCGTTTTGCCAACTGCATTACCTTCCATAAGCGAGTTTGATAAAGTCGCCAGATTTCCTGACAATCCAATAAAGTAAATTAGGTGCGTTTGTGTATGTTCATCTACAGTATCCTGAATACTGTGAACGACGCTAGAGCTAGAAACTCTTACACCACTTCTGTTTATTAAAGAGTTGCGGTATAAGGCATTTTCTTCAACAAATTGTTACAATTTTTACTTACCTGATAAAAGCCGCTCATGAAAGAGCGGCTTTTTGTTGTTTTTAAAAAATCCATAGTATTAAATCATGCTTCCTTTAATTCAGATCATAAACTTAATTTACTTCGGTGCGCTATCGCGGTCTTGCATAAAACTTGGAGGATATTGTCCAGGTTTCGGTTCACCACATCCGACTAAAAGAAATGAGAGAAACACACAAATAAATAAAAAGTATTTCATTTTTGTAGACTCCTGTTTCAAGTAAGAAGGTTGTTTTGATATAAATATTATTTATGTCAAATCAATTTAAGTCTCTAAATCCTCTAAAGACCATACTCTTAATACCAGAATTGGGTAGATGTGTCTAGATAATTGTGTCAAGTAGTTTGATCAGGAATTTACTCGAATGAGCTTAAATATGCTCATGAAGAATTCTTTTTTAATGTTAAGTAGCCACTAGCATACCATTTATAAAGAATATTTCTGGTGTGGGAACTGAGATCTGAAGGAGCCAGTTCATAATTATTCGCGAGATTGATCAATTCTAGATAAGCTATCGGATCAACTTTGCAGATTTCTCCATTTATAAAAATTTTGCCAGTACTAGCCAGTATTCTTGTTTTTAAATTAAGCTCTATTCCTGATTCTTCGCTTTTATGTAAAAAGGTGGCGCTATCGAGCAATTCATCAGGTTGATCAAAGAAAACATGTGGTTTGGGTTCAGACAGATAGCAGCCGAGGAAATCTTCGATATTCTGCTGATTCCACGATATTTTCTTTAATATTGTATTGACTTGTTCGTGCATTTCTGAGCTGATTTCAGCGGGATGAATTTGAGCTTTGAGATCGGGATCAGTGTACCGGCCATCGGCTTTAAGGTTATCTTGCAGGTAAACAAGAAACTGAGTGATTAACTCCTGATGACTGGGGGCGCGAAATCCAATTGAATAAGTCATGCAATCATCCAATGCGATTCCGTTATGTGCATAGTGTGGAGGAAGATAAAGCATATCTCCTGCATTCAGTATCCATTCTTGCTCAGGCTTGAAATTTTTTAAAATTCTTAGTGGAAGATTCGGTATAAATTCATCATCCCGTTGCGCGGAAATCTGCCAGCGTCTGGATCCCAATCCTTGCAGCAGGAACACATCGTATGAATCAAAATGTGGTCCTATTCCTCCTCCCTCTGGTGCAAAGCTCACCATCAGATCATCCAAGCGTGCATGCGGAATAAATCGAAATCGCGACAATAAATTACGAGCTGAGGGTAGAAAATGATTGATATCTTGTACGAGTAAGGACCAATTCTGTTGATGCAATTTCGAGAAATCTCGAGGGGCAAATGGACCATGTTTAAGTTTCCAGTGTCCATCTTTTCGAGTCACTAGTCTGGATTCCGCATCATCCTGATAAGATAATTTCTGCAGTGCTTCGGGGGTTAGTAGTCCTTGAAAATCGGGTATTGCTCCCCGTATCAACAATGGTTTTTTTTGCCAGTAATCGCGAAGAAATACTTCCGGCGTTAATCCACCGAGTGAAATTATTGGGGTTATATCAGGTTTCGACGCTTGCTTCATTTTGTATTCGCACCATTCCTTGGTTCATCAGTGCACAATAAATACCATTCAGAAATGATGATAGCTACGGGGTATTATTGTTGAAGTCGGTTTTGTACTTTTACGGTTTATTGATAAAGCGCAGAGACAAATCTATGGCTTTGACATTCTTGGTTAGACTACCGATCGAAATGCGATTTACCCCTGTTTCTGCCATCGAGCGTACATTCTCAAGCGAAATATTGCCGGAAGCTTCGAGTGTGATAGAGCCTACGGGGTATCGACGAGCCAATTCAACTGCAACCGATGTATCCGCAACGGTGAAATTGTCCAGTAAAATCATACATGCGTTGTTTATCAATGCTTCTTGCAATTGCTCTAGCGATTCCACCTCGATTTGAATAAAAATATCCGATGGAGCAATTTGCCGCGCTTTTTCCAAGGCCTGTTTGATACCACCAGCTGCCAGAATATGATTCTCCTTGATGAGGATACCATCATACAGTCCCACGCGATGATTGACACCGCCCCCGCAAGTTACCGCATATTTTTGCGCCAGTCGCAATCCAGGCAATGTTTTGCGTGTATCGACAATAACCGCTTGTGTTCCGGTAATCGCGTCGACAAATTGTCGTGTCTGCGTGGCTACACCTGAGAGTAACTGTAAAAAATTCAATGCGGAACGTTCGGCAGTCAGTAATGCGCGCGCGGAGCCATGAATTTCACATAGTTTCTGTCCTGCATACAGTAAATCGCCATCGCGGGCAAACCAATCAATGACTGTTTCAGATGCCAATGCCTGAAAGCACAGTTCAAACCACTGTGTTCCACATAAAATGGCCTGGTCGCGACTGATTACTACTGCATCCAGTTGCTTGTCAGCAGGAACCAACGATGCTGTCAGGTCACCACTGCCTATATCTTCTCGTAAAGCGCCATTAACGTTGGCGCAAATTTCGTCCTGTAATGCCCGCAATTATTTTTTTACCTTAAATATGATCAATAAATAGGATCGGATTGTTTTCTGGTTCATACTTTAGCCAGAACATCGTTCACTAAAACCTGCTGAATGGATAGTATATAGTCTGGACAGCGTAAAAGGAGATTGCATGTCAAGCGCATTTGATTTTATTTTTTTTAGTATTGCCACGATGCTGGGCGTGGCAGTGGTGGGTTTGATTGCCGTCTGGTTTATTCAGGATATCACGCAGAAAAAACATTCTATTTTACGCAACTACCCGGTTGTAGGCCGATTACGTTATTTCTTTGAAATTCAGGGCAAGTATTTCCGGCAATACTTTTTTGCCAACGATCGCGACGAAATGCCTTTCAATCGCGCCACCCGAGCTTGGATTTATAAGAATTCAAAAAACAAAGGCAGTCTAGTCGGTTTTGGTTCAACCAATGATTTGCGTCAACCCGGTTCGATCATTTTTGTAAATGCTGCTTTCCCAATTCTGGAAGAAGATCAATTGCCGACACCATCGCTTTTAATTGGCAATGGCTATTGCACTAATCCTTTTGAAGCCAAGTCCATTATCAATATTAGCGGTATGAGCTATGGCGCCATTTCCAAACCTGCAGTACGCGCTCTGTCGCTTGGTGCCGCACAGGCCGGTTGCTGGTTGAATACCGGAGAGGGGGGATTGTCGCCCTATCATTTGGAAGGAAATTGTGATGTGATCATGCAGATCGGAACGGCCAAGTATGGCATACGAGACGAGCAGGGTAACTTCTCGCCGCAACGTGCCAAGGAACTGAGCCAGGTTGTCAAAGCGTTTGAGATCAAGTTATCGCAGGGTGCGAAACCCGGCAAGGGAGGCTTGCTGCCTGCCACAAAAGTGGGACCGGAAATTGCCGCTATCCGGGGTATTCCCGAAAATCAGGACTCCATCAGTCCCAATCGGCACAAGGATATCAACAACATCGATGATCTGCTCGATAAAATTCACTTCATCCGCGAATTAACCGGGCGGCCGGTTGGTATCAAGACCGCGATAGGCGGCTGGAATTTCATTAATGAGTTGTGCGATAGCATCAATCGCCGCGGCCTGGATTATGCTCCGGATTTTCTGACCATCGATGGCGGCGAAGGCGGAAGTGGAGCTGCGCCTCAAACCTTGATTGATCATGTCAGTTTACCAATTGCAGAAGCATTGCCTCGTGTGGTCGATGCATTGATCCAGTCGGGTCTGCGAAGCAGGGTCTATGTCGTGGCCGCCGGCAAGCTGGTGACCTCTGCCGAAGGTGCATGGGCACTCTGTGCCGGCGCTGATTTTGTCAACTCTGCCCGCGGATTCATGTTTTCGCTTGGCTGCATCCAGGCCATGCGTTGTCATCTCAATACCTGTCCTACTGGCATTACGACCCATGATGAGCGTTTGCAAAATGGTCTGGTTGTCGAAGAAAAATATGTGCGTGTAGCCAATTACGCCAGAAATGTGAGCAAGGAGATCAATATGATCGCCCATTCATGTGGATTGCAACATGCACGGCAATTCAGGCGGGAGCATGTGCGCATCGTCGAGACAGCCGGAAAGAGCGTGGCATTGAATATGCTCTATCCCTATCCGGATTCGCCCAAGAAAACCACGATCAGCTGATCTGTCTGTACCGAAATCATTTTCTCCGCCATGTGGCTGGAACTGAATCCAGTCCTTCGTTATCCCTTGATTACATTCATCCAGAACTGGAATAAGGGATAAAACAATGCCTTATTGCCATTTAAATAAACGATAGGGCGGCCGATAATAGTTCGTCATTCATTATTTTAGCCTGCAGTCAGGGAAATACCGTAAGCCTATCCACTACAAAGAATATTTTTAGATAATGCTCCGTTTTTTTATTCAACGCCATGACCGCAGAATGATTTTTGTCACCGGTGTAATGCTGATCATCCTGGTGTTGCTGGCAGGATTACTGAGCTTTGCATTCCGACAGATGCAGATTCGCGATGCGGCAATATCCGGTGTCCGACTGGCTTTGGACAGTACGGCGCAGCTTATCGATGATCAGATCAGACGATCGAACATAGAAAACCAAGAAATTGCTGTTGACACAACGTTGCGTCTGGGGCTGGAAAAAGCGGGTGTGCCCGAGTCACGGTCAGATGGGCTAGATTTGCTTGAGCAGTTTGCCGGGAAATGGATGAACAAGCCATTTTCAGCGATTCGGATCTACGATTCCAGATATGTAGAACTGCTTGATTTGACACGGTCCATGCAGCGTCAGGATCTGATCGTGCTCGAGAAGGCACAGGATATCCACACTAAGCTGATCTGGAATGGCCAGTTCAATCTGAGTCATAGCATTATGCTTGTGAATGAGCGCAAGCAACCTGTGGGGAGTATCACGACAGAACAGCCGATGCCCGCACTGACTTCGTTTCTTCACGATGCCGGCTTGTTTGGTGGGGCTGGTCAGGTTCAGTTGTGCGTGGAGGAATCGCAGCAAATTCGTCATTCCCGGTGTTATGGGTATGACCCGGATGCTCGCCAGTTTCGTTCCTTGCTATCACCATCAGTCGATGCACCGTTTAAAACAATCTCTATCGTAAATCGTGAACAAGCCATGCGCTTGGCTCGAATCTATCCGCATGGAAATCTGGTTTCCAGTCATTTTCCGATAACAGGTGAACTGGATGTCGTCGTTACCATCAACGCACTGAGACTGATTGATTCGCTTATACAGCCGTATCCGGAAGAGTGGTGGTTATATCTGCTGTTTGTTATGCTATCCGGTGCGGTTATCGAACGATGTTTCATCAAGCTGCGTGATCGAACCCCAACTCATCCTGCTTCACCCTTCGCTGCAGTTGCACTCGATCAGTCGCAGCTTGCATTGCCAATGTCGTTGCATAAGAACCCGCTATCCATTGAATGGACAACTTTCTTCAAGGGTATGAGTAAGGTTGCCATGATGGCAGTAATCGACCGCTCCGGAAAAATTGTGCAGGTCAATGAGAAGTGCACCGAGATCAGTGGATTTGCGCAGGAAGAGTTGATTGGCAAGGATTGCGAGGTGCTCTATCTGGAAAAATTTTCCGCATCATTATTCAGGCATATCACATCCACCATCGCCGATGGCGATATCTGGCATCAAGAAATGTGTAATCGCAGCAAGACGGGGGGATCATATTGGATCGACACGGTGATCATTCCATTCAAGCAAGTGTCGGGTGAGATAGATGCCTGTTTATGTATCGGAATAGATATTACCGCCTGCAAACAAAGCGCACTTAATTCCGATGAGCGTATACGTGAGAGTAATTGTTTGCAGATGGTGCAAAATTATATGGGGCAGGATCTTGGCTTCGAGAGGGTTTGTCAGAATATCCTGGATGCTTTGGTACTATCCTTGCAGTTTCCTGACATGGCGATCGCCATGATTACACTGGGCGACAAAAGAATAACGACTGCGAATTACAGGGATAACCTGTCCAATACCATCAGTGCAAGAATCATTGCAAATGGTGAATCATGTGGGAAACTTCAGGTTTCCTATATACGCGATCTTTCATTTACCCTGCCCTTCGAACAAAATCTGGTTAACGCTGTAGCGCACGATCTGGGGCGTTGGTACGAACGTAAGCAGGCTGAGTCACGCATCTTGCAGATGGCTACGCACGATTCGTTGACCGGTTTGCCCAACCGGCATTTGCTTCTGGATCGCATCGAGCAGTCTTTGCTGCAGGATGTGCGTAACAACAAACAAATGGCGGTATTGTTCATCGATCTGGATCATTTCAAAACCATTAATGATTCGCTGGGTCACGATATTGGTGATTTGTTGCTGAAAGAGGTGGCAGAAAGATTGCTGGTTTGCGTGCGCAATGAAGATACTGTGGCGCGCCAGGGTGGAGATGAATTTATTGTCGTGCTCAATACGATCGCTGAATCGCTAGATGCGGCAAAAGTGGCGCAGAAGATTCTCGATGCGCTGACACAGCCGTATTACATTCATAATCATGAATTGCATATCGGCGGGAGTATCGGCATTGCGGTGTTTCCACAGGATGGTACCAGTGCAGAAACATTGCTCCGGAGTGGCGACGTCGCCATGTACTACGCCAAGGAGAATGGTCGCAACAATTACCAGTTTTTCACCGATGAACTGAATAAATCGGCACGTGAAAAACATATGCTGGGTCTGGATTTGCGCCATGCCCTAGAACGTGACGAACTGGTACTGTATTACCAGCCGGTCATGGAAATGCCCAATACCCAGCTCAATGGTGTGGAAGCTTTGCTGCGTTGGCGTCACCCACAGCATAAACTGATTGCTCCGGATAAATTTATCAGTCTGGCGGAAGAAACCGGATTGATCATTCCCATTGGAGAATGGGTTTTGAAAACCGTATGTGCACAAATCAAGGTCTGGCAAAGCCAGGGCGTCAGCGTACCGCGGGTGGCTATCAACCTTTCCGGCAGGCAGTTTCGGGACCGTGATCTCACAAAGAATATTGCCCGTATCCTGAACGACATGCAGGTCGATGCCAAGTACATCACACTGGAGATCACTGAAAGTATGCTGATCGATGACATCGAAAAAGTGGTCGAAACGCTCAAATGTTTGAGCGACATGGGTATTCATATTTCTATCGATGATTTTGGTACGGGTTACTCCAGTCTCAGTTATCTGAAACGCTTTCCGATCAATACACTCAAGATCGATCGTTCCTTCGTGCGCGATATTGTTACAGACAAAAATGATCATACGATCGTGGCAGCCATCATCGCCATGGCCCATAGCCTGGAAATCAAGGTGGTTGCGGAAGGCATCGAAACCGAAGAACAACTTCATATGCTGGAAGCTCAGGGTTGCAATTTCTATCAGGGTTATTATTTCAGCAGGCCTGTACCAGTTTCCGAAATCGATCCTTTCCTGAGAAAACCCAGAATCAATCTGATTCATTCGATACGCGCCGCAAATTGATCTGCTCTTGAAATTACGCAATACTTCCCCCACGTTGGCATCAATTATCAACACGGGGAGGAAGTCATGCGTTTTGACAAATTAACCACCAAGTTTCAGCAAGCTTTTGCCGACGCTCAAAGTATTGCGGTCGGTCAGGATAATCCCACAATCGAGCCGCAGCATCTGTTGCTGGCATTGTTGCAGCAGGAAGATGGCAGTACGCTGTCGTTATTGCAGCGGTCCGGCGTCAATACCGCACCCTTGCTGGAGAACCTCAAGCAAAGTGTGCAGCGCCTGCCAAAGGTGGAGAATTCGGGTGGGGAAGTCACGCTTTCGCGAACGCTCAATAATCTGCTCAATCTTGCAGACAAAGAAGCACAGAAACGCAACGATCAGTTTATTGCATCGGAAATGTTCCTGTTGGCGTTAGTGCAGGATAAAGGTGAATTCAGTGCATTGCTGAAGCAGTATGGCGCAAATTATGCAGCACTGGAGAAAGCGGTCAACACCATACGCGGCGGCCAGCAAGTCAACAGTGCCGAGGCGGAAGGCAGTCGTGAGGCGCTGAAAAAATATACGCTGGATCTCACCGATCGCGCCCGGCAGGGCAAGCTGGATCCAGTTATTGGGCGCGATGACGAGATCCGCCGTGCCATCCAGGTCTTGCAACGGCGCACCAAGAATAATCCGGTGTTGATCGGTGAACCCGGTGTCGGTAAAACCGCTATCGTCGAGGGTTTGGCGCAACGCATTGTCAATGGTGAAGTCCCCGAAAGCCTGAAGGACAAACGTGTTCTCGTACTCGATATGGCGGCACTACTGGCCGGTGCCAAGTATCGCGGTGAATTTGAGGAACGACTCAAATCGGTTTTGAAAGAGCTTGCACAGGATGAGGGCAAAACCATTGTCTTCATCGACGAATTACACACCATGGTTGGTGCAGGCAAAGCTGAGGGCGCCATGGATGCCGGCAACATGCTCAAACCCGCATTGGCGCGCGGCGAGCTGCATTGTCTCGGTGCCACCACGCTGGATGAATACCGCAAATATATTGAAAAGGATGCAGCGCTGGAGCGGCGTTTCCAGAAAGTGCTGGTGGAAGAGCCGAGTGTCGAGGCGACCATTGCCATTTTGCGTGGATTGCAGGAAAAATACGAGCTGCACCATGGGGTGGATATTACCGATCCGGCTATTGTTGCGGCAGCAGAGCTATCCAATCGCTATATTACTGATCGGTTTTTGCCAGACAAAGCCATTGATCTGATCGATGAAGCAGCGGCCCGTATCCGCATGGAAATCGACTCCAAACCCGAAGTGCTGGACAAGCTGGATCGTCGCTTGATCCAACTGAAAATCGAACGTGAAGCCATCAGGAAGGAAAAGGACGAGGCTTCGCAAAAACGCCTGCAACTTCTCGAGGAAGAAATCGGACAAAAAGAGCGTGAATATGCCGATCTGGCAGAAGTCTGGAAAAGTGAGAAATTCCAGGTTCAAGGTTCGCAGCAGATCAAGGAGGAAATGGAGAAAATCAAGCTGGAAATCGAGGCTGCAACGCGCAAGGGTGACTGGCAAAGGGTATCTGAGTTGCAATATGGCCGTTTGCCGCAACTGGAAGCGCAGCTGCAATCGCAACCCGGTGATCCTAAATCCCGGGAGGGGGCAGCAACTGCGCCGAGACTGTTGCGTACCCAGGTGGGGGCAGAGGAAATTGCTGAAGTGGTGTCGCGTGCAACCGGTATTCCGGTGTCCAAGATGATGCAGGGTGAACGGGAAAAATTGCTGTTCATGGAACAAAAATTGCACGATCGGGTGGTCGGGCAGGATGAGGCCGTTCGTCTGGTGTCCGACGCTATTCGCCGTTCGCGGGCTGGACTGGCCGATCCCAATCGTCCATATGGTTCATTCCTGTTTCTGGGACCAACCGGTGTCGGTAAAACCGAATTGTGCAAGGCATTGGCCGGATTTCTTTTCGATTCCGAGGATCACCTGATTCGTGTGGATATGTCGGAATTCATGGAGAAACATTCGGTGGCCCGCCTGATCGGTGCGCCGCCCGGCTATGTGGGTTATGAGGAGGGAGGGTATCTGACCGAGCTTGTCAGACGCAAACCCTATGCGGTCATATTGCTTGATGAAGTGGAAAAGGCGCACCCGGATGTCTTCAATGTGCTGTTGCAGGTTCTGGATGATGGTCGCATGACGGATGGTCAGGGACGCACGGTTGATTTCAAGAATACCGTCATTGTCATGACGTCGAATCTGGGATCGCAGTTGATACAGGAGATGGCGGGTAGTGCCTATGAATCGATCAAGCAGGCAGTCATGAGTGAAGTCAAAACGCATTTTCGCCCGGAATTCATCAACCGTATCGATGAAGTCGTGGTCTTTCATGCGCTTGATCAACGGCATATTCAGTCTATTGCCAGGATACAGCTGCGCTATCTCGAAGCCAGACTGGCCAAACTCGAGATGAAGTTGGAGGTGAGCGAGGCAGCGTTGTCACAGATTTCTCAGGCCGGGTTTGATCCGGTTTTTGGAGCGCGCCCCCTGAAACGCGCCATTCAGGCCGATATTGAAAATCCGCTTGCGAAAGAGATTCTGGAAGGGAAATTTGTTGCCAAGGATATGATCCGGGTTGATTATCGTGATAGCGTGATGCATTTTGACACGGCAAACAGGTAGGTTTCATTTTTTAATGGGCGGAGAGCATTGCATTTCTGTAGCGGAGACTGGAGTGGCGATTGCAAAATATTCCCGGAAGATGGGCTGAATATGCTTAATTACAGTCAGTTTCGGGTAAAATGTACTTTTTTTACGGGATAGATTGTCATGTTAAAAGGTAGCTTGGTTGCTATCGTTACTCCCATGCTCGACGATGGCGGTTTGGATTTGGAACGCTTTCGCACTCTGCTGGATTTTCACATAGCGCAAGGTAGCGACGGCGTTGTTGTCGTAGGTACAACTGGCGAATCTCCAACTGTCGATTTTGAAGAACATCACCTCTTGATGCGGACGGCAGTGGATCATGTGGCCGGGAGAATACCGGTAATCGCAGGAACGGGCGCCAATTCTACCCGTGAGGCGATTGATTTATCCATTCATGCAAAAAATGCAGGTGTCGATGCCTGTCTTTCAGTTGCACCCTATTACAACAAGCCCACGCAGGAAGGGTTATATCAGCACTTCAAGGCGATTGCAGAAGCGGTGGATATTCCGCATATTCTGTATAACGTTCCTGGCAGAACTGTTGCCGATATTCAGAACGATACGGCGTTACGCCTGGCGCAAGTCCCTAATATCGTCGGAATCAAGGATGCTACCGGAAATATCGGTCGGGGCTCCGAGTTGCTGCGTCTTGCTTCTGCTGAGTTTGCCGTCTACAGTGGCGATGATGCCAGTTCTCTGGCGCTATTGTTGCTTGGCGGGCATGGTGTAATTTCGGTTACTGCCAATGTTGCGCCTAAACTGATGCATGACTTGTGTGTGGCGGCATTTGCGGGTGATTTGGCCGCTGCCAGGGCAATCAATAACAAACTATTGCCGTTACATACCGATTTGTTTATCGAAGCCAATCCCATTCCGGTAAAATGGGCTGTGGCCGAAATGGGTCTGATCGGACCGGGCATCCGTTTGCCGCTTACCCCGTTATCCGGTAAGTTTCATCAGCTAGTCCGGGACGCAATGCAATCAGCACATTCATCATGAATGAATTTGAAGGAGCAAGATGTCAGCAATGAATTGGCGGAAAGTTACGATACCTTCATTAATTCTATTTTTCTCATTGGCAAATACAGGCTGTAAATACATGCCGCTGTTTCCTGAAACCAAAACCATCGATTACAAATCAGCAGGCAAATTGCCTCCGCTCGAAATTCCGCCCGATCTCGTCAAGCCCGCTATCGATGAACGTTATGCCATACCCGATGACGGTAAAACCGGAAGCGCCACTTTTTCTGCCTACAATAGCGATCGTAGCGGACAGCAAAAAACTTCAACCACAAACACCTTCATACCCACTTCCATTCAGAATGTACACATTGAACGTGCTGGCACACAACGCTGGTTGGTTATCCCCCAATCCCCGGAAGTGGTCTGGCCTGTTGTCAAGGAATTCTGGCAGGAACTGGGTTTCCTGATCAAGGTGGAAGTGCCGGAAGCCGGTATCATGGAAACAGACTGGGCGGAGAATCGTGCCAAGATTCCTCAGGATATTGTTCGTTCCTTGCTTTCCACTTTTCTGGATAGTCTGTATTCAACCGCGGAACGTGACAAGTTTCGCACCCGGCTGGAGCGCAACGAAGCTGGAAGTACAGAGGTCTATATCAGTCATCGCGGTATGTATGAAGTATTGGAAGGCGGAAGCCTGAATCGCACCATTTGGCAGCCCCGTCCGGCTGATCCCGATCTTGAGGCCGAAATGCTGTCGCGTTTGATGTTGCGCTTTGGTGTCAAGGAAGAAAAAGCCAAATTGGAATTGACTTCCGGCAAGAGCGCGCTGCAGGATCGTGCTTATATTGAGGGAGGAGCAGACTTGGTGATTAACGAGCCTTTTGATCGCTCGTGGCGTCGTGTGGGTTTGGCTCTGGATCGAATCGGATTTACCGTGGAAGATCGGAATCGCGTTGAAGGTATCTATTTTGTGCGCTATCTCAACCCTGATAACGACAGCAAGAAAAAGGGCGACGATGAAGGGATTCTGTCCAGCGTCATGTTCTGGCGGAGTGATGATAAAGCTGCCAAGGCGGCAAAATATCGTATTCTGGTTACTGATAGCGGAATGTCTACCAGTAAGGTAACGCTGCTCAATGACGATGGATCAGCAGTCAGTGCTTCCACGAACAGTCGTATCCTGAAGCTGTTGCACGAACAGTTGAAATAACGGGTTAACAAAGCCATTAAATTCATATGCTCAAGCCAGCACATAAAAAAACCGCCAGATGAGGCGGTTTTTTTCAGAAGAAGAAAATCCAGTTTAACAGATTAATGTCCTGGCTTGCTGCTTCCACCATAAGGACGTGGGTCAGCACCTTCTTTCAGGCAGTTGCCGTTACCATCAAGTCCATGTGGACAGTCTTGTGCTTCGCCTTTCAGGGCTTTTTCATAATTGGCTTTTTCGGTTTCAGGTAAAGCTTGACCAGGTTTTCCGCCACATGCAGATAATGATAAAGCCAGCAAGGCTGCTGCCAGAAGAGTATATTTCATTATGTAATTTTCCTTATAAAAAAGTTCTTTAACATTTGATAGAGCGGAGGAGTATATAACGTTTTTAACCTATCGTTCAAGCAAGTTTTTTCTGTGTGCCTGTATTTTTCTACTGCTGAAGTCATGATTTTTTGAAAATCTCTTGCAGCGTGCGGGCTACGCCAGATTGCCAAGATGGCAGGGTCAAATCGAAGTTTTTTTCAATTTTGCTGGTATTCAAACGTGAATTTAGCGGGCGTTGTGCAGGCAGCCTGAATTCTGTACTGGGTATGGGCGAAATCTTGCACGTTGCGATTGCGTCGGAAGGACGGATATTCTGTGTGCAAGTGCGGATGAATTGCGCATATTCATACCAGGATGTGTATTGTCTTGCAGCCAGATGGTATATTCCTGAGTGTTCCGGATGATGCCTGTATAAACATAAGGCATGAGCGGTCACATCGGCAATGAGTTCTGCACCGGTTGGTGAACCGATCTGGTCGTCGACGATGGTGAGTTCATTTTTCTGGAGCATCAATCGCAGGATCGTTTTGATGAAATTGTTCCCATAAGTCGCATAAACCCAACTGGTTCGGAAGATGAAATGTGCACATCCACCGTCGACAATGGCTTTTTCACCTGCCAATTTGGATTGCCCATACACATTCAGCGGACTGGTTTGGTCTGTTTCGACAAATGCCTGATTTCCAGCGCCATCAAACACATAATCGGTTGAATAATGTATGAGCAAGGCATTGCAGTTCCTGGCCTCCTGAGCTATGACGCCGGGAGCTTCAGCATTTAATCGATGTGCCAGTGTGGAGTCGGTCTCGGCTTTGTCGACAGCGGTGTATGCGGCGGCATTGACAATGATGTTTGGAGCCAGATTGCGGATCGTTTGCCGGATGCCGGATAAATCCGCCAGATTACCGCAGTATTCAGTATCGTTCGAACCTAATGCGATCAATTGACCCAACGGTGCCAGACTACGCTGTAATTCCCAACCAACTTGTCCATTTTTACCGAAAAGTAGGATTTTCATGGCCGGCGGCCTGCATAATTGCGTTCGATCCATTCCCGATAGGTACCGGTCTGCACTTCGTTTACCCATGCCTGGTGATTCAAATACCACTGAATGGTTTTTTTGATGCCGGTGGCAAACGTTTCTACGGGACGCCAACCCAGTTCGTTCTCCATGCGGGTGGCGTCGATGGCATAGCGGCGATCGTGACCGGGTCGATCCTTGACGAAGGTAACCAACCGTTGGTAATTCGAGCCTGGATAGAGTTCTTCCAGTAGCGTACAAACCGTTTGCACGATTTCCAGATTGGTTTTTTCGTTCCAGCCACCGATGTTATAGGTTTCACCGGGGACTCCGGCATCCAGTACGCGGCGGATGGCGCGACAGTGATCGGTTACATATAACCAGTCCCTGATTTGCTGACCGTCACCATAAACTGGCAGGGGCTTCTGGGCTAAGGCGTTGACGATCATCAGCGGAATCAGCTTTTCCGGAAACTGGTATGGGCCGTAATTGTTGGAGCAATTGGTGGTCAGGACGGGCAGACCATACGTATGGTGATAGGCACGCACCAGGTGATCGCTGGCTGCTTTGCTGGCTGAATAAGGGCTATTCGGTTCGTAGCGATGCCATTCGGTAAATGCAGGAGCGTGTGGCAGGAGCGAACCATATACCTCATCGGTTGAGACATGAAGAAAGCGGAAATCTTGTCGTGACACTGCGCTTGAATCTTGCCAATAACACCGCACGGCTTCCAGTAAATGAAAGGTGCCGACGATATTGGTTTGAATGAAATCGGCCGGACCATGTATGGAACGATCGACATGGCTCTCGGCTGCCAGATGAATCACGGCACGCGGTTGATAGCGATAGAGCAGTTGCGAAACCAGTGTGGCATCGGCAATATCGCCTTCCACGAAAATATGCTTGGGATTATCGATTAGCGAAGACAAATTGTGCATGTTACCGGCATAAGTGAGCTTATCCAGATTAATGACCGCCTCGTCCGATTGCGATACCCAGTCCAGTACAAAGTTACTTCCGATAAATCCAGCGCCACCAGTGACTAGAATCATGCTTGGTCCCTAAAATAAATATGAAAGATCACATCAGGATAATTTAACGCTTACCTATAGTTCTGCCTTACGGTTTGTCCGGTATCCACACGGGCAAAATGCCAGGTTGGCCGGATTTTACTTGAAATTCACAGTCGATACCGATTCCGGGAACCCAGATCAGTTGCTCGCCACAGAACAGCAAAGGGAGTGTGTCGCGATTCCAGGCGGGCATGGCAGCTTCCTGCATCAAGTTCTTCAGGCTTCTGCGTGGCCGGTTGCAAGTGGGCCTGAATCGTTCCCCACCCTGACGAAAACGCACGGTGACGGGATCTGTTGACAACTTCGCAGCGCACAGCCCTGTCCCGGTGGTTTTGTCAAAGCGGATGGCGCCACTTGTTGGTGGTAGAACCAGCTCGGATTCGCCATGCCAGGGGTAAGTCGCGCCAGTCCGGTCAGGTGTTGTCCGGTCGATCAGTACATGTACCAGCCCCTTGAAACAACGAATTTCGGTATTGCCGAATCGGACCTGCAAGTGGTTATCGGCTTGCACTGAGAATAACTGTTTCAGCAGGTCTTCCAGTTTGACGCTGCTGGGCAGCGCTGCGCCCTGTTTTATCAGGGTGTAACGTAAAAGATTTTTGGCTCTGGGGATGCTTAATGACCTTAACTGATCGATGATCAGTTTGTCCGATTGCAGACATTGGGCGCTATCCATAATCGCCAATTCATCTAAAAGCAGTAGCGACTCGGATAAGTGCTCACTGGCGCGCTGTAATGTTGCTGAATAATTCGGATAGCGCTGGGACAGCCTCGGAAAGATTTCATGTCGTAGAAAATTCCGGTTGTAAGCGATGCTGTCATTACTTTCATCGACAATCCAGTTCAAATGATGATGCCGGGCGTATGTCTCGATACTGTGTCGGGAGGCGTGCAGCAGTGGACGCAGGATTTGTGGCACAAACTGTCGCGATTGCTTGCGGATGACCGGCATGCTGCTCAGTCCCCGGACACCCGCCCCTCTGAGTAATTGCAACATCAGTGTTTCTGCCTGATCGTCCCGATGTTGGGCAAGTACCACGAAATCACCGTACAGGCGACTGAACACCTGGTAGCGTTGTTCCCGGGCAACGGCTTCCAGGCTCTGGCCACTTTCCTTGCCAATCTGCAAGTAGGCTACGTAAATCGGCACGTCAAGGGCATGGCACATATTGCAGCAAAACTGGCTCCACAGCCCGGCATTGCGGCTGATGCCATGATGAACATGGACCGCTGACAATGAAAATGGCATTGTATGAGATAGCTGAGCCAATATATGCAGCAGCACGACGGAGTCGATGCCACCACTCACCGCGACGGTTAGATGCTGCCCGGGCTGGATATGGGTTTGCAGAACCTGCTGTGCAACGGTGAACGGATTATTCGGCTTTGACTTCCTTGAATGACCCATGAGCCATCAGTCGCTGTAGGCGTTTTTCCAAAAGTATTTCGATCGAGTGTTCCTGCAGTTTGCGTAGGGATTGCTGTAGCGTGGATTTGACGGACTGCATGGTGGCAGGGTAATCCCGATGTGCGCCGCCAATGGGTTCTGCGATGATGCTGTCGATCAGATTCACCGATTTTAAACGCTCTGCCGTAATTCCCATGATTTCTGCCGCTTCGGGCGCTTTATCTGCGCTTTTCCATAGTATGGACGCACAGCCTTCCGGGGATATCACCGAGTAGGTGGCATACTGCAGCATATGGATGACGTCACCGATGGCTATCGCCAGCGCACCACCCGATCCGCCTTCGCCAATGATGATGCAAATGACCGGTACGCGTAGTTCCGCCAGAATATACAGGTTTTTGCCAATGGCTTCGGATTGTCCCCGCTCCTCGGCATCGATACCGGGATAAGCGCCAGGCGTGTCGATAAATGTGATCAGTGGAATGGAAAATTTTTCGGCCAGTTTCATCAGACGCATGGCCTTGCGATAACCTTCCGGTTTAGGCATGCCGAAATTGCGATAAATTTTTTCTCGCGTATCGCGCCCTTTCTGATGTCCGATGACCATGACGGTCTGGCCGTTGAAGCGCGCCAAGCCACCCACAATCGCATGGTCGTCGGCAAAATTCCGGTCGCCATGCAGTTCTTCGAAATCGGTGAACAAGTGTTCGATATAATCCAGTGTGTAAGGGCGTTGCGGATGCCGTGCCACTTGTGAAATTTGCCATGGTGTGAGTTTGGCGTAGACATTCTTGGTCAATGACTGACTCTTGGCTTGCAAACGAGCGATTTCTGATGAAATATCCAGAGCGGAATCATCCTGTGCATAACGCAGCTCTTCTATTTTGGATTCAAATTCTGCAATGTTTTGCTCAAATTCCAGAAACGTTATTTTCATGAGAACCAGGAATTATTCTTAAAATAGCGATGATACAGGATTTGCCGGCAAATCGGCATGGCCTGATCGATTTCTACAGAGGCATGACTACCAGGTAATATGACGCGGTTACAGGTCTGATACGATTGGAAAATCAGGAAAGCGACAAGGAAAATTCGATGAATCGACGTATTTTTTTACAGGGTGTGACCTTGATTCTGGGAGTGCCTGGGGCTGTCGTACCGATACCTTCGCTACTGGCAGCCGGGGAGATGGCATTGACCGTGGAACCATTGCGCAAGTCGCACCAGCAATGGAAAGCACTCTTGTCTGTCGCTGCTTTCGAGATTCTATTCGAGGAACAAACGGAAGAACCTGGAAGCAGCGAGCTGAATCAGGAACAGCGGCGGGGTACTTACATCTGTGCGGCGTGTTATCTGCCGTTATTCGAGAGTCAGCACAAATATGAAAGTGGCACCGGATGGCCCAGTTTCACCCAGCCGATTGCCGGACACGTCGCTACCCGACCGGATTATTCGTTGCTGTTCCGGCGGACCGAGTATCACTGCGCGCGATGCGGCGGTCATCAGGGACATATTTTCGGTGATGGACCGCTACCGCGTAAAGAACGCTGGTGCAACAACGGGCTGGCACTGCAGTTCGTGGTGCACACGGATCCACTGCCGCCGCTCAGATCGTGATGAACCAATTGGTGTTTAGCCCGTTTGCATTTTTTTGTTCAGGGCGTGAATGATGTCCAGGGTCGTAATAATACCAATCGGTTTTTGCGCGTGATCGACGACAGGTACACAGGAGACGGGATGGGTGTCGAAAATGTCGATTGCCTGTTTCAACGGGATATCGGCCGTCAGTGTGATCGGATGACGGCTTACAATCTGATGGACGCGCTTGTTGAGCGTGGCCGCATCCTTGCCGGTTTCGGAGAGGGTGCCGATATGTGGACTCAATGCTCTGAACAGATCACGGTCCGACACGACACCGAATACCCTGTTGTTTTCGATTACTACCAGATGATGAATGGGCATGTGATCGAATATTTCCTTGACCACCGACAATCGATCATCCAGTTCGATCGTGACCAGTTTTGTGCTCATTAAGTCGCCGACCAGCATTTTTCCATCCCGCTTTGATTGCTAAACTGGCTGACAGTATAGAAAATTCCTGAACCGGCGATGCCGCAATAAAACCGGTAAAGAGGATTTTATTTGTTTTCCATCGTACTGATGAAGGCATTGGCTTCGTTGATGGATTTTTCCATGGAGGCCACCAGGGCAGACACATCGGACTGGATGTTGCCCAGCTCTCCCTTCAGCGAGGCAATGGCTCGTGCGTTGAGGTTGTGCTTGAGGTACATGACCTGATCGTGGAATACGGTCAGGACCGGCTGGATCTTGGCTTCCGCCTGCTTCATCGAGGCAATCAACTGGCGGTAATGCACTTGTGTGGCATCCAGTTTTTTCTGACTGTTCTGTTTCATCGACGGATTGCTGTATTGCGTGATTTCCTGTTTCCACTCGTTAAATAGCGCTTCGGATACGCTTTCGATGTCGGCGATACGGCTTTTGACTTCCTCTGACTTGCTCAGGCTAGCTTCATAGGTATCGTTTAGGCGCTTGTAGGTGGCTTCCAGATCGCCACCGTCGAAACGCGTGGCAGCGGTGAATTGCTCCAGTGCCGATTTGAACTGTTCCTTGGTTTCCTGTTGCGTATCGCGTGCTTTCTCCACGCGGTAGACCATGACGTCACGCTTGGGAATGCCCACTTTTTCCAGTCCCTCGAGATACATCGTGGAACAGGCGCCGAGAAGCAGGATCAATGAAAGCATGATGAAACGATAGGCAGTATTCATGGTTGTCTCCCGTTAAAAAACCTTTTCTGAAATTTAAGAATGCTTGGATGGCTGAGGCCAGTCGATGCCAGCTCAGCGTATTGCACCGCGGCGAAATAATTGCCAAATGATCTTGTAACCCCATAAAAAAGGATGTTGGCGCAATTCCGGTGTGACTTCGATGTGAATACCGGTGTGGCGCTCGATCTTCCAGGCTGCGTAATCGACGCTGTTCGCGAATGTGAAGGTGGCCTTGAACAGGCGTAGCATCGATAGGGCACGACCTTGCCAGCGGCGCATGCGCCAATGCCACAATGCCTGCTGCTGTACTTCCGGGTGGGTCAAACATTGATATTTGCCATTTTCCAGTTTTTCCAGGCTACCTTGCAGCATCGGTGCGGCGACCTCAGTCAGGCGGATCAGCGCATCGAGATTGACCTGGGCCAGATGGACCGCACGCGTTTCCCGTTCGGCACGCAGCTCGGAAGCATAGGTCAACGTCAAGCAGCGGGTCCAGATGTCTTCCACGGTGTACACGCCGGCCTCCAGAGCTGCCGAACCTCTTTTCAGGAAAGTGACGACAGCATGCCCCAGTGCGGTATGGATGCGTTCGCGAATCAGGTCGTTGCGGGCATACAAAAGTCGAGATGGCTGGGCAAAACGTGCCCAGATGTAGGAATGGAACCAGTATTGCGCACCACGGGCAAAGTCACCGGTGGAAATGACAGCGTATTTTGCCCGCAGTGTCCTGTTTTCGTGAGGTACCTCCAGATAAAATACATTGGGGGCTAGCCACTGATTCATGAAAGCCAGATGGCGTTGCGGATAGGCCCGGAAATAGCTGTCGACGATGACGTACAGATCGACGATGCCTTCATCCAGGCTGCTTGCGGAATGCAGGCAGGATCCATACAGCATGACGGCATCGAGCGATTCACCAAAGCGCATGATCAGCGCATCCACCAAGGGAACGAAGTCGGGGGATACCGGTTTGCTGCATTCCCAGGCGACTTCGTTGGTCAGGCGGATCGGCAGTGTTTCGCCGGATGTGGGAGAGATAATGGGGTCTGTCATGATAATTCGTGTCCTATAGCACTAAAAAAGTTACAAGATCAGTCGCACTGACTTGCAACGGAATATTCGGGCCGAGTGAGCGGTATAGTTCGCCATCGACTATGTATTCATCGTCCAGATGCAGGGTAAGGGATTGGATGTTGTGACTGTGATAGCCATCCTGTTCCAATAATGCCTGGCCATTTCCTGTGAGTAGCGGCCACAGTGATCGCCACAGATGTCGGGGATGCTGATCGACCCAAGTCACATGCAGGGGAGCCGGTTCCTGTCCCCAGTAGGGGCGCATGTTCAGCAGCAGACAATCCAGTGCACTGATCAATGCGAACAGGTAAGTTCCCTGATTGACGTGACCATTGCCCTGTGTCATGGTCAGGGTAACGGGCGCCCATTCATCGTGTTGACGCCCCGTTATCATACCGCTAATCATGCCCACGAGCGACCGCAACATGATCAGAAAGGTGAAGATGCCACCGGTAATCCCCAGTTGTTTGACCGAACTGCGGGAGAATTTTACCCCACGTGCCACCAGGCCAACCGCAAAAAACATGCCATAGAGCGTATCCATGCCCGGCTGTTCGATCCGGAGTACCGGACGCTGCCGCAATTGCAATGCTTCAGGCTTGACCAGCACCGATCGCAACCGGCGCAGGATGTGTTCCGGCTTGCCGCGCATGCCGAGATCCAATGGCGTCATGTTGGTGGTGCCGCCCGGTACGATCATCAGTACCGGCCAGTTGCTCACAGGCAGGATCCGGAACAGATGTCCGAGTACGGCATGGGTAGTACCGTCGCCAGCGACGATGACCAGCAAATCGGTATCAGCCTGCAATAAGCATTCCATCGCTGACTGGAAGGTATCCATATCACTGGCTTCGCAGACCAGCATATCCGGCATGCTGGTCAGAACCTGCCGGATCGCAGCACTGCGTTTGCGAACCTGGCCGCTGTTCGGATTTAGCAGGCAGCCGACCTTGGCTGACCCGGTTCGGAGGCGATCGATCCGTGTGGGTGATGTCATGGGATGCGGAAGATGATCAGGGGTTATGCGAGCGATAGGAGGTATCGAGTTGGATGGGGGCACGGGTAAAGATGCGCACCGCCAGAATGTCGCGATCGCGCGCCGGATCGATGTCCTGCAACCAGGACGTCAGCGTGCCACCGCTCTGCTTGATGCGCCAGGCCAGTAACAGGCGCCAGCAGAGAAATCCGGTGGAAAACAGATGCCATACCACCACCAGGATGAGTGCAAATGCAGGCTGATCGGTTAGCCAGCCATAAGTCAGTATCAGCAGATTGGGGTTACGCCGTGCCGTGATGAGACGATTGAATGAATCCATTTTGTGCCAGATGAACAGATCGAAGGTGGCCAGCCAGTAATTGAAGGCGCCTTCGCACAATCGGCCGCCGACGTACCCGATGAACATCAGCGTCATCAGGAATCCCAGCGCAAAGATGGGCGTTGCCGTGCTCGCCAGTCCCACGCCCCAGGCAATATACCAGAGCGGCGGATGCACGATGTCCAGACCATGATCCATGACATCGCCGAAACGGCTGGATGTGACCGTGACGCGAGCCAGCTTGCCATCCACGGTATCCAGGAAAGTCATGAACCAGCCCATCAGCAGACCCATGCCAAAAAAGCCATACCAGAATGCCGCACCGGCCAATACGGCAAGGACAATGCTCAGATAGGTGACGTGATTCGGTTGCCAGCCGTAGCGCACGCACCAGTGCGTGACCCGGTAAGCCGGCCAAGGCCAGACCCATTTGGTCACCAGATCGGTGACGCCTTTATAAGAGCCAGAAAACAGTTCCTGCTCCAGCAAGGTGCGGTTGGCTGCCGTGACCGGTAGGATATAGGGTGGATCTTTCTTTTTCAGGTTATGCTGGTAATCGATGCTGAGGTCGCTCAAAGCAATGCGAGGAATGGTCAGCAGGGCAAACTTGTAGTTCTGGTCCGGATTGTTGTCCAGGCTGCGTAGTACCTGCGTGGCCAGACTGCCATCGGTGCGGATGGCGGCAGGGAAACCCTCCTGGCTGTACAGTGCTACTTTTCTGTCGAAACCCAGCATGGCGGCCAGTACGCGCGCATCGAACAGCATGTTGGCATTGAGGAATAACACCGTGGCATCGACCGGGATGCTTTCCACGTCATCACTCAGTTTGATGCCGGTGTGGGTGGCCAGCATGCGCAGCAGGCGTTCGCGACCGGTCAATCCCCAGATCGTGATGGTACTGTCACCAAAAATATGAATATAGGTAGAAGTCGGCATGGGCAAAAAATTGGGTTGTGTCAGCGTAAATCAACTCGTGCGATCAGGACATGCACGCATTTTTGTTGCGTGCTTCGCGATTGTAGTGTTTTTAGGACTCCATGGACAGATGATGACTAAAAAGTCCGGCCCAGCCACAGATTTGCCAGCAGGATCATGGTTAAACCGGGGGCCAGGGCGACGAGTGCCGGGTTGAGGTGAAGAATCAGGCCAGCATTGGCAATGATCTGATCCAGTAAATACACCGCCATGCCGATCAATGTGGCCAGAATCAGCTTGTTGCTCAGACCGGAGCGGATCGAGCCAAACACGAACGGAATGGATAGCAGCAGCATGGCGATCGTCATCAGCGCACTGCCCACCTTGCGCCATAATGCCAGTGCATAGGAATCCGCATCCTGGCCTGTGCTGCGCAGAAATTCGACATGCCGTGCCAACTCGAGAGGGGAAAGGCTTTCCGGTGGTTTGGTCAGGGTCAGAATATCTTCCGGATTCAGGAACGACCGCCATTCATGCGTTTCATGACGAGACAAGGTAATCCGGTCATCTTCGAATGTGCGGATGATCACCTGACTGAGTTTCCAGTGGTCGTCACTGATGATATCTGCGGATTGCGCCAGAATATGCGATTGCAGGAAACCTTCCAGATCGAGTTTCAGGATCTCGATATCGATGGCGTGCTTGCTGTGCAACATGCGCCCGATGCGTAAAATGTTATGTTCGTTGCGTGTCCAGATTCCCAGGTTACGGCCTAGCTCCGCACTTAATTCCAGAGCGATGGCGCGATTGGTGATAGCCCGCTGCTGGAGTTGGGGAGCCACAAATTGCTCGAGCAGGGCGATGCCCAGTAACATCATGATGCCGATGCCCAAAGGTGCCCAACTGATGCGCAGAGGGGAAAGACCGGCGACACGCATGGCGACGAGTTCCGAGTGAACTGCCAGCTTGCCCAGGGCAAATACGGTACCCAGCAAAGCTACAAAAGGCGCGATCTGGATGAGCCGGCGTGGCATCAGCATTGCTGTATACAGAAAAGCATCGATAGCGCGATACGTTCCTTTGCCGACATCTTCCAGTTGATCCAGCAGGTCAAAAAAGCTGAACAGCGGCAGCAGGATGGCTGTGGCAATCAGAAAGCCGATAATGACCTGATAGGCAATGTAGCGATAAATAATCATGTCGCGCGGGGAGCTCGCTTGTAGCGGGTGAGTCCGGCATAGGTTATCAATGCCAGGATCATCAGCAGTTCCAGCCACCAGACACCAGGTATTCTGCCGATCGCACCCTGTTCGACCCAGGTTTTGGCCAGTCCGGCCAAATTATAGTAGGCGGCAAAGACCAGTGCGGCGAAGACATAAGTTCTGTCGGTTCTGTCCTGGCGCGGGGCAATGCGGATGAATGTGACGGCGATCAAAGCCAGCAGAATGGTTGCCAGAGGACGGGAAAGACGCCACTGTAGTTCCGCAATATCGCGTGGCTGGTCGGATTGCCACAATGTTCGCGTCGCCGCGGCTTTGCGGCGGTAATTCGTTACATAATCGTTATCGATGAAATAGATCATGCTTTTGAACTGAATAATATCGTCGACATCGGCTGCGCTGGCCAATTGATACGCTATGCCATCCGAAAGCTGGATATGGGGGCGTGGTTCGGCGAGGGTCGGCTGGATCTGGTGCGCTTCCTTGGCGATGACGATTTCGCTGCCATCAGGCTTTCTGATGTAATGGAAAATATGCTGCATTTCCTTGTTCAGATCATTCTTGCTGCGCACGTAAACGACTCTGCCGCTGCGTTCGCTGCCGTAAAAGCGACCTGCCTGAAACCGGTTGGTGTTCAGCTCCGCTTCTGCCTGTGCATCCAGAACATAGCTTTCTGCATAAGCCCAGGGACGGACATACGAGGACAGCATGCCACTGACGATGCCGATCGGGATCGCGACCGTCAGTACCGCAAGAACTACGCGGGTTCCGCTAATGCCGAGCGAACGGATGACATTCAGTTCCTGATCCCTGTTGAGTCTGCCCAGACCCATGATGATGGAAATGTAGAGTGCAATGGGAATAAGCACTTCCAGCGCGATCAGGGATTTCAGAAAAACCAGTTTCAGTAGCGCTGCCAGACCGAGTGTTTCGGTAACGGCACCCGCCAGCAACCTGGCGCTGACGAAGCTGGCATACAGACCAACCAGAATCAGGATGACCACCGTAAAAGGCAGCATGATTTCGCGGGCGATATAGCGCTCTATCAGTCTCATGGATTTATGGGATCAACCGGTATGAATATGTTCAAGAATAGCATCGATGGTGAACTGCGAGGATATTACCCGGTGAGGGAAGTGTCATGTGCGGCGGGATGATGTTGATCGCCGAGAATGGATTCGGCCAATTGCAGGTCTTCCGCTTTGTCAACATCCACTCCGGCACGAGGATCGTCGAGAACGACGATCCGTATCAGGATCCCAGCTTTTTTTGAAATGGCACCCAGTCCCTGCTGTACCGTCAGCGATCCGAACAGATACGACAATACGGTGCCGAATCCGAGTACCCGTGCGATCAGTCTCCAGGGACGCTTGCGCAGTTCCTCCGCTTGCCGCCAGAATCCGACTAGAGAGCGTCCCTGCGGTTTGAACATGAACAAGTTACAGCCACAGAAACCACCTTCACGCAGGCGGATGACCGTGCGTTTGGAGCCCGGAAATGCTGCGGCAATGTCCTGCTCCCTGACGGTTGCCACGACGGCATCGCCATCTTGTGCCATGGCGGCGCCTAAAAAGTTGCGTACGATGTCCGGTGTCAACAGGGCATGATCGGCTGTGGTCAGCAGCACCGGAACATCGGTGGGTATCTGCTGCAAACCACTTTCCGCGCTGCGACTCGGCGAATCCAGATTGGGTATCCAGATGACCTGCCTGGCAGCGATGCGCTGTTTGAGTTCGGGGCAGTGCATGTGCAGTGATTCCGGTGGGCCGCACAAGACGATGGTGTCGATCATTTCACAAGCGGCCAGTGCATCCAGAACGCGAATAACCATCGGTGTGCCGGCAATCGGCGCAAATGCCTTGCAGGCTGCACCGGTATGCAATGTGATCGGGTCTTTTCCGGTCCGGTCGGCAGCCAGCACGATGGCGGCAAAACGTGGAAGGGCAGATTGCGGAACTTGACTCACAGTGTTTTTCCAAAGATACGATAACGTTTGTATTGCTCGCAGCCGATGCTATCCAGAATGGCGCGCATGGACATGTTATCTTCCAGAATCCAGGACAATTCGACTTCCTTAAAGCCTTGCGCCATGCCTGCTTCCCGAGGCGCATCAATGACCAGGCACGCCAGAACCAGTCCGATAGGGCGATGATGATATTGCTTGCGAACACCCATCAACGGGACGCGACCTGTGCGAATCTGGTGATTCCTGATACTTTGGACAAGTTTGAGCCAACCCAGTGGAAACAGGCTGCCATCTAGCTCCTTCAGGACTTCATTGAGATTGGGGAGTCCCACCATGAAAGCCGCCGGCTTGCCATCCACTTCCGCGATCTGGATAAACTCATCGGAAACCAGCAGGCGCAAACTGCTGCCCAGTTCGGCAAATTCTTCCCGGGTAAAGGGGATGAATCCCCAGTTTTCCGACCAGGCGTCGTTGAAGATATCGCGCAGGATTTCCATTTCTTCGGCAAACCGATCCCGGCGCAGGGTGCGCAGAGTGATTTGCGGAGAAAATCGCTTGATCAGCATCTGCATGACGGGTGGGATTTCGAAGTCGATTCTGACCTTGTAAGCCAGCAGATCCTTGAGTGGCAGATAACCGTGCTGTTCCAGCAGGCGACCATAATAAGGGGCTGAATGAGGCATCATGACTACGGGGGGTGTATCGAATCCTTCTACAAGAATTCCGCATTCCTGATTGATCGAAAGATTGAAGGGACCGCTGATTTTGTGGACCTGCCTGGAGCCAAGCCATGCTTCGACATGCAGCATCAAAGCCGAAAAGACGTCATCATCGTCGATACACTCCAGCAGACCAAAATGCCCGCTGTCGGTGCCGTAACGCTCCTGATGTAAGGAATCGATTTGCGCGCTGATCCGGCCCACCGGCTGATCGTTGCGATAGGCTACCCAGGCTTGCCACTCACCATGTTTGAAAAAAGGATTGAAACGGGAAAAGTGGAAACGTCGCTCCAGACGCAAAGGCGGTACCCACATGGGGTCATTGGCATAAATGTGCCATGGCACGTCGATGAATTTTCCCATATCGCGGTAGGACATCACCGGACGCACGACAACGCTACCTGAGCCGACCGTATTACTTTGTGTGTTCATGGCAAATGAATGGATGGGGGATCATAAGCTGCAAGGTATCGGTGCATCATGAACAGACATGTCATGATTATCGCGACAGGAAATGTGATGAATCATCGCTTTTCGGAAGTGGCCTATTTCAGTATTGGCTGGTCGGGCATCGACGATTCATCAACACAGTTTAAATTTCGGTATGTTTCAGTAGTTTCTCAATCAAGCCATGTAGCACCACTTTCGGATCCGGTTCCTGGCTGGTTGCGTTTGCACCATCGTCAATACCCGATGCCGGTTGTTCTGCGGCGGCGCATTTTTCATCGGTGATGTTGCGACAGAAATCGCAGAAATTATTCCAGTCCGTGTTATAGCTCAGCAGCCGATCCTGTGGAATGAATACGCGCAGAATTTCAAAATTCTGCTGCATTTCGGGCAAGCGCGAACACAGATAGGAATTGATGTTTCTTGGCCACCCCTTATGTTTTGGGTACATCAGTGCCAGTTCGGTTTCGATGGTGCTGCGGAAATCTTCGATGGCCAGGGCGCGGCGTTTGCGATTCAGTAAATCAATCGCCAGGGCCACCAGTCCTAGAAAGCCAAAGAAAATGAAGGGCCACAAGGGTACATTTTCGAAGTAGGCGGCAATTTGGTTAAGGTTTTCGTCGTTCAAGGTTTACCCCGATCTGAAATGGATGAGAAAATGCCCAGATGTGCCGAGCAAGCTATAGAGCCGGAAATATTCCCGACAGCAGATCATGAACACGATGAGATTTGCTATGAATCAACACGATTTTTCGCTAGCTCATTTTTCTGCGTGCTGCGTAATGTTGCCATAGGAGCAATCGTGGATCAATATCGTCATTCTGACCCTGTTTAAGTCGTGATGAAAATGGGGAGCGAGAACTCAATGTGGTGCAGGTTTGATGGCGGATGGGTTTTGCCATGTTTTTGGCTACAAGATTTGGAGTGATCGTATTCGATTTGCCAAATTTGCATTGACCTGAGACGCCTAATTGCGCTATTTTTACCCCTTTATTAACAGAGAAACCGTAAATTTATTTTTCGGCTATTTATGGTACCCAAAACTTCAAGCAAGTCAGTCAAGGCTGAGCCTGAAAGTTTTGAAGCGGCATCGGCGGAGTTGGAAAAAATTGTGGGAGCCATGGAAGCAGGACAAATGTCACTCGAGGATTCCCTGGCTGCATACCAACGAGGAGCCGAGCTGTTGCAATACTGTCAGAACAAGCTGCAAAGCGCGCAACAACAGGTAAAAATACTTGAAGCCGATATGTTGAAAAACTTTACAAGACCTGACGTCAATGACTGCTGATTTCCAGACTTGGACCAGTCATTGTCAGGCAAATATAGAAACTTTCCTGGAATCTCGATTACCCGCAATTGATTGTGTACCTGTGCGCTTGCACCAGGCCATGCGTTATTCTGTGCTGGGCGGAGGAAAGCGGGTTAGGCCACTACTTTCATTTGCTGCAGGTGAACTGGCACAGGCCGATGTCGAGCGGGTTACCGTGGCTGCTGCTGCGGTCGAGCTTATTCATGCCTATTCTCTGGTGCATGATGACCTGCCCTGTATGGATGACGATGTACTGCGCCGGGGCAAGCCGACCTGTCACATCGAATTTGATGAAGCTACCGCACTGCTGACGGGAGATAGTTTGCAGACCCTGGCATTTGAGTTGCTGGCGGAAAAGTGTTTGTCGGATGAACCCAGGATTCAGCTCGAGATGATTGTTCAGCTAGCTCAGGCGGCCGGTTCTCGGGGCATGGCGGGCGGGCAGGCCTATGATCTGGACAGTGTGGGCAAGACCCTCAGTCTGCCCGAACTCGAATTCATGCATATTCACAAGACGGGTGCCCTGATTCGTGCTGCAGTCATGCTGGGAGCACGTTGCAGTGGCGATTTGAGTGCGGAACAATTGGGTCAACTGGATCATTTTGCCAAATGCATCGGACTGGCATTCCAGGTTGTCGATGATTTGCTCGATACCGAGGCGACAACGGCAACGCTAGGTAAGACGGCTGGCAAGGATGCGGAAAACAATAAACCCACGTACGTCAGTATCCTCGGCATCAGTGCAGCACGGGAATTGGCCCAGAAGTTACAGCACGATGCAGATCAGGCATTGCAGGGTTTTGGTGACGCAGCAACGCGGTTGCGTCAGGTAACCGACTTTATAGTAAAACGTAAATTCTAAGTATTCTTTCCCACAATCTTTTTTTCAGGTTTTGAATGTATCCATTGCTCGATACCGTAAATTCACCTACCCAGCTTCGTGAACTGGATCAAAAAAAATTACCGCAGTTTGCCAAGGAGTTGCGCGGTTTTCTGATTGAATCTGTGGCCAAAACCGGTGGGCATCTGTCATCCAATCTGGGCACGGTAGAACTGACGATCGCTTTGCACTACGTTTTCAATACACCGCACGATCAACTGGTATGGGATGTGGGGCACCAAACTTACGCACACAAAGTGCTAACCGGTCGCCGTAACGGCATGGACAAGCTGCGCATGCAGGGGGGAGTTGCCGGTTTTCCACGTCGCGATGAAAGTGAATATGATGCATTTGGAACGGCACACTCCAGTACTTCGATCAGTGCTGCGCTAGGCATGGCGGTTGCTGCTCGCCTGAATCATTCGGATCGGCGTGCCATTGCCATTATTGGCGATGGCGCCATGAGTGCTGGCATGGCATTCGAGGCATTGAACAATGCAGGGGTCATGGATGCCAATCTGCTAGTCATACTGAACGATAATGACATGTCGATATCGCGTCCCGTCGGGGCACTGAACAATTATCTGGCAAAGTTGATGTCGGGCAGGTTTTATGCCACAGCGCGACGTGCTGGCGAAAAGGTGCTGGGGGTCGTGCCACCGGTGTTGGAACTGGCCAAGCGAGCGGAAGAGCATGTCAAGGGTATGGTGACACCCGGGACTCTGTTCGAGGAATTTGGATTCAATTATATCGGTCCGATCGACGGACATGACCTGGATGTGCTGGTAACCACGCTGAACAATATCAAACAACTGGAAGGGCCACAGTTTTTGCATGTGGTGACCCGCAAAGGAGCCGGATACAAGGTCGCAGAAGAGGATCCCATTCTGTATCACGGTGTCGGTAAGTTCGATCCCAAAAAGGGCATCGTCGGCAAAGCCGCTGGAAAACCGGCTTACACGCAGGTTTTTGGGGATTGGTTGTGTGACATGGCGGCGCAGGATTCGCGCCTGATTGGCATTACCCCCGCGATGCGCGAAGGATCCGGACTGGTACGTTTTTCCGAGGAATATCCCGAGCGCTATTTCGATGTCGGTATTGCGGAACAGCATGCAGTGACATTTGCCGCAGGTGTTGCCTGCGATGGCCTGAAACCGGTCGTGGCGATTTATTCGACATTCTTGCAGCGTGCCTATGATCAATTGATTCACGATGTGGCCATCCAGAATTTGCCGGTGGTATTTGCAATCGATCGCGCCGGATTGGTTGGTGCGGATGGACCCACTCATGCCGGTAGCTTTGATTTGTCTTATCTGCGTTGCGTACCAAATATGACCATCATGGCGCCTGCGGATGAAAATGAATGCCGGCAGATGTTGTATACCGCTTTCAAGCTGGATACACCGACCGCTGTTCGTTACCCGAGGGGAACCGGACCCGGTGTTCAGGTTCAAAAGAAAATGCATGCTCTTCCCATCGGCCGGGGTGAACTTCGGCGACAAGGTGAAAAGATTGCATTATTGGCTTTTGGCAGCATGCTGGTACCTTGCCTGGAAGCAGCGGAAGAATTGAATGCGAGCGTGGCAAACATGCGATTTGTCAAACCCCTGGACGATGAACTGGTAGCATCGCTGGCGGCCAGTCACGATGTACTGGTGACAGTGGAAGAAAATACAGTGTTGGGTGGGGCTGGCAGCGCGGTGACCGAATCACTGAATAATCAGCGGATCGTGGTCAAGGTATTGCAACTCGGTTTGCCCGATGTTTTTATCGATCAGGGCGATCATACACAGATGCTTGCAGATTGCGGTTTGGACAAAAATGGAATTATTCGGTCGGTACGTTCTCTTATGGACTGATTCGGATAAAACGAGTCGTACTGATTTGAAGATGACCTGCAGCACATGCTGCACTGGAGATAAATATGAATAAACAGATAGACTTACCCATTGCGGATGTGCAGAGTACGCCCGATACCCGACGTATCGCCATCGATAGGGTGGGAATCAAGGCCATCCGTCATCCGGTGATTGTGGCCGACAAGGATGGTGGCATTCAGCATACGATTGCTGTATTCAATATGTATGTGAATTTGCCACATAATTTCAAGGGCACACACATGTCCCGCTTTGTCGAGATACTCAATAGCCATGAGCGTGAGATTTCTGTGGAGTCGTTCCAGACCATTCTGCGTGAAATGATAGAGAAACTGGGTACGGATTCCGGACATATCGAAATGACCTTTCCTTATTTCATCAACAAGTCCGCACCGGTTTCTCAAGTCAGGAGTCTGTTGGATTATGAAGTGACGTTCATTGGTGAAATTAAAAGTAACGAGTATTTTTTCACCATGAAAGTAGTCGTTCCCGTTACCAGTTTATGTCCGTGCTCCAAGGAAATATCCAGTTACGGTGCACACAACCAGCGTTCCCACGTCACGCTGTCCGTACGAACCAACAGCTTTGTGTGGATAGAGGATGTCATCAGGATTGCGGAAGAGAAGGCTTCGTGCGAACTGTACGGATTGCTGAAACGACCGGATGAAAAATATGTCACCGAAAAAGCATATGATAATCCCAAATTTGTTGAGGATATCGTGCGTGATATTGCGGAAGTGCTTAATCGGGATGTACGAATCGATGCCTATGTCGTGGAATCGGAGAATTTCGAGTCGATTCACAATCACTCTGCTTATGCCTTGATCGAAAATGACAAGACACTTAAAAGGAAATAGAGCCTGGTTTTTCGCTTGAAGCAGGTGATCCTCATGCTGAATCTTGGATAAATCGGGAGAAGCAGTGCAGCTTAACCACTGCTGTCTATGGATCTGATTCCAGGGTTTGTTCAGATGGTTTGTTGCTTGGTGAAGTCCTTCAAGCGAAAACCTAGTAACCAGAGTGCTGCAAAATAACTTGCAGCGCCGACAACGACGATCCAGCTCAACCGGATGGCGCGAACCCAGGTGGATTCACTTAGCCAGGAAACATCACTTCCGGATGCAAACCACAACACCAGTCCCATGACGACCAACGCGGCTAGTATTTTCGTAAGAAAAACCAGCCATCCGGGTTGTGGTTCATAAATATTCAGGCTGAGCAGTTTGTAATAAAGCAATCCGGCATTGAAACAGGCGCCCAGTCCGATGGCCAAGGCAAGTCCGGCATGCTGAAATGGCGCGATGAAAGCCAGATTCAGCAACTGTGTGAATATCAATGTAATGATGGCAATTTTAACGGGTGTTTTGATGTCCTGCCGCGCATAGAATCCCGGGGCCAGCACTTTAACCAAGATCAGGCCAATCAGCCCAATGCTATAAGCAATGAGAGCTTCGCGTGTCATCCAGACATCGTGTGCGCTGAATGCGCCATGGTGAAACAGCGTCGCAATCAGTGGTGTTGCCAACAGCGCCAGTGCCAGTGCTGCTGGCAAAGTGAGTAGCATGGTCATGCGCAATCCCCAGTCAAGCAGGTGCGAATATTCTTCGTTGCTGTTGGCGCTGTAGTGTCGCGCCAGAGACGGTAGCAGGATCGTGCCTAGCGCCACACCCAGCAATCCTGCTGGAAATTCCATCAGGCGATCGGCGTAGTAAAGCCAGGACACGCTACCGGAGGCCAGTAAAGAAGCAAAAATGGTATTGATCAGCAAACTAACTTGGCTTACCGAAACACCAAATATGGCTGGCCCCATGAGTTTGATGACACGCCAGGCACCGATGTCCGGGTTTCTGAAATGCAAGCGAGGGAGTAACCGAAGTTGCAATAAAAATGGAATTTGGAAGGCCAGCTGTAATACGCCGCCCAAAAAAACCGCCCAGGCCAGCGCCAGAATCGGGGGATCGAAAAAAGGAGTCAGCCATAAGGCACAACCGATAAATGAAAGATTCAGCAGTGCCGGTGTAATCGCAGGGACATTGAATTTTCCGTATGTATTCAGGATGCTGCCAGCCAGGGCTACCAGCGAGATAAACAGGATATAGGGAAACGTGATACGTAATAACGAAACGGTGAGTTCGAATTTTTCTGTGTCCGCCGAAAATCCAGGTGCACTGACATAGATGATCAAAGGCGATGCGATGATTCCGATGACAGTAATGACGAGGAGCGCGATCCCCAGAATCAGGGTGATGTGATCGATCAGATCGCGTGTTTCTTCCAGAGAGCGAGTGTTTTTATACTCGGCCAGAATTGGCACAAAAGCTTGTGAGAATGCACCTTCGGCAAATAATCGTCGCAGCAGATTGGGAATACGGAAGGCAACAAAAAAAGCATCCGTGACCATTCCGGCCCCAAAAATTCGCGCAATGATCATGTCGCGCAGGAATCCAAGAATGCGCGATATGAATGTCATGCTGCTCATCGCAGCGAGAGCTTTAAGTAGATTCAATCGTGTGTGTCTAGTCTTTAACGGATAGGAACGAACGATTCGAGCTGGCATTTCCTTCGCGCACCGCCCAGCAATACATGAAAATGGTAAAAACTATTCCTGTTTTTTTTAGAAGATCTGGCCGATTTTTTTCATCAAGCTTTCTTTTTCCCAATTCCACTGCAAGCAATACTCAGCATCGCGTTTGGGATGTCTGATGTCTGCCTCGATGCGGGTTTGACCAGAAATGGTTGGTGGCAACAGAGCTTCCTCATGACCATTCCGCATGCAATAAAAACGTGCAGATGTAACTGTACGTCCTTTTGGTATCTCAACAATCAGATGTAATCGATCGGTATCGCAATCAACGATATGTGACAGTATGCCCTGGTGGGGGTGTGTAAATGCTCCTTCATACTGGTAGGACAGGGTCAGATCGGTACCACGGGTCATTTTCAGTTCAGGTGTTAGTGTCATACGTACTTGATAACTGCCATTATCACTTTTCTGTACTTCGGGGCGACCGTGATTGACTGTGAAGTTACTGATACTTCCCATTGCAGAAATATGTCTGAACCAATATTCGGTATTGTCAACATGGCAGGCAGTGGTCATTTGTGACTGCGTCAGGGTGGCCTTGTTGCCACTGGTGTCATGGAGGGTCAGTATCTTTTTCAAATCTCCAATTATAAATGTCGATTTATTTTGCCTGAACTGATCCCAAACGAGCAGTGCTGCACAAATCGCTATTATGAGCCCAATCACAACGTAACCTGTCAACAGTGCGACCAAAGCACCGAAAACGGTAAGTGCTACATTGATATAAAAAATAAGTTGGTTGGGTTTGTCAAACATTCTGGACTCCTCATTAACAAGCGTTTCTGATGCATTATCGAAGCGCAGAGTGTATCAGAGAGCCGTCTGCAACAAAAGGAAGATGGTTGAAGAAAAGATTCAGTGCAGAAATTCTGACGATCTGATTATATTCCGGCAGAGATGAGGCGTTATTTAAGGGGTTTCTTAAGAAAAAAGTAATGATGGGCTAAAGTTTGGCGGTTCTAAGTCGTTAAAAACAAAAAAATAGCATAACTGAAAATTGTCAGGTGAGTTCTTTCAATAACCGTTTATCTGGAAAAGTACGATGAAAATTCTTGTTAATTTCAAATCTGGATATAAGCAAACCTTTATTGTTCCAAAAAATATGCTGGCTGTGGAATTCAGAAACATGGCCAGAGCGATTGGCGGTCAAATTGAAAGTATAGAATTTTCTTTGCCTTCTCGCCGCGTATCAAGCGGTATGGGGACAGAGTTACGAGAAGGTGTTTTTCAATTACCCGAAAAAGGCTAATTACTTACATGGCATGATTGATAGCGTCAAAACGGAATATCATCATCCATATCATCAAATGCGCTTCCACTTTTTGCTGAGGTAGCACGAGTAGTAGTAGAGTGATCTTCCTCATGCTCGGGGGCATCAAAACTTCCACTGCTGGATCGGTTACCCAGCATTTTCATATCCGTAGCAATAATATCGGTCGTATACCGTTCCACACCATTTTTGTCGGTCCACTTGCGCGTTTCCAGTCGACCTTCGATATAGACGGAACGGCCTTTTTTCAAATATTCGCCTGCGATCTCGGCAAGTTTGCGGTAAAAAGTGACCCGATGCCACTCGGTTTTTTCCTGTTTTTCACCGTTTTTATCCTTCCAGGAATCCGTGGTGGCCAGGGTAATATTGGTAACGGCTTCACCGCTGGACATATAGCGTGTCTCGGGATCTTTGCCTAAGTTACCGATGAGAATGACCTTATTGACTGATGCCATTTATGCTTCCTCCGCAAGTAGTTTAATGACTTTGTCTTCATCAAAACCTTTCATGTCGACCTTCAGATAGGCAACCTGTTCGTCCATCAATACCAGAGCTTCGTGTACTCCAGGTATCGCTGCCAGTTGCTGCGAAAGTTGTTTGGATTTATCACTATCCAGTTTTTGCACAGAATACATTTTGGAACGGACGGCTGCAGGTGCCTGCATTGTACCGGCCAGCACCAACCAAATGGCTAAAAGTACACTACAGAAAGCGTACAGTGCAGTCGTACCATAGGTTTCGAGTAAATATCCTCCTGCCGCGGCTCCTGAAAATGCCCCTAAAAATTGTGTGCTGCTGTAGATGCCAATTGCGGTTCCCTTGGCACCCACCGGTGCAATTTTGGAGATCAGTGAAGGCAGGCTGGCTTCCAGCAGGTTGAATGCGGCAAAAAAAACCAGCAGTGCTATGGCTGTACCCCAGATCGAGTTTGCCGTCATGGCCAAAAGGATTTGACCCAATAACAATATGGCTATGGCGGCGATGAAAACAGTTTTTAATTTTGCTTTTTTTTCTCCATAAATAATGGCGGGGATAATGAGCACGACAGAAAGTACAAGCACAGGGAAATAAATCTGCCAGTGATCACTGGTTGCCATACCAGCTTGCCGCAGAGTAGACGGTACGACCAGCCACAATGCCATCAACGCGGCATGCAAGGCAAAAATGCCATAATCCAGCCGTAACAGTTGCGGATTGCTGAGGACACTGCCAAAACTGTCGACAGAGGTTTCCGTATCCGAGTGGAAACGGCTGATCTGTGGATCCGGTATTATTTTTCTGATGATCAGCATGGCCAGTAGCGCCAGGATGCCGGTCATGGCGAAAATGCCTGGTACACCGATCCATTGATCCAGAATTGGAGCTGTAATCAGTGATAATGCAAAGACAGTGCCGATGGTCATGCCAATGGTTGCCATGGCTTTAGTGCGGTGCTCTTCGCGCGTCAGATCGGCGGCAAGCGCCATGATAGCGCCGGAAATGGCGCCTGCACCCTGGATGATGCGTCCCGCAATCACCCAGTAAATGTCAGTTGCAGTGGCTGCAATCAGGCTACCTGCTGCAAACAAAATCAGACCCAGATAGATGACAGGTTTTCGTCCGATGCGATCGGATAACCAGCCAAAAGGTATTTGTAGCAGTGCCTGCGTCAGGCCATAGGCTCCTAAAGCAATGCCGATGAGTGTGTAGTTGTCGCCACCAGGCAGCTTTTCTGCATAAAAAGCAAAAACGGGCAGGATAATGAATAACCCAAACATGCGCAGACCGTAAACACCAGCTAGACCAATAGTGGCACGTCGTTCTACCGGGGACATTTTTTCAGAAGAAGATGAAGCAGACATGAATCAGGTTGTGATATTTCCAAAAAGTTGGGTATATTAACAGGTTGACTCATACATAGATAGTTCATGGAATCGATACGAATTCGGGGTGCGCGGACCCACAATCTCAAAAATATTCAGCTTGATCTACCCAGAAACAAGCTGGTTGTCATAACCGGACTATCTGGATCGGGCAAGTCCTCTCTGGCATTCGATACGCTTTACGCCGAAGGACAGCGTCGTTATGTCGAATCGCTTTCAGCCTATGCGCGACAGTTTCTGCAACTGATGGAAAAACCCGATGTGGATCTGATCGAAGGACTTTCACCTGCGATCGCCATCGAACAGAAAGCGACTTCTCACAATCCGCGCTCAACAGTGGGTACGGTAACCGAAATTCATGATTATCTGAGATTGTTGTTTGCCCGCGTTGGCGATCCTTTCTGTCCGGAACACAATATCATGCTGTCTGCTCAGAGCGTTTCGCAAATGGTGGACCATGTCTTACAACTGCCATCGGAGACGCGGCTGATGATTCTGTCTCCGCTGATTGTGGAGCGTAAGGGTGAACAGGCAGATTTGATCGACGAGTTGCGTGCGCAGGGATTCGTGCGGCTAAGAATCGATGGCGAAGTCTATGAAATCGATGCATTGCCAAAGCTGCAGAAAACCAAGAAGCACACCATCGAGGTAGTGATTGATCGCCTCAAAGTGTCAATGGAAGTCAAACAGCGGTTGGCCGAATCATTCGAGGTGGCCTTGCGGCATTCTGAAGGGCGCGCTATTGCGGTGGAAATGGATACCGGGCAGGAACATCTGTTTTCAGCGAAATTCAGTTGCCCGGTGTGCAGTTATGCTTTATCCGAACTGGAACCACGGCTATTTTCTTTCAATAATCCGATGGGTGCCTGTCAAAAGTGTGATGGATTGGGACAGATCACATTTTTTGACCCCGCACGCGTGGTCGCATTTCCCCACTTGTCATTGGCAGCTGGAGCAGTGAAGAACTGGGACCGACGCAATCAGTTCTATTTCCAGTTGCTGACCAGTCTAGCCGAGCATTATCAGTTTGACCTGGAAACACCCTTCGAGCACTTGAACGAGTCGATCCGCAACATCATTCTGCATGGTTCGGGAAAGGAAAAAATTCACTTTACCTATCTGACCGAGAGTGGTCGCAAGCAGCAGGAAACGCACGCTTTCGAAGGCATCATCCCCAATCTGACACGACGATACAAGGAAACCGAATCGCAAACGGTACGTGAAGAACTGGCCAAGTATCTCAATGCGCAAACATGCCCGGAATGTCAAGGCACGCGTTTGTGCAAGGCAGCGCGGCATGTGCATGTTGCCGGGCAGGCGATCTATCAGATCAGCGCGCTTCCGTTGAAAACGGCCAAGCAGTTTTTTGATCAGCTGGAACTGCCGGGACATAAGCAATCCATCGCGGAGCGCATAGTCAAGGAGATCTCCAGTCGGTTGCAGTTTCTGAATAATGTCGGTCTGGATTATCTGTCACTGGATCGTTCTGCCGATACCCTGTCGGGAGGAGAAGCGCAGCGAATCCGTCTGGCCAGCCAGATCGGCTCGGGCTTGACCGGAGTGATGTATGTGCTCGACGAACCTTCGATCGGTCTGCATCAGCGTGATAATGGCCGTTTGCTGGATACACTCAAGAATTTGCGTGATCTGGGCAATAGCGTCATTGTCGTTGAACATGACCAGGATGCCATTCAAATCGCGGATTATGTCGTCGATATGGGGCCCGGAGCAGGTGAGCATGGCGGATTTGTGGTGGCTCAAGGCACGCCGCTGGCCATTCAAGAGGATGACAACTCGCTGACGGGACAATATCTGTCTGGAAAGATGACCATTCATGTGCCCGACAAACGCCATGCACCCAATCCGGATCGATTGCTGCAAATTTCTGGGGCGTCGGGAAACAATCTCAAGCATGTCACGCTCAATTTGCCGGTGGGACTCTTCATCTGCGTGACCGGAGTGTCGGGTTCCGGCAAATCAACACTGATCAACGAAACCCTGCACCGGGCAGTGGCCAAACATTTATATGCCAGTAACGCCGAACCGGCGCCATACCAGCAGATCAAGGGGTTGGCGTTTTTTGACAAGGTGATCAATATGGACCAGAGTCCAATCGGCCGTACGCCGCGCTCCAATCCGGCAACCTATACGGGATTGTTCACGCCCATTCGCGAGCTGTTTGCCGGCGTACCGCAGGCACGCGAGCGAGGTTATGCACCAGGTCGTTTTTCCTTCAATGTCAAGGGCGGGCGATGTGAAGCCTGTCAGGGTGACGGTGTCATCAAGGTGGAAATGCATTTTCTGCCGGACATCTATGTCACTTGCGATGTTTGTCATGGGCGACGCTACAATCGCGAGACACTGGAAATTCAATACAAGGGCAAGAATATCAATGAGGTGTTGAACATGACCGTGGAGCATGCCCATGAATTCTTTTCTGCAGTACCGGTCGTAGCGCGTAAGCTGCAAACCCTGCTCGAGGTGGGGCTCGGTTACATTACACTGGGGCAGTCTGCGACGACACTGTCCGGTGGCGAGGCGCAACGCGTGAAGCTGTCTCTGGAGTTATCCAAACGCGATACCGGGCGCACTCTGTACATTCTGGATGAACCGACTACCGGTTTGCATTTCCACGATATCGATCTGTTGCTGAAGGTGTTGCATCGATTGCGGGATCATGGCAACACCGTGGTGGTGATCGAGCACAATCTGGATGTCATCAAAACGGCTGACTGGATCATCGATCTTGGTCCGGAAGGTGGCGACGGTGGTGGGCAAATCATTGCCGAAGGGGCGCCCGAAGATGTGGTGCGTAATGAGAACAGTTTTACCGGTCATTATTTGCAGCCTATGTTGAGTCGATGAATCCGCGTGATCTTCTGCTGGAAAGTTTTTACAGTGCGGTGAGGGCTGCTGATCCCGCACATGTTGTGCCGCCTCATTTACCCGAACCTCCCAAAGGAAGAACATTCGTTGTCGGGGCCGGCAAGGCTGCAGCGGCAATGGCACAGGCTGTCGAGCAAGCGTGGCCAGCTCACGCCGAACTGGATGGTTTGGTAATTACACGGTATGGGCATCAACTGCCTACTCGGAGGATCAAGGTGGTTGAGGCCGGCCATCCTGTTCCGGACTGCAATGGTGAAGCAGCATCGCAACAGATTTTATCCGCGGTACAGACACTGGGACCGGAAGATTTATTGTTATGCCTGTTGAGTGGTGGGGGATCGAGCCTGTTATCGTTGCCGGTTGCAGGTGTGCCACTGCAGGATTTGCAGGAACTGACGCGCCAGTTGCTGCGTTGTGGAGCGAGTATTCAGGAAATCAATACTATCCGCAAACATGTTTCCGCAATTCAGGGGGGGAGGCTGGCGGCGGCATGCAGAGCACCAGTGCTGGCATTGATCATATCCGATGTGACTGGTGATGCCGTGACACATATCGCATCGGGTCCCTGTGCACCCGATCCCACTACTTTTGCCGATGCACTTGCCCTGCTGGAACGGTATCGGATCGCGGCGCCTTTTTCCATCAAAAGTGTCTTGTTGGCGGGGCTGGATGATCCTGCTCTGGAAACGCCCAAACCCGGTTCGCACGTATTCAAGCGGGTTACCAATAAGATCGTTGCCCACGCCCATGAATCCCTGGTTGCGGCTGCCGGTTACTTTCAGAAACGACAGATCCAGACATTGATTCTGGGCGATAGCGTGACCGGTGAAGCACGGGAAATTGCGAGGAGCTATGCCGCGCTAGTCAGGGAAATTCAGCATCATCCGCAAATACTGCGTGCACCGATTGCGTTATTGTCGGGAGGGGAAACCTCCGTTACCGTGAGAGGACACGGGCGTGGTGGTCGTAATACCGAATTCCTGTTGTCTTTGCTCATCGAGCTTGACGGTGCCGGGAATGTCCATGCACTGGCGTGCGATACCGATGGGCTGGATGGGAGTGAAAGCAACGCCGGCGCCATTATCGCACCGGATTCCTTTGCTAGAGCAAAAGAGCTTGAACTAAACGGACTGGATTACTTGCATGATAACGATGCCTACACTTTTTTCAGTCGACTGGAGGACTTGATTGCTATAGGGCCGACATTTACCAATGTTAACGATTACCGTGTCATTCTGATTTTGTAAGTGAGCATGCGTTATGACCTGGAGCAGTTTTCCAGTCCTTGTTGAGTTGAATGGAGGAGAGCAGCAACCCCTCTTGAAACCATCGGTTGATGACATATTCATAAAATCGCTGATTTCTGGACGCATGAATAGTCAGAGCCAATTCTTTACCCTGATCCGTGAGCAGGGCGTGGCCCAGATCAAGTGAATTGTCTGCATCATGTAGAAACCCGATTTTTGTGGGTTTGCCACAATAAAATAAACGCGTATGTTTGCCAAACCCTCTTTTGATAAATCCCGAGCTGTTCAACTGTACCAAACCGATTGCTTCCAGTTGCCGGAGTGCATCCAAAGTAATGCCTTGTTCCGTGTAGATCTCATCCTGGACATCCAGAATCAGTGGCAGGGGGTCGCCTTGAAACCAGATGAACTGACAGAAAGTTTCAAAAATCTTGCGATCTTCAGAGCGGAGCACCAGATCAAATCCTGGATTCTCCCGGGGTAAAGTATCTTGTTGGTGATTTATTCCCGACGAGATGAATCGCAGCATTCTTGATAATAATTTATCCATTCGTTCTTGAGAGTTGCTGTTTTAAATCATTCCTTCGTGATCTGGGATTCTTCTGGGTCATGTGATGTCTGGGGTGTCTCACCATCATTTTTGCCCTCTGACTGAGTACTGGGTTTCAATTTTCTAGATTTTATTTCTTTGTTGATTTCAGCTAGATAGGCGATATTGTCTTTTCGCCTTTTATCACTCATATACCAGGAAGCACAGGTGACTGTGCCCATGATAATCAATGCAATGCTCATGATATCCACGCCATCAAAGAACATGAAGGCAAAGCCGGTTGATATGGCAAACGCACCAAGAAATGCTGTAAAGAGCCATAGCTTTGAGCCGGCGGAACCAACCTGCTTATTCCATGTTTTCAGTTTTTCATGCGTCATCATGAGTTCATCGTCAGTCCATTTTTTCATACTCATTGTTATTTGATCTCCATTGATTTAAGTTTTGTGATGATTGGACTTATTATATTTCTTTCCGGCAATAAAAAAGGCACCCTGCGGTGCCTTTTTTATTAATACTTGATTTTCTTGATTAGAAATTGTGACGCATACCGATAGACCATGTATTGCTATCTTGGAATACGGCATTTTTATCGCTAACCATTGCGCGTTGGTAACCGCCGAACAAGCTCGAACGTTTGCTTAGGTTATGAATTGCACCGACTGTGAAGCTGCTGACTTCACGTTTCTGTGCGCCACCGGTGATACCATGTGCGTGAGTTTGTCCACCTTGAGCGATAAAGCTGGTATTGCCCCAGTCATATTGACCGCTTGCAAACCAGATATTACCGTCACCACCGAGGTTCATGGCGGAATTACATTGTCCGCGAGTATCTGGCAAGCCTGTGGCAGGATTGCCCAATGCAGCTGCATTGGTACAGGTTGCAGCGCCAACGGCATTGTTGATATTTTCATACTGACCACTCAGTTTGAAGCTCTGGAAGCTCCATACTGCACCACCGCGCCAGACATGCTCATTATTGTTTAAACCGAAGAATGTTCTTTGGCGGGTGCTGATGTTGTCACGAGAGTAACCACCAAAAACGGCTAAATTGTGACCTTGGAATTGGGCATCATATTTACCAGCAACTTGGAAATCCCATTCACCATCTTCACCACCGGCGTTGGATTGACTGCCTTGAAAACCGCTTGAAGGAGCGATAAAGTTAGCTGAATCAAGTCTGTTTGAATCTCCTGGCATCAATATACCAGCAAAGCTGAAGCCTTCAACTTTTGGAGAGTCATAACGAACCGCGCTATTAACAAAACCTTGTGCACCTGAGCCATAACCGTTTGCAGATGCCATCATGGTACCGCCGCTACCGCCAGCTTGCAGGGTCGTATATGCAAATGGATCAATGGTCATACCACCTGCGAAATCCTTGAATGGTGATTGAACACGACCAAATTTCACTTCACCCCAGCTATCATTGGCCAGTCCAACCCATCTTTCACGTGCAACACCCAGTGCGCCGCTACCGGTATTGAAACCATACTCAATATGAGCTTTTGCCTTGAAGCCGGCACCCAGATTTTCGGTGATATGGGCACCCCATCTTGAACGACCGGTGTCATCACCGATGTGAGCCTGGCTACTTTGGTTTTCTTTGTTAACAGTAGCGTATTCAGCTTGCACACTACCAAAGAGTGTTACGTTTGTTCCCTGTGCTGATGCAACCATTGGAGCAGCGAGTGCACCGGCTATTGCCAGCGAAATAAGTTTCTTTTTCATACGGAAGTTCTCCTTTAATTAAAGATAATTGGGGCATTCAACTTTTACTGGGTACTACGCTCCATTGACGAAATGCACCCGTTATTCGGACCTTCTATAATCTGAAGGTTTGGATCGATTGTGCACAACGCAGTTGTAAACTGCAAGAAAAAGTGAAGGATTTTGAGTTTTAAATTGCTTTTTTGTTGTATATTGGCAACATCATTGTTGTTTTTATAGCTATAGGCTTATTCATATGCTTATTTTTTCAATTAAAAATGAGAAAATAAACGATGAAATTACCCGGTATTTGTATATTTTTTGTATGGCTATCAAATTGAATCTGAATGAAATGGCTTTTTTGCCAAAAATGTTTGAAACTATTGTTACTAAAGGGCATGTTTTAGAAACTCATTTGCATACATGATGTGTAGATTTACTTTTTATTTGCTGTGTGGATTTCTTTATTTATCTTCGACTCGTGCGGAAACGTGGATGCTTCCACCCCCAAGTATCGATGTTTTTGGTCAGATCAAATCTGTTCAGATAAGTCGAGAGGAGACTTTGCTGGATATTGCCCGTCGATACGACATCGGGCAAATCGAGATCCTGCTGGCTAATCCAACCGTTGATCGCTGGTTGCCGGAAGATGGTGCAAGAGTTGTGCTTCCCAGTCGTTATATCATCCCGAATGCCGAACGAAACGGGTTAGTGCTCAATCTTCCCGAAATGAGAATTTATTATTTCCCTGATACAAGGAAAGGGGAAAAACCCGAAGTCATTACCTATCCGGTTGGTATAGGAAGAATGGACTGGGTGACTCCATTGGGAGTCTCCAAGATTGTGGAGAAAAAAAAGGATCCCATCTGGATACCGCCCAAATCGCTACAGTTAGACAGGATTGCTAACGGTGAACAACCTTATCCCAGTGTCGTGCCTCCCGGACCAACTAACCCATTGGGTCGCCATGCCATGCGGTTAAGTATTCCCGGGGGGAGCTATTTGATTCATGGCACCATTAAACCGTTTGGTGTGGGAATGCGCGTTTCTTCGGGGTGTATAAGAATGTATCCTGAGGACATCGAAAAATTGTTTGACAAGATTCCAGTCGGAACGAAAGTGCAGGTTGTCAATCAACCGATCAAACTGGGTTGGTTACTGGATTCCCTTTTTATTGAGTTGCATCCACCGCTGGAAGAGGATGAAGCGAAGTATACTGATTACGGTAACATGGTTGTGAGTGCAATTAACAATTTTCTCGCTACAAGAGGTAATAGAGGTAAGTTTTTGTCCGGTTTTAAAATTGACGAGGAAGCCTTGAGACAGGCGATTAGAGAGAAAAGTGGGATACCGGTCATGATTTCTCTTTCCGAATCCTAGTTGTTTTATTGCTTCTCATATGTTTCACATTATTCAGCCGAATCTTTAATTCAGGAAATTTCAGTATTTACTTAACGATTAATCATTAACTGCTTGCGGTTTTCCGGATAAGTAAACTGTCGATCATCAAGATGAATTCCAAATATAGTTTTTTGTTTCTTGCCAAGTTGCTTAGCATTACTTTTTCATTAACTTTTTCAATGACAATTTATGCGAATGATTTTAAAAAATTCATTGAAAATAATCGTATAGAGACTGGTGGTTGGATCAATGGTGGTGCGACTTTCAATCCCAGGCAGACCGATGGTTTTAATGGTCCAGTGGTTTTCGCTGATCAGGCAAATCGTTTCCAGCTGAATCAATTCAACCTGTATGTGCAGCGCCCGGTGCTATCAGAGACAAAATCTTGGGATATAGGCGGGCGTTTTGATTTCCTGTTTGGTACGGATGCCATTTTTACCCAGGCATTTGGTGTACCGTTGACAGATGTGCAAACCGGAGAATTACTTAAGAGAAGTAACTGGGATCTTGATATTTGTTGTGCATCAACGAGAACCTACAACATTGCATTGCCACAAGCCTATCTGGAAATGCATATACCTGTTATTGGCAAGAATGGACTCAATCTGAAAGTAGGACATTTTTATTCTCCCACTGGATTTGAGACCGTACCTGCACCGGATAACTTTTTTTACACTCGCGCCTACTCGTTTAATGCGGGCGAGCCCTTTACGCATACCGGTGTGCAAGCTAACTATCTGATCAATAAAAATTGGTCTGTTTCAGGCAGCGCTGTTACCGGAAGTGCAACAGGAGGCTGGGATGGGGGGTGGAATCGGCAGCTGGGTAACTGGGGTGGGGTTTTTGGAGTCATGTGGACCAGTGACAATCAAGCAACCACACTCAATGTAACGGGTACATATGGCGAGATTTCTACCCGAAGCAACGAAATTTGGGCCATGTACAATACAGTCCTGAAACATAAGTTCAATTCCAGAACACAATTGGTATTACATCATGTTCATGGTTTTGCAAATGGTGTTTTACTTAATAATCTAAAATATCAAGGGATTACTAAGGATGCGCAGTGGATGGGGGTCGTGACGCATCTGTATTATGAATTGACGAATGAACTGTCAATCGGATTGCGAGGGGAGTGGTTTCGTGATCGAGATGGATTCCGAAATCCATCCCCATTTAGGGTAGCCGCAGCTGCAACCAGTCCCGATGCTAGCTATGCTGGGGATATCAGGGGGGTTACATTAACTCCTGCAGATTACTATGCGGTTACAGCAGGATTGAACTGGAGTGCGGCCAAGGCGCTAAATATCCGCTGGAATGCCATCAAGAAACTCAGTATTCGACCCAATGTCCGATATGATCGGGTCGATGCATACCGTGCTCCGGCCTATCGCCCATATGGAGGAAACAAGGATCAGATTCTGTTTTCACTGGACTTCCTTCTACCTTTTTAATTTTCCAGCAAAGCTATCATGATTAGCTTTGCCATTTCAGTCTGAAGTGCTCAAGCCGCATTCTGCTTTCTAAGTTGCTCCTGCTTGACGATATAGCGCTGTATCATTGCTTCCGTTTTGGCAGGTAATCCGGTGAACTGGCAACCTATCCGGTGATACGTATCACCACTGTGAGATTTGATCTTACAGGAATTTCTGATGGTTATTGAAGTATTGATGATTCCAATATCGGGCAGGGTAATCTGGCAATTGTCAAAAACGGTGCCCGGCGTAAAGTCCAGACTGGTTTCAACCTGGCGATCTACAGCTCCGATACCGCCACAACTAATATCCAACACGGTGATCTCGGTTTGGGCTGCAATGTTGTTCATCGAGGTTGGAATGACGCATTTTAGAGGTTTGGCGATCGGTGTGGTAATGCGGAAGTTGTCCCGTCTTTGTATTCTCAGTAATGAACTGGGAATGGCGACAGAGAATGCAGGCTTGTTTTCAAATTCGGTTTTCTTTGGGGGATTACAAACGAATTCGATTTTTACTTTGTTGTGTGAGGTTACGTAAATTAGTTCTTTGGTCTCCAACGCAAGCTGGTTGAGTTTGTCGTTGGCGCCATAATCGATGATCATGGTTTTATGACTGGGATCGATGGATAGGATGGTCGTCAGGAAGAAATTTCCACTGGTTCCCAGATAAACGCTTAACAGCGTTTTTGTTTGCATGATGTCTCGCAGGATATAAATAATGTCCTTTTCCGAGTGAATGCGGAATTCTTCATTTTTGTCTTCAGCTGAAACCGGGGTAGATTCGGATACTTGAGGTGTTTCCGTTCTTGAAATCGACTTTTGCATCATTCATTCTCCCAAAATTGGATAGTTCATTCTATTCAGTAATATCACCATTGATTTCAGGTGAATACTTGCTATGTTCAAGTTTATATAACCAGGCAAGAAGCTCGGCAACAGCTACATAAAGCTGCGGAGGAATGCGATTATCGAGATCAACCTGCATCAATAATGCGACAAGGTCTTTCGATTCATGTACATAAATTCCGGCCTCTTTGGCACGATTAATAATTTCTTCAGCGATCAACCCTCTTCCTTTGGCAACCACTTTGGGAGCAATCTGACCTTCCCGATAAGCGAGCGCCACAGCCGTAGGCAAAGGTTCATTTTTCTTCATGCTGATGGATCTCAACAGACTGAACATTCAAGCCAGTTGCTTGTATTTGCGAGGCGAGAGGCTGTTGATTATTTTTCAGCAGATCTACGGTATCTATATCGATGGCATCCAGTTTGATGGTTAAGCCATGAGGTCCGAACGTAATTCTGGCTGTGATCTCACCCAAGTTTGGCATCGTGAGATGTAATCTCGTATGCCATTGAACAGTCTGCTCATGTTCATCTTGCCTGTGATCTTCAGGTTGCTCATAAATCTCCCACTCCATGGGTTGGTTGTGCCATATTTCACCGCGCCAAACAACCTGTCCGGTTTCCAGTGTAGATAGCTGCTGCGTCACCAATGTGGTGACCTGGTTATTCACTACAACATCCATAGTATTGGAACTTGCCGCTATTGCTCTGGTTACGGATTGATCCATTGCCATCACTGTTGAATTCATTTTGTTCTGGGGTTCTTGGTGAAGACTTTGAAGTGTCTTCTCTCCATTAATCCACTGTGCTTGGTGAGATTCATAGAATAATCCACTTTGAGAAATTGCTTTTTGCAATAAACTCGGTAATTCAGTGCTATTTATGGGAGACCCTGGTGAGATAGGGGAGGATGACTGAGTATTTTGGGAGGTAGGTGCTGATTGCTTCTGCGCGTCTTGTAGTAGAGTGCTGATCAATTTGCCAGTAGAACTGATCGTTGCTGATTGATCGCTTGGTTGCTCTTGGACTACATTAATAATTTGAAACTGGAGTTCGGGCAGTCGAGATGTGACTGATAATTCAACTTTAGTACCCGGTTGGAAATTTTCGGGTAATTGCATCTGGAACCACTGATTGGCAATCAGGACGCGTGCATTGCCATTCGATAATCGTGTATCAATGAGTGCTTGGTATTTTTGTCCGGGTAGGAATTCAGAACCGCTTTTTTGTGAATCGAGATTTGTTGAAACAGGTATGATTGATTTGATTTGAGTTAAGGGGGTAACCAGATCTGGTTTTGCAGTAATCGGGATCATGATTACTTCCCCCCTTTAACTCACATCTTTTTTCGCTACAAAGATGCAGCTACTCGGATCGAAACGATCAGATGTTCTCAAACGATTGATAGGTTTGCTGGAGATTTCTAGCATATCCATTGGCACACAAGATTTCTTGAAGTCTTATCATCCATGGCTCAGTAATGGCTCTGATTTGAGCATCGTCCTCCAGGATCTGATGAATGATCTCGATTTTTTCTTGTAATAACTCATCACTTAAGTTTGGTTCTGGCTTTTTATCTTTTAGTAAATCGGTTAAATGTTTGCATTCCTTCTCTAATGATATAAGCAAATCCCATTCACCATTTTTAGCAGCAACCAGCATTTTCCCCGTTGTTTCTAAAATAGCTTTATATGTCAGAATCGTATGTAAGCCATCCATTATTTTTGTCCGCCTTTAATATAGTTTTGTTCAATTAGGGTTGGAATATTTTTCTATTTTTTCTTGGAAAATGCTTAAAAGACGACCTCAAACGGGAAACGTACGAAGCTTGCAAGAAATTATTAATTAATATCCTGTTTTATTTGGAGTCGGGTGATTTTGCGATTCGCCGATTTCTTTCCATGCACCATATAATTCCGAAAGTAGGTTATAGACCTCGGAAATCATTTCCTGGTTATTCTGGATATTGGCTGTCAATAAGCGGTGAGTCATGTACTCGTAAAGGCTCTGGAGTTTTACGGCTAGATCGCCACCTGCTTTCATGTCCAAGCTGTCTTTCAAGCCATGGTCAATGATCATGATGGCTTTAGAGATCATCTGTCCTTTTTCAGGAATTTCGTTTTTCTGCATGTGCACTTTGGCCCTCGTCAGTGCTTCCTGTGCACCTTCGAACAACATCAGAATCAGTTTGTGGGGATTGGCCGATTCGATACCTGTTTCTACGCCAACACGTTGATATGTGGATATTGCTTTATTCATGACTGGGAACATTGCTTGTACCTTTGGGAATTTTTACAAATGACTAATTACTGCTGGAGCCGGGTAGCTTGGCTAACTGTTGTGTCAGAAAACTGCTGGTTTGATTCATGCTGGCAATCATGGTGTCAAGTGCTGTAAATTGAGCGCGGTAGCGTGTTTCTACATCCTGCAGGCGGTTTGTCAGCATTTCCTGGTCTTTGCCAAGTGTTTTAATGGAATCATTGATTCCGTCCATGCGACCATCGAGCAAGCCATTATTCTGAAGCATGTCAGTGACCACTTTGTTAAGCTTTGTGGCAAGGCCATTATTGGAGAATAGTCCGGCAATATTTTGGGTTGGATCGGCCAGTGCAGCATTCAGTTTGCTGCTATCTACCGTCAACGTACCATCTTTCTGGAAAGTTACCCCAACTTGGGATAAAGAAGTCAATTCTCCTATTGCTTTGTCGGGCAGTATGGAGCCCAATGCATTTCGCAGCTGGGTTTGAATAGCGCGGACTGTAGAATCGCCAGTCAAGATCGATGCCTGTTTGCTGTCTTTATCATAGTTAGAGACACTGGTGATCGTTTTTTGCAATTCATTATAGGAAGTGACCAGAGTACCGACTGCGGTCTGTATGCTTGTTGTATCTTGAGCAACCGTCAAACTTGTGGTTGTACCGACTTTTGCGGTCAGCAGATTAATCGTGACACCTTCTAGTGCATCTTTGATCGTATTGGATGGCTTGCTGATACTGATCCCATCCAAGACAATTGCCGCATCCTTGGCTGCCACGGTTTCACTCATATTGCTGGTGCCACCGGTCGATGTATCATAGATGAGCTTGGACAAACCGGCATTGTTAGTATTATTTCCATCGTCATCGGATGCTGTGATTTTGAGAGCATAACTCAGCCCGGTTTCATTGGAAGCAATGACCAGTCGATTGCCGCTACCCTCATTAACGATACTGGCAGTGACGCCAATGTTTGCCGTGTTGATGCTATCGCGAATACCCGATAAAGTGGATTGATCCGACCCGATTGTGACGGTTTTCGGTAAAGTTTTGGGATTGCTTGTAAATGAACCATCACTGTTGTAAGTACCGAATTCGACTGTTAATGTTCCGCTACCGATCGTGTCGGTAACGGATGGAATGGACTCTGATTTGATTTTCTGCGCTTGAGCCAGTGCTTGCACCTCAATCTGATGCGAGCCAACAGTTGCTTTCGAAGTTGCACTGACCGTCACCAGCGAAGTATCGACAACGGAGGCCTTGACACCCGTAAACAGCGACGCGTTGTCCAGTGTCTTGATGGCACTCTGAAACGTTGACAGAGCGCTTTTCAGATTGCCATAAGCAGAGAGCTGCGCCTGGTATGAAGCTTCCTTTTGGGTCAAGTTTACCAAGGGCTGTTGCTCGATAGTCATGAGCTTGGTAATGATTCCGTCGACATCGAGTCCTGAACCTAAACCTGGAGATGAAATCATTTTTCCTCCTCTTTTCAGAGTCTAGTACTGATTAAGCTTTATCGTTAAACAAGGTGCCCTGAATCTTGCCGATGGTACGGGCAATGTCGATTGCTTCAGCCGAAGGGATCTGCCGAATGACCTCATTGGTTTGGGTGTCCATGACTTTGACTACGGTTTTGCCGGTTTCTTCATCAATAGAGAAATTCAGATTTTGAGCTAAGGTCTGCGTGAATTTCTGAATCTGATCGATGGCTTCTTGAACTTGCTCGGGTTTGGCTGGTTGAGTTACAGCATTAGCAACTTCGCAATTTTTGTTGACCCCAATCATGTTTGCTGGACTGGTTGGAACCGGTACGGGTTGATACGATCCCTCCTTGCCTGCGATTGAGTTAGTAATCATGTTAATTCTCCTTAAGAGTGACAAAGCGGGGTGGCTGATCAACTGTATTTAGATAGCCGCCCCGCATCTTTCTGATTAATTAATTATCTCAACAGAGACAATACATTTTGTGGCAACTGATTAGCTTGCGACAGCATTGCCGTACCTGCCTGTTGCAGAATCTGGGCACGAGTCAGATTAGCCGATTCGGCTGCGAAATCTGCATCTCTAATACGAGAACGTGAAGCTGACAGATTCTCGGATGACGATTGCAAATTGCTAATCGTGCTTTGCAGTCTGTTTTGCATCGCACCGAAACGTGCACGCTGATCGTTGACTGTGGTCAGAGCCGAATCTACGATCGCGAGTGTCCTTTGTGCAGAATCAAAAGTGGATACGTCCATCGCACTGACTTGTTGCAGTTGTGCGCCATAAGTTCCTGCTACTGCAGTTCCTGGACTTCCAGCATCTTGGAAAACATCGGCGACGGCTGTCGTAACACTGAAGGATTTGGCAGAATCAAGGGTAACTTTACCTGTCAGCCAGGCACCATTACCATTGGTCCACGCACCAGTCGTTGTATCCAATCCACCTCCGGTGAGATCGAGTGCCAGACTGTCAGCCGTGTTTGTATCACCATCGAGTACAGCGATATCCGAAACGAGTACGTTCTGAGCAGTTCCGCTGTTGTCATAGGAGTTGTTCAGAATACGAAGGTCCTCACCATTTGAATTCGTCAATTTGAGGGCCCAGTAGCCATCTTCGGTCAATACGGCTTCAGCGGTAAATCCCGTTTTTGCGGACGCATCGTTGAATGCCTGTACTGCCGTGCTCAGATAGTTTCCAGAGTCAACGTCAGCAGTATCGTCCGATCCGCCGGTTTTAAAGGAAATGGTGGTGTATTTTGGATCAACAGTATTGGCATTGGTTGGATCCGAGTAATCGGTTGAAATGGCAAACGAGTAGGTGGTGTTTTGTTCAAAACCGACACCGGCGCCGGTTCCGCCACCCAGTACTACTTCAGTTGTGGCGCTGGCTTTAACACCGCTACCGGTTCCATTGATGGCAGCAGCCATTTCCTTGGCGCTGGCGCCGGCTCGATAATACACATCGAAGTTACCGGAACCGGTGGAAATTCTGAAATCACCTTGAGCCGCAGCACCATTGACACCGGATGCGTCACCGATATCACCACTCAGCAATACCGAGTTACCGAAGGCATCGCTGTTTGCACCGATGGTTCCGGCAACCAGATCACCAGCACCACCAGGATTGAAAGCTGCCAAGCCACCAATTCGATAATTACCGAAAGAATTGGTTTGGAAGTTGCCTGATGATGCGGAGATGGTTTGACCCGCATTGGCGCCAACTTGGAAATTGAGTGTGCTGAATGAACCATCTAGCAAATTCAATCCATTGAATTGGGTTTGGGTGGCAACGCGTTGAATCTCTGCAGTCAGTTGTGTCACCTCAGCTTGCAGTGCAGCACGATCACTGGCTGTGTTGCTGGCATTGGAAGCTTGAACAGACAGTTCACGAATACGTTGCAAGTTGTTGCCCATTTCGCTCAGTGCACTTTCAGCCGTTTGCGACATCGAGATACCGTCATTGGCATTGCGGGCAGCTTGATTCAAACCGCGGACTTGCGCGGTCATGCGCTCAGAAATGGCCAGACCGGCAGCATCATCTTTTGCGCTGTTAATTCTCAAGCCTGAAGATAAGCGCTCCAAAGAAGTGCTCAGTGAGCTTTGTGAATTATTTAGATTACGTTGTGCTGATAACGAAGCAATGTTCGAATTAATAATTTGTGGCATTTGGGTTCTCCTTTTTAATAACTATGATTTGGCACGATTGCCAGTTCCGTTGGTTTTCCCTGCAATCCAAGAAGGTATGTAACCGCCGTTGTTTGCAGTTATCGGACTGCGTTTTGAAAAGTTTAGGATTGATGTTGCGGGTTGCTATTCCAATTTGTCTGGATCTGTGGTAGCAAAATACACATCAATTCTTTTTTCTTGTGAATTTATCTTGTAAAATAAAAAAATTCAGTCGGTTAATTGCGTGTATTCCTTTAAGCCCGTGATATATCGGCTGTAACCTGTAAGGTGCTGAGATGATCCATGATGAAAAATTGAAAGTGCTGATGGTGGAACAGAATGAGGAAGATGCAAATCAGATCGTGCATGTCCTCGCGCAAGGCGGGTTTAAGTCCGAATTTATGCGTGTTTTTACGCAGAATAGTTTGTTGGATGCGCTGCTGGCAGGAGAGTGGGATGTCGTGCTGTCTGACTACGATCTGCCATCGCTTGATGCGCAGGCCGTTTTGCAAACTATCAGGAACCAGGGGTTGGATGTCCCGGTGATTGTCGTATCCGGACAAACAGGTGAAGAGGCGGCAGAACATATCATGGCGCTGGGGGCGTATGATTTCGTACTGAAAAATAATCTTGTGAGATTGGTGCCCGCCATACGACGCGGTCTGCGTGAGGTAAAGAATTATCAGCATTTCATATCCATCCAAAGTGCGCTGCAGAAAAGCGAAGTATTGTTCCAGGCCATTACATCGAATTTGCCTGGAGTGGTTTTTCAGTTTTTATTGACGAACAGTAATCGTACAAGCTTTCCGTACGTTAGCGATGCCAGCGAAACATTGCTGGGCTTGTCTCCCAGAGTGCTCATGGATCATCCGGAATTATTTCCGGAGCTGGTTTTGCCTGACGATCGCAAGTCTTATCATCAACTCATGATTACTTCTGCGGAACAATTGTCAACGTGGAACTGGGAAGGTTGTATTCAGGTGAAAGGCGACAGCGACATCAAATGGATCAGTTTGCGGGCGACACCGCGAAAGCTGGTGGATGGAGCAACCATCTGGGATGGCATCATGATCAACATTACCCGGAACAAATTGGCGGAGCGTGAAATAGCACGTTCACGGGAACAATTGGCCGAGCTTTCTTCTTATTTGCAAAAAATCAAGGAACAGGAGCGCGCCCGGATTGCCCGCGAAATTCATGATGACATCGGGGGTACGCTGACAGCTATCAAATGCGAGTTATTTCCTTGTATCGACGGAACTGCCAAAAAGCCGGAGTTTTACCAGCAAAAAGCCCGATCCATCGACTGTCTGGTAGACAGGGTGATGGAGAGTACGCGGCGTATTTCATTGGATTTACGTCCAGGCATTCTGGATTGCGGCATCGTTGCAGCCGTGCAGTGGCAAGCAAAGGAATTCAGTGACCGCACTGGCATCGCTTGCAAGGTGTCGTGTGGAGAAGAGGAAATCTCGCTGGATTCCGATTTGGCGATCGCCATTTTCAGGATTTTTCAGGAAACATTGACTAACATTGCCAAACATTCACGTGCAACACGCATTCAAGTTAAACTATTCGAACTTGATAAACTGGTACTGCTGGAGGTGTCTGATAATGGTTGCGGAATCAAACCCGGTGACTTGGAAAAGCACGATTCTTTCGGGATTAGGGGCATGCGCGAACGGTGCCAGCAGCTCAAGGGGAATTTTCATGTTTCTGGTGATTCCGACAAGGGAACAAAGGTGACAATTCTGATTCCGACCGACAATCTGGACCAGCAAACAGGGAATATTGTTGACCTGGAAAACAAAATTGACAAGAAATCGAGACTTGAAGCGATCCCCAGGAAAAAAAAGCTTCGTGGGACGAAATAGCTGGGGCGGTGCATGATAAATGTAATGATCGCCGATGATCATGCTATTGTTCGTCAAGGTCTGAAGCAGATACTGAGTGAAACCTCGGATATCAAAGTGACAGGCGAGGCGGAGACTGGTTTTCAGGCCATTAAGGTTGCGCGCCAGCAAAAATTCGATGTGATGCTGCTGGATATTTCCTTGCCTGATCGCAATGGTATCGAGGTGTTGAAACAGATCAAGAAAGATAAACCTGGTCTCGCGGTGCTGATGCTGAGCATGCACAATGAACACGAGTTTGCGATAAGAGCCTTGAAGGCCGGTGCAGCAGGTTATCTGAATAAGCAAAGTGCACCGGCACAACTCGTGGTGGCCATTCGGCAGGTTGCCGCCGGAGATAAGTATGTCAGCCCTGCCGTAGCGCAGGAGCTAGCCAATACAATCAATAGCGATGCCGACAAGCCTCTGTATACCACGCTGTCCGATCGGGAATATCAAACGCTATGTTTTATTGCTGCAGGAAAGACTCTGTCCGAGATTTCGTCCGAGATGTTTCTGAGTCCCAAGACTGTCAGTGTTTACCGATCACGTTTGTTGGAAAAATTGAAGCTTTCCAATAACTCGGAGCTCATTCGCTATGCGATAAAAAATAAACTGATCGACTAGCAAGTAAAATGGTTGCTATTTTACGATGTGATTTTCCTTGCTGATTGGTGAGATAAGTTTAAAATACTAACCCCTACTGCTAATCAGGTCCTTCTTGTGCTGGTGACTGAATCGCAAAATGGCAAATCGGTAATATGAGGCAATCGAGAAATATCAATCCAACTCTTGTTGCACGAGAAACGCTAAAACAGCTTGCCACGCTCAAGATTCCTCCGACTCCAGACAATTATCATCGATTGTATGTGCAGATTGCCGGGATTTCCACTCCTGATCCGGAGTCTGCAAAAGTTATTTCTGCGCCCTTGACAGACATACGGGAAGGAGGTGATTCGGAGGAGTGGGGGGGGACACTGGGGTTGCTGTTGCGGCAACTCGAAAACAAGCAGGGGCGACTGACTGTAGCCAAGAAGCGCGAGAGCGTTCATCGCGTACTCTCCAAATATGCAAAAGATTCACAATTATTGCATCTCAAGCTCAAGGCATTGATCGATTCATGGGGTGAATTAATCACTGTGTCTCAGCAAACTGAAAATGTGTCCAGTGAGGATTCAGTCTCTTCAAAAAATCCATGTCGATTGGAAAAATCAGAAACACCGGTGGATGACCAATCTGGCGAAAACGATGCCATTCCTTTTTCGGAGCCGATCCTGAAAGGATTTGTTCAGGTTCTGGAAAATGTTGTGGCCATCCAGATTGACGATGAAGTGTTATCCGGGATGGCGAGGTCGCTTGCGCTGCAAGCGTTGAATATCCAGAATGAATCGGAAATACAACCTTACATCAGGGCATTAAGACAGTTTTATGTCGAGTTGAAGCAATATGAAGAGAGAGATGCGGCCTTAAGTGCAGGGTTGCTCAGGCTATTTCATATGTTGATGGATAGTACCGGGGAGATTCTGTCTGAAGATCAGTGGATTGAAGGAAGAATCACCAAGTTGCGTGAAACCATATCAAAACCATTGAGTTCTACGATTATCGAGCAGGCATCCGGTTATCTGGAAGAGATTGCGCAACGACAAATACAGGTCAGGCGCAGTTTGAGTGAAGCAAAAAATACTTTGAAACGCATGGTCACTTCGTTAATTAACAATATTGAGGAACTGACCGATACCACCGGCGAATACCAGGACAAACTGGAACAATATGCTGAAAAAATAAGTAACACGGACGATATTAAGGAACTCAATCTGTTGTTGGTGCAGATTATGGAAGATACCCAGGCAATGCAAAAAAGCACACTGAATTATCGCAATGATTTTCTGGCAGCGCGTGCCGAGGTGAGCATGGCGCAACACAAAATTACCGAATTGGAACATGAGTTACTGGAAATGGGAGAGAAGGTTCACGAGGATCACCTAACCGGAATTCTGAATCGGCGCGGCCTGGATAGTGTGTTTGAACGTGAAACTTCCCGTTCGGTGCGCCATAACGTGCCGCTATGTTTTGCTTTGCTCGATATCGATAACTTTAAGCTGCTAAACGATACGCACGGGCACAAGGCTGGGGACGATGCTTTGATCTATATGGTTGAGTCGATCAAGGAAACGACTCGCCCCGAGGATGTGGTTTCACGCTATGGGGGAGAGGAATTCGTTATTTTGCTTCCCAATACCGGCTTGAAGGAAGCGGTGATGATATTATCCAGAGTGCGTCGAAGTTTAACCAAGAAATTTTTCTTGCATGAAAACAATCGCTTGCTAATCACATTCAGTGCGGGTATTGCGCAATTCAAGGCTGGCGAATCGCAAGAAAGTCTTTTTAAACGTGCCGATGCAGCATTGTACCGCGCTAAGAAGAACGGAAAGAATCAGATTCTGGTTGCAGATTAAAATATTTTAATGATTTGTTTTTAAAAATAAATTAAATTCTTTTCCAAGAAATAACATCTGTTTTCCCTGCTATTCATTTAATCCCCTTTTGAATCAATCTGCTAATTTTGCATCCGTGGCAGTTTAAGCTGTAACGGGTTCTCCTTCGCAATCCAACGAATTACTCCCAGAACAGTTTAACTGGCTTAAGAAGAAGCCAAGTGAGGAGAATAGCAAATGCACGATGCTATCAAGCAACGAAGAATGTTACGGTTAGTAAAATCATCTGCAGGCTTGAAAGATGAGCGGAAGACTATAGTGAATTCGGAAAGCTATTTTAAGCAAGTCGAACGCTATGCGGATCAGATTCGCAAAACGAGAAATGCTGATGAAATCATCCGGATACTAGATGTTGTGCTGTCTGAGACTAGGGGTTTACGATTCAGCGATGAAATTTTCAGCGCCAAGGAGCAAGTCAAACATGCTGAAGAAAAAATAGAATCGCTGAAGAATGAGTTGGAACAACTCAAGGGGCTTGTACAAACCGATCAGATGACCGGCGCCTACAATCGGCGTGGACTTGACGAGATCTTCAAGCGGGAAGCTGCACGGGCTGATCGGAATGGCCAATCGATGGGCATTGCATTGATTGATCTGGATAACTTCAAACAGATCAACGATAGTCTAGGTCACCCCTATGGCGACAGTGTGCTGATTAATCTGGTTACTGTGGCCAAAGAAGTTTTGCGGCCATCGGATACGGTGGCCCGGTTTGGCGGTGAGGAGTTTGTCATCATGCTTCCCGATATCGAGATGGAACAGGCGCTGACGGTGATGTACAGGTTGCAGAATAGTTTGAGTAAGCATTCTCTGATTCGGGGTGATGATGTGATTCCCCCCATAACATTTAGTGCAGGAGTGGCAATACGTTCGTTTGGCGAGCCTCTGAATTCAGTGATCGGTCGTGCTGACAAGGCGCTTTATCAAGCGAAACGCGCAGGCAAGAGTCGTGCTATTCCGGCATTGACTTAGTTGGTTGTGCGAATTGTTTTGCTGAGTTTTCTGGCAGGTATGCAGATCAGTGCAATTGCATGATGATTCATTTCAGGAGAAACGTGGTGAAATTGACCAAGCGGGATGTTTTACAGATGGAAGTGGAGAAATAGATGGGTGGTTTCTTTCTGGGACGGCAGCCAATTCTGGATCGTAGCCAGAATCTGGTTGCTTACGAATTGCTTTTTAGACAAGAAGAATCTGAAGAGGCGGTGCAGGTTACCGATGATTTATCGGCTTCGGCGAGTGTGATTGTAAATGCTTATGGGCAGTTCGGTATTCAGAATGTGCTGGGTCGACAACGTGGATTCATCAACGCCGACCCCGATCTTGTCATGAGCGATATCATCAGTTTGTTGCCGTGTAAGCATGTCGTGCTTGAAATCAAGGAGTCAGTCGCAATAACCCCGGAGTTTATGCAACACTGTAATGAGCTTAAGCAAAAAGGCTATCAGTTCGCACTCGATAATGTCGTTGCCATGACTGATCACGTGCAGCAACTATTGCCACTGGTCAGTGTGGTGAAAGTGGATGTGCTGGATATGGACGAAGTGCATTTGACGCAATTGGTTACCGAGTTGAACCGTTGGCCAGTGTTGTTGCTGGCGTTGAAAGTGGAAAATCGTGAACTGGAAATGCGCTGCATGAAACTGGGTTTTCAGATGTTTCAGGGCTACTATTTTGCTAAACCTGAAGTCATGACGGTCAAACGGGCTGATCCCGGAAAACTGTCATTGTTGAAGTTGCTGACATTGATCATGGGCGATAGCGATGTCGAGGAAATAGAAAGGGAATTTAAGCATCAGCCTGGATTAAGTTACAACCTGATGCGTATGGTTAATTCGGTTGCCAATGGTTTGCCGCAAAAAATCAATTCAATCAAGCATGCAATCGTTATTCTGGGAAGAAAACAGTTGCAGAAATGGATTCAGTTACTGCTCTACACGGCCAATAAATCCAATGACAGTATGTCCAACGCGCTCATGCAAACGGCTGCGGCACGCGGGAAGCTGATGGAGCTTATTGCCATAGCGGAAAGACCGCATGACAAGAATCATCAGGAAAGAGCTTTTATGGTGGGAATTCTGTCCCTGCTGGATGTGTTATTAGGGATAGAAATGAAGCAGATCATCGATAAATTGGGTATTCCAGACGATATGAGTCAGGCATTGTTATCGCGGGATGGTCGAATGGGAACAGAATTAAAGTTAATCGAAGCGAATGAAAAAGGTGATATTTCTGCTGTCCAGTTGCTACAACAGGAGTTGGGTTTTTTTAGTTTGAGTGAATTGGCGGACATGGAAATACAAGCTATCGGATGGGCGAATCGAATCGGTGAAGCTGCTGGTTGAAGTTAAGAATACTGACTCAATGGATGTAGGAAAAACCTGAATTCCGAGATCATCCCAAAAGAAAACGGCGAGAATGCCGCTCTAGTCCCAAGTTACAACACATAAAAATAACAACCGGGACAATTGTGGAAAAGAGCACACTATTACCACCTGAGATCGCCATGCCGTTGCGAGAAGCCAAAAAAGAGGGTTATCACTACGTTGTGGCAATTCATCGGGACTGCCCATTAGGCAAATCCATGGCATTGGTTTCATTCCATCAGGATATACTCAATGCGCAGGAAGCCATCATCAAGTCTCCTTACAGGGATTTTCTGACTTTTCACTCTATTAGCATTATTCTGGATTACCCTCATTGTTTTCTTCGAGTAAGACATAACGAATAGATTTGAACGATGCTGAGTGGTTAGTTAATGAATCATTGGTGGCATGCTAAATGTCACGAATTTGGCACAGTCAAATTAGAACAGGTTCAGTTATATTTCTTTGCTATTGACTACTGGTGCTGTTGAGAGGAGTCGAACCTCCGACCTACTGATTACGAATCAGTTGCTCTACCAACTGAGCTACAACAGCTTTTTGAGAATGAGCGCGCTATTATAGTGATTCGGGGTGCTA
>JAAEXZ010000005.1 GCA_017879645.1 Nitrosomonas sp.
CGTAGCTCTTCGCCTCTCCGCCAAACTTCTTCGTCAATATCGTCGTAATCGCCGCCGTAAGCGTCGTCTTACCATGATCTACGTGTCCTATCGTCCCTACATTCACGTGTGGCTTCGATCTCTCAAATTTACTCTTTGCCATGTTTTCCCCTTTACCGAGCAATGCATTCCAAATCAATTCAGACCATCATGGAGCCCATGGCCAGAATTGAACTGGCGACCTCTCCCTTACCAAGGGAGTGCTCTACCACTGAGCTACATGGGCAAAATCTATAATTCCCTACGGAATCAATAACCTAAAACTGGAGCGGGTGAAGGGAATCGAACCCTCGTCGTAAGCTTGGAAGGCTTCTGCTCTACCATTGAGCTACACCCGCAATTTAATTTATTTATTAATTCACGCAATTAAATTTCAATACAAAATTATGGTGGAGGGGGAAGGATTCGAACCTTCGAAGGCAGAGCCGTCAGATTTACAGTCTGATCCCTTTGACCGCTCGGGAACCCCTCCGAAACAAACCGGAGATTATGAATAAACAACACTCATAAGTCAATTAAGTTTTATTTTTTCATCTTTTTTAGATTTAATTACTAACCTATAAAGTGTCTGATATTCAAAAAAGAACAATACAAATCTCCATCTCAAGAAATTCATTATCTCAATCTCACCCTCGGATCAACAAGGGTATACGATATATCTGTCAAGATAAGTCCAAGGATATACAATAAAGAACCTAGAAATACCATTGCTCTTACGATAGCAAAATCTTGAGCATTTATGGCATCAATGGTGTAACTACCTAGACCAGGTATTCCAAAAAAAGACTCAATCAACAAACTCCCCAAGAATAATGAGGGCACAACCACGACAGCACCCGTCAGAATTGGAATCATCGCATTCCGCAAAACATGCTTGAACAAAACTAATCGTTCTGACAACCCCTTTGCTTTTGCCGTTCGCACATAATCCTTATTCATTTCTTCCAGAAAAATAGTACGATACCATCGCGTATTGGATCCGATATTGCCTGCGACACCAATGATAATAGGCAATAACAAAAACCTAACATTGTCTATCCCACTTCCATAACCTGATATAGGTACCCAGTGCCATAGCTTACTCACTAGAAACTGCCCGGCGATAATATAAAACAAACCCGAAATGGACATCAGCGCCACGCAAATAGTCACCCCAAAAAAATCAATATAGGTGGAACGAAAAAAAACCATCACCAAAGCCATAGCAACATAGACTATTAACCCCAACACAAAAACTGGTAGCGCAATAGCCAAGCTGGGCAGCATACGCGCTTTGATTTCCTGAGCTATATCCCGGCCATCATCCGCAGAGCCAAATTCAAATGCGAACATTGCGACCGATTTTTCGAAGAAAATCGTGTCAGTCAATTTTTTCCAACCCCGTTTATCGGGATCAAACAATAACGATTTATCGTAGCCCCGCTCAATTTTCCATTTTTCAATTGCCTCCGGCGTCACATATTTTATTCCCAGCTGCATGCGCGCCATATCATCGGGAGTATTCACCACAAAAAATAAAGCAAAGGTAATCAGATTGACCCCGATTAGAATGGGAAGTGCGTAAAGAACACGTCGCAAAATGTAGCTTAGCATTCCACTACTCCATTTTCTGGATCAGCATGCCAGCCGCGTTACTGTTTTGATGCCGACGATAAGCCGTAAGTGCCGGGACAAAACCAATCACGATCAAAAAGACTAGCAATCCAATTGGCCACAGCACTGGTTCATTCCACTGCTCACGCTTTTTCTCGCGTAACTGAGCGTCAATTTTAAAATACTTGAGATTATTATTGGATATTCGGTTGGCTTTTATATTTTGATACCAAGAATGATACAAACCGTAATCTTTTGGATGATAGCCCCATAACCACGGCGCATCCTGACGTAAAATTTCAACCATACGATTGATGATCTGCAATCTTTTGTCACCATTCTCCATATTTTTCATTCGTTCAAAGAGTGTGTCGTACTCCAGATTCACGTAATTCGCAGCATTCTCGCCATTATTTCCAACCTTTTTTTGCGGACCATGCAGCAAAAACAGAAAATTCTCAGGATCAGGATAATCTGCATTCCAGCCCCACTCGAAGATTTGTGCATTCCCCTTACGAATTTTGTCCTGAAACCGATTGTAGTCCGTACTTCGGATGATCAGCTGTATATTCAGCTTCTGAAATTGCTTACGCATCCAATCCAACTTAGAACGATCCTCGGCACTTCGAGCCGTTACATCAAAATGGAGTATCAGTGGAGCACCTGTTTTCTGATCAATGCCGTCAGGATAACCTGCTTCATTCAACAATTTTTTAGCTTCTTGAATCGATTTGCGCTGCACACGATTATCGATCCAATCATAAACCACCGAATTGTATCCGTCCCGACCCTCGCGATATCCCGCAATACCTGGCGCAATCGGACCATGCGCCGCCAATCCACGACCATTGGCAAAAATTGAAATATATTCCTCGTAATCGACTGCAATTGAAATCGCCTGCCTTAGTTTGCGCGCTGCATCTTGCTTGCGCCGATCACCCCCCCCCCCAACCACAGGATCCAACATATTGAATCCAACGTAATACGTTGAAACAGCGACTGTAGTTTCCAGTCGTATCCCTTGCACAGCCATTTCATCTGTGACAGTTGCTTCCCCCTGACCAACCAACTGCACTGCCTGATCAAAACTATCCGAACCAATCCCCGAAGCGTCATAATATCCCTGAAGAAATTTGTTCCACCGAGGAATGCTCTCCTTCTCCCTAGTAAAAATAACCTTCTCTATAAATGGCAGCCTTTTTCCAGCATCCAGCAGCAACCCCCTATCGGTATCATCCGTCTCACCTTCAATTGGATAAAACTCACCATGGAAATGAGGATTCTTCTCCAGTACCATTTTCGAGTTAGGATTGTTCTCCACCAGCATATACGGTCCGGTACCAACCGGATACCAATCCAGAGTGATATTCTTCTGGATTAACGCTTCCTGTGAATAGAATCGATCGGCCTCCCACGGAATCGGGGCAAAAAAGGGCATAGCCAGCCAATAAACAAATTGAGGGTATTTACCTTTTATCTTTATCCGGTAGGTATACTTGTCTACAATCTGAGCACCTTCCAGATCCCAATCGCGCAAATCGAGAAACAAACTCCCCCTCCCCTGTCTCTGCTCTGATTGTTTCAGTACCGTCGCATACTCTTTCAGCCCCACGATGTAATCGGCCATTAACCCAAAAATGGGCGAATGTAACTTGGGATGCGCCAATCTTTTTATCTGATATACATAATCTGCAGCAGTTAGTTCGCGGGTATCTGTGCGTGAAAAATCGGATAATTTGTGAATGGAAGCTGATTCACGATCAGTCAGATTATGGAATAGCCACTCACCTTCTTCATTCCGTACAAAAGCAGCATGGGGTTGATAAGAAATTCCCGGGCTAATCTTGACCTCATATAGACTGTATGCAACATTTTCAGCATCTACATTATTTGAAAGACGATTATCCTGGTCATCAAAAAAGGTGACTGTAGGCAGTATGCTGGCAGTTAACGGGATTAACTCAAAGGGTCGCTTCAAATAATGATATTGCAACGGCGGCTCATAAATCTGTGCAGTAAACTGAATTTCATTGGAGCTATAAGACTGCACCGGATCAAGATGTTTTGGACGCTCGGTAAAAACACTATAAAGAACATTTTGCCCAGTATCGGCTATGGAATAAGGATTATTCCAACTTTTCCCACTGCACGCCGAACACACTAGTAATACCCAAAAAAGCGAACCAATATTTTTTTTTAGTACGGACATAACCTTTTACACACTTAACCACACAAATTGCATGTGTAAATATATCACGTATAGACGATCAACCCCTGGTTCTTGGTTTCACCTTCGTTAGTCGTTACGCTATAATTCAGCACCTATAAAATAAAACAGGAACAAAAAATATGGGCTTGCTCGCAAATAAACGCGTATTGATTACTGGGTTGCTCAGCAATCGTTCAATTGCCTACGGCATTGCCAAAGCCATGAAACGTGAGGGCGCTACGCTGGCATTCACATACCAAACTGAGGAATTACGCGCACGCGTGGAAAAGCTGGCCGCTGAATTTGATAGCACCTTGCTTTTTGCCTGTGATGTTGCCAAAGATGAGGAAATTGCAAAATGTTTCAGTGATCTGCAGATACATTGGGATGGACTTGATTGCATCATTCATTCGATCGCTTTTGCGCCACGGGAAGCTTTAGCGGGTGATTACTTGGAAAGTGTCAATCGCGAAGCATTCCGCATCGCACATGATATCAGCGCCTACAGCTTCTCGGCATTGGCCAAAGCTGCATTGCCATTAATGCAGAATAGAAATGGCGCCCTGTTGACATTGAGTTATCTCGGCGCAGTCAAAGTGATGCCCAACTACAATGTCATGGGCTTGGCCAAGGCCAGCCTCGAAGCAAATGTTCGCTTCATGGCCTCCAGCTTGGGTCCAAAAGGTATTCGGGTCAATGCGATTTCCGCCGGTCCGATTAAAACACTTGCCGCTTCCGGAATTGGAAATTTTGGAAAACTACTGGGTTATACCGAGAAGGTCGCTCCACTGCGCCGCAACGTCACCATCGATGAAGTGGGTAACGTAGCAGCTTTCTTATGCAGTGATCTGGCAAGTGGTGTTACTGGAGAAATTACTTACGTCGATGCAGGATTTAATACTGTTGCATTTGATCTAGTTGATTGACAAGCGTGATCAACACAATATGTCACGCAAAATACTCATATCTTAAAAAGCATCCTGCTTTACTTTTACTTCATATTTTTTACGAAGCAAGGAAAGGTAGGAAAACATTTCTTCTTGTGTAAGCATTTGCTGCAATTGCCCGCTAAAGTTAACCATTGTAGTCTCATCCGCTGCTTCAGGATCAATAATCTTGTTGATTCGTATCAGATCGTATCCTCCAGTCGGGCTATGTGCACCGAGGTAGGCAGGCAATGTTTTGATTTCTGCTCTGAAAATTAACCGCAAAACTTCGTGATCAAGACCTTGAGATTGCATATAGGATATTTGTTTAGCCTCTGACCATGCTACACCAGCATCTTCACCTTTCTCCTGCAGAGCCGCAAGTTTAACCTTACCTTCTTCAATAGCCTTTTCTTCGGCCATTTTTTTCTTCAATATAGCAATAACCTGATCTTCGACGACTGACAGCGACTGCGTAGTCGCTGACCTATGCTCCACAACCCGTGCAGCAACGAATGTATCCGGATTAACCTCGATAGCTTCAGTATTACGCTGATTTTTTATAGCCTCATCAGAGAAAATAGCAGTTAACAGCTTGTCATTTCCAAGAATGATGGGATCCGCATTGTTTCGGCTGATCCAATCGCTTTTCTGTAGCGACAATCCAAATTTACTTGCTGCTCCATCCAGCGTGTCACTCTGCTCATAAATCACATTTCTGAAATCTTCTGCCGTTTCACCGAAAGTATTGCTTGCAGCCTGCAGCTTCAGTTTATTTTCAATCTCTTCACGTACTTCGCTCAAATCAGGTTGCTCGGCTTCTTTAATTTCGGTTAGCTGGATAATATGAAAACCGAAATCAGTCTCCACCAAATCACTGATCTCACCCGATTGCATGGAGAAAATTTTATCTTCGAATGCTTTTACCATAACTCCACGCCCGAAAAATCCCAAATCCCCACCTTGAGCTGCCGAACCAGGATCATTCGAAAATTCCTTCGCAATGACCGCAAATTGCTGTGGATCCTGCTTGACTTGAGTCAAAAGATTCTCAGCCTTTTCACGTGCCTGCCGCTTTTCTTCATCTGTCGCATCAGCAGTAACACTGATCAAAATATGACTCGCTTTGCGTTCTTCCGGTTTACCGAATTCACTCTGGTGTTCTGAAAAATAATTATTGACAGCTTCCTCGCTCACTATTTCTTGTTTTGCCATCTCATTGATTGATAGCACCACATATTCGACCCGTGCGCGCTCCGGCAAGTCAAAATCGGTTTGATGCTTTTCATAATAAGCAGCAATCGCTCCTTCATCAGGCATCACTTGCGCCATGAATTGTTCCGGATCAATCCGGAATTGATTAATCTCACGTTGCGTTGTACTGAGATATTTAACTTTTTCTGCAACAGCTTTGGGTACAAAACCGTTTTCGCTATATCCATCCAATAATTGTTGCAACAGGAGTTCCTGACGAACACGCGACTCAAATACAGTTGGAGTCAACCCTTGCGCACGCAGCAAATCCTCGTATTGCTGTTTGGAAAATTTATTTTCTTTCTGAAAGGCTGGAACTTCACGAATAGTTTTTATTAACTGAGAATCCAGAACCACAAAACCATTATTGACTGCTTCACGCTGCAATAGGCGCTGCTGAATCAAACGTTCCATGACAGAATTTCTGACTTCAAAACTATCCAGCATGGAACTATCAAAATTTGCTCCAAGCATGGAGCGCATTCTTTCATGATGATCCCGAAGCGCCTGCTCGTATTCACGACGAGAAATCTCTTCTCCATCAACCACCGCCACAAAACCTTCACTACCCATGTTGCGATAGGATTCAATACCCCAAAACAAAAAGGGCAGAACGGCCAAGCCCATGATGACTTGAACAACACGTTTCTTTCGATTAACGAATTCAAACACGATTTAAAATGAGGAAGACTAAATTGATAGGAGTGTGACTATATACTGCTCTGAGCTTATTTTACACTTATGTTGGCGGAGTGGACGGGACTCGAACCCGCGACCCCCGGCGTGACAGGCCGGTATTCTAACCAACTGAACTACCACTCCTAAAACTAGCGTATAGGATTTGTGAACTGGTGGGTGCTGACGGGATCGAACCGCCGACATTCGCCTTGTAAGGGCGACGCTCTACCAGCTGAGCTAAGCACCCGTTCACAAAGTCGGCTAGTTTACTGCATCTTTAAGCGCTTTACCAGCACTGAATTTAGGAACCTTGGCTGCTTTGATTTTTATGGCGGCACCAGTACGAGGATTACGACCGGTTCGCGCCGCTCTTGTACCCACCTTAAATGTTCCAAATCCGACCAAAGTAACACTTTCATTCTTTTTAAGTGCTCCCTTTATTGCAGATAATGCACCATCTAACGCACTACCTGCAGATGCTTTGGAAATTTTAGCTGACTTTGCGATAGCTTCGATAAGTTCGGATTTGTTCATATAATTCCCCTTCTAAGTTAATGGTAATTAAATCACAAGCAAGCACTGCAAACGCTCTTATATCAAGCTGCCAGCGCCCGGTCAAGCAAATAAAGGCCTCCAGCTTTCACCAACTGATTGATCTCACGATACAAAAAACACCTTAACAATTTGGACATCAATCATTTAATCATATAAAACAATCAATTAATCATTAATTCAATAAATTACTCGAAGTCTATCCTCAAATTCATGAATCAATAGATTTCAGATTTTTGTTCACGATTTAACAACACCTCTACCGCCTCCCGAGCGGATATATCCTCATTTAATATGCTACAAACAGCTCTTGTAATTGGCATATCGACATGTAAACGCATGCCCAATTCCAAGGCTGATCTGGCTGTATACACCCCTTCAGCCACATGTCCAAGTTCCGTCAGAATATCATTCAATGTTTTTCCTGCAGCCAGCATCAATCCAACCTGCCTGTTACGTGACAGATCTCCAGTACAAGTAAGAATAAGATCCCCCAAACCGGCCAACCCCATAAAAGTTTTCATATCCCCTCCCAAGCCAAGCCCGAGTCGGGTAATTTCCATCAATCCACGCGTTATCAGCGCAGCTCTTGCATTATGTCCAAAACCGATACCATCCGAAATTCCCGCTGCTATTGTGATGACGTTTTTTATTGCCCCCCCCGTTTCCACCCCAATAACATCATCACTGGTATAGATCCGAAGACGCGAATGATGCAATTCACTCGCAATTGTCTGAGAAAAATCGACCTCGGTTGATGCCAGCGTCAATGCCGTAGGCAAGCCACGAGCGACTTCCTCAGCAAAGCTTGGACCTGACAATACTCCACACAGAGGCAGCTTTTCGGCATATTCCTGCTTCACAATCTGATGCGGCAAATGACAAGTCTCCAGTTCAAACCCCTTGCACCCCCATAGAATGGGTAACTCGGGCTTGCATTTCAGCACCGATCTAAGCGTGTCACGAAAACCAACAATAGGAACTACAATGAGAGTCAATTCAGCGGCATCCAGCGCCTCAGACAAAACAGCAGTGATTTGAATAGACTGGGGGAGTGTAAAGTTTGTCAGAAACCTGCGATTTGTCTGCTCTCGTTGCATTTCAGTCGCATGATCCGAATCCTTCGTCCACAAACTAATTTGATGACGTGCCGACAAATTGATTGCCAGCGCGGATCCCCAAGCTCCCGCGCCTAAAATCGCAATTCTCATGAACCCCAGACCTGATTGGTTCTGACGAATCCGCTATTACCACTTTTATGACGTACTTTGACCCACCCGTCGGTATCAGAATCCAACCACTCCAGAATTACATTTTCAACAGCCTGAAACACGACCGGAGAACTGACATCAGTAGACTGATGCACATCGGCAACAGCAGTCGTGACAATGACATATTTTTGATCACTCAAAAACTTTTTCTCGATCCATGCGAGACTACCGCTACTATCACGAACCTTAACCCAGCCTTCAACATGAACGATAGCCTCAACAGGAAAATACAGACCAACCACAAATAATTTATCTGCTTTCAGTGACGGTGCATCGTACATTACTACAGCGTTTTCGGTCACCGACAGAAATTCTAGCTGCGCGCTAGCATAAGGCGAACCTAAAAAAAGACACAGACAGCATAACCTCAGCGTTTTTCTCAAAAAAAGAAATCGACTGGAATCAAGGATCACTTTCATCATGTCACCAGTAACATGGGAGTTAAGATTCATACAACCTAGTTTTTACTCATCTCTGCATTCTTTTGTTGATATATGGCTTCAAAATTAACTGGACTCAGTATAACCGGAGGAAATCCTGCTCGCGTTACGATATCGGACACCACTTCCCGCAGGTATGGAAAAAGAATATTAGGACAACCAATACCCAAAACAGGATCCATCTCATCAGTTGCTACATTACGGATACGAAAAATGCCAGCTTGCTGCGCTTCGACAATAAACATGATTTTGTCTTTTATCTTGGCCGTAATCGTGACGGTCAACAAAACCTCATAGAGCCCATCTTCGATACTTTCATTTTTACTCCCAAGCTGCATATTGATCTCTGGTGTATCTCGTTCCAGAAAAATATTGGGAGCATTCGGTATTTCTAATGACAAATCCTTAACGTAGATTTTCTCTATTGCAAATACAGGTTGTTGCTGATCATTCATACATTTCACCAAATTAAAAGTTAATCACCATAACCTCATGACGACGAAAACAACTAGACCGCGAGGAGTACCGTCAATTCGCCAGCCTGATCCAGTTTCACCAGATCGTCATAACCACCTACATATCTTTCGCCGATGTAAATCTGTGGAACCGTACGACGTCCGGTTTTTTCCATCATCAAACCGCGTTGTGCAGGCTCCAGATCGATTCTGATTTTTTCGATTTCCTGAACCCCTTTGGAAAGCAACAAGCTTTCTGCCATTTTGCAATAAGGGCAAAAACCAGTGGTATACATAACTATCTTGCTCATGATACTACCGTTTTACAATTGGCAAGTTAGCGCGCTTCCACGAATCAATTCCACCCATCAGGTTAAAAATCTGCGCGAATCCATTTTTTCTCAGAACTAAACTCGGATGATTTGATCGGATTCCTCCAGGGTATATGACTACTATGGGTTTATCCTTGAATTTCTGTAGCTCGGCCCAACGTTCTTCAATCTTTCCGGAAGGAATATGTTTCGAATTGGGTAAGTGCCCGGCAATGTAATCGCCATCGTCCCTAACATCAAGAATGACAGCATCCTGATAATTGATCAGTTGCACCGCAACACGTGCGTCAATTTCCTTAATACCTCGTTGCGTTAACATCGACCATAACAGCAACAATCCGCTTACAACCGCCGCAATGGCAAACAGCATATTTTCTAGCTTGAGAAGAAAATGATCTTGCAAAAAAGATAATTCCATACAATTCTAAATGTTCAATTAAATTACAAAATTCAAAAAAAGAAAAGCAACCCGACTTTTCAATCCAAAAAAGCTTTAGGATAATAACATCATTGATTTTCGTCTTGATATTAAATCTTTCAATCTCAACTGAAACACCTCGTCTCATCCCAAATTCTTTGTGTGTATTTTAACAAAGACAACACAATATAAAGTAATCAAGTCATTCTCATCAAATGAGACACCTTACAGGTTATATTCACATAAAGAATCAGCTAGATGCTGCATTCTCCATCAAAATATAATAAAATGTCCTAAGTTTTAGTTTCTGCCCCCTTACATTTCACAAAAGCAAATATATGAAGAAAATTATTCTCCTGCGACATGGAGAAAGCACTTGGAACAAAGAAAATCGATTTACCGGCTGGACTGATGTTGATTTAACTCCTCAAGGCATACTAGAAGCCCAGAAAGCAGGGCAACTCCTCAAAAAACAAGGTTATTCCTTCGATATCGCCCACACTTCGGTACTCAAACGCGCTATTCGCACACTCTGGATAACCCTTGATGAAATGGATCAAATGTGGATTCCGATTCATCATTCCTGGAGATTGAATGAAAGACACTACGGTGCTCTTCAGGGATTGAACAAGGCTGAAACCGCAGCAAAATATGGTGATGAGCAAGTATTGCTGTGGCGTCGCGGCTATGATTCGAGACCACCTGCACTCACGCCCGAAGATGCTCGCTATCCTGGAACTGACCCACGATACAGAAATCTGAATCCGAATGAAATACCCTTGACTGAGTGCCTTAAGGACACAGTAGACCGTTTCTTACCCTACTGGAACACCACAATCGCTCCTCAGGTTCAGGCAGGCAAGAAGGTGATTATTGCTGCACACGGCAATTCGTTACGAGCACTGGTCAAATATCTCGACAATATGAGTGAAGCAGAAATCCTAAATTACAATATCCCGACTGGTATCCCTTTGGTATATGAATTGGATGACAACATGGATGCAATCCAGAGTTATTATCTTGGTGACCCTGCTGAAATCCAGGAAGCCATGCAACTTGTAGCCAATCAAGGAAAATCAAAATCATAAGAGATCGATTGATTTGCAAACAAAAATTTGACGATATCAAATGCCTGCCATACAGTTGATCAATGATGACAAGTGAGTCTAAATCAACTTGTTTTGCTCGCTCACGATTGTTCAAACTGATGCTCCTTTGTAGCGTGCCAGCATTATGGCAATCTTCAATCGCTGTATCAGAAGATAACCAACAGAATCTTAAGTCACTGCGTGAGCGCATTCAGGCTCTTCAAAAAGATCTGGTCGAAAAAGAAATCACCAAAAACAAAACATCTGATGCACTAGCGGAAGTCGAGCGCAATATTCGGTCCATGCAGCAGAAATTGGCAAAAATCAAAGAGAGTGATCTACAGGCCAAAAATGCATTGGTACAACTCGAAGATCAATTCAATCAACTCAAGAAAAGTATCGAAACTGAACAGCATCAACTGGATAAACTGATTTATCATCAATACTTAGTATCGCATCAAACCTCTAATTATTTAAAATTGATCATTAATCAGAATGACCCAAATCAATTGATGCGCGACATTCATTATTATGAACAGATCGCCCGTGACTGGACCAACACCATTGATCAGCTTCAAATGCATCAATCCCAAGTGCGCATGCTTGCAATTGAAAGCCAACAAAAAAAACAAGCTATCAATCTCCTGTATGTTGAATCTACTGCACAGCAAAAAATGCTAGAGCAGGAAAAAAGCAAGCACCAGGTTTTACTCAACCAAATATCAGGTCAAATCACACAACAACAACGTGAAATCAACAAACTGCAAGGTGATGAAAAACGTCTGACGGAACTGATTCATGAACTGAACAAATTATTGGTGGAAAAAAAATCCAAGCATAATGCCATCAATAACAAGCTTCCAGATGCTTCGATCATAGGTGCACCATTTTCTGCACTGAAAGGAAAACTCAATTTACCGGTACGCGGGAAACTAATGAACCGTTTCGGTGGTCAACGGTCAGGTAAGCATGTGACATGGAAAGGATTATTCATCCGGTCAGACAGTGGCAGTGAGGTCAAGGCCATCTCCGATGGAAGAATCGTTTTTGCGGATTGGTTGAGAGGATTCGGGAATCTGATCATTCTGGATCACAGTAATGGATTCATGAGTCTCTATGGCAATAATGAGACACTGTTAAAACAAGTAGGCACCCACATACGTGGAGGCGATACAATTGCCACCGTCGGCAATAGTGATGGCGATTCGGATTCGGGGTTATATTTTGAACTTCGGCACAAAGGCAAGCCTATTGATCCGATGACATGGATAACAATCGAGTAGACTAGTAATTTTTATACATTTGATCAGTGCGGAGATAGTGTCATGAGTAGTGCAATTAAGAAAACAGGTTTACTGCTAATTGGTTTAGTTGCGGGAATGATGCTCAGTTTGAATTTTTCTGCCATTGCCAAGAAAGACAACATAGAAGCAATTCACCCACTGCCGATAGATGAATTACGCACATTTGCCCAAGTTTTCGGTCGCATTAAAAGTGATTATGTGGAATCAGTAGAAGACAAGAAACTCATCACAGAAGCCATCAATGGCATGCTGGTGGGTTTGGACCCACATTCCTCCTACCTCGACAAGGATGATTACAAAGAGTTACAAATAGGAACGCAGGGTGAATTTGGCGGACTGGGCATTCAAGTTACCATGGAGGACGGAGTCGTCAAAGTCATTTCCCCGATTGAGGACACCCCTGCTTTCCGTGCCGGCATCAAAACCGGTGACCTGATCATCAAGCTGGATGATACCGTGGTCAAGGGCATGACATTGAATGACGCCATCAAACTGATGCGTGGCAAACCCAATACCTCGATCAAAATTACCATTGTTCGCGAAGGAGAAACCGAGCCGCTGGTATTCAATCTGGTCAGGGATATCATAAAAATTCAAAGCGTCAAATCGAAAATGATCGAACCGGGTTATGCCTATATCCGCATTACCCAATTTCAGGAACAAACCGGGGAAAATCTGGCGCAAGCCATCAGAACGCTGTTTGCCGGACATTCCAATGATATGAAAGGCTTGATTCTGGATTTACGCAATGACCCAGGTGGCCTGCTCAATGGAGCAGTCGCTGTATCCGCTGCCTTTCTTCCTGAAAATGCCTTGGTTGTTTATACCGAAGGTCGCAGCCCTGATGCCAAAATGAAATTGCACGCCAATCCGGAATACTATCTGCGTGGTCCCGATGAAGATTTTCTGAAAGGATTGCCAGCAGCAGTGAAGACCGTACCCATGATCACACTGGTTAATGGAGGCTCGGCATCCGCTTCGGAAATTGTAGCCGGAGCCTTGCAGGATCATAAGCGCTCCATCGTAATGGGGTCACAAACCTTTGGAAAGGGGTCAGTCCAGACCATTCTGCCACTGGGTAATAACACTGCGATCAAACTGACCACTGCCCGTTACTATACTCCCAATGGTCAGTCCATCCAGGCCAAGGGCATTACACCTGACGTTCCGGATGAAACCGACAGTGGCGATGATGAACGTTTACGTGAGTCCGATTTAAATCGCCATTTATCGAATGGCAAGAAAACCGATAAAAAACCGGAATCAGAATCGGATAAAGCTGCCAAGAAACCAGCCAGCAACAAGAAAAATAAGAAGAATAAAAACAAAAATGACAAGGCACCTGTTGAATTTGGTTCCGAAGGAGATTTATTGCTCATTCAGGCAATGAACTACTTCAAAGGAATCAAGACACCGGTTTCCGAGAAAAAATCGGATGAAACAGATAGCTGATAATCGTGCAGGATCGTGAATGATCAGCAATTGCTCCGTTACAGTCGACACATCCTGCTGCCGCAAATTGACATTGCGGGGCAGGAAAAACTCAATCAATCGAATGTTCTGATTATCGGTGCGGGTGGACTGGGTTCCCCCGCCGCCCTGTACCTGGCAGCCAGTGGCATTGGTCATTTGATCATCTGCGATGGCGATCAAGTCGATTTAACCAACCTGCAGCGACAGATTGCACATACCCACCACTCGTTGGGTCAGGCAAAAGCGCTGTCAGCCCGCGCATCACTTGTGGAAATCAATCCTGAAATCAAAGTGACCGCAATTCAGAAACATGTTGCAGCAACCGAATTAGCCGATCTGGTCGCACAGGCTGATGCAGTGGTCGACGCCAGTGACAATTTTTCAACACGCCATGCCATTAATCAGGCTTGTCTGATCCATAAAAAACCACTGATATCCGGCGCAGCAATACAGTTTGAAGGTCAAGTCAGTGTATTTGATTTGCGCCACCCGGATAGTCCTTGTTATCACTGCCTCTACTCAAACGAAGGCGATGATCGTGATATGGCTTGTTCGGCCATGGGCGTATTTGCTCCACTGACCGGTATCATTGGTTCCACACAAGCCGCAGAAACACTCAAGATCCTGCTCGATATCGGAAAAAGTCTGAGCGGCCGGTTGCTATTACTGGATAGTTTGACCATGCAATGGCGTTCATTAAAACTCGGCAAGGATCCAGCCTGTCCGGTTTGCACCGGGAAAACAGCAGAGAGTGCTAACCATTGTGCTTGAATAGTTCAGATGGCAACACCAAGCGCCGCTGATTTTCCCAGTCAACCAGAGGATCGCGTCGGAATCCGCTTTTCACAAACTGGTACCAGCGACCTATCACAAAACACATCATGACGTTGGCTTGTAACGCGATATCGAATTGCACCGATACTTGCTGTTCAGTGATGGCAAAACGCAGTGCCTGCTTCAACGTAACTTCAATCCGATCATGCAATTGATCAATGCGCATCTGTAAGTTTTGATGCTCGCCAACCAGTGCATCACTGATCAGGATCCTTGTCATTCCGGGGTTTTTCTGCGAAAAACCCAATAACAACAGTATCAGATGCTCAATTTTCACAGTACTTTCTTCTTGCTTCTCCAGAATCTGGTTGATACGTACAAATAATGTTTGCTCGATAAATTCAATCAAAGCCTCAAACATCTGGAACCGTTTTGGAAAAATACGATACAGCGATGTCCTTGAAACCCCTGCCTGCGTCGCAAGCATTGCAGTTGTAATTCTCTCTCTATGCGGATTTTCCAACATCTGTGCGAGTGCCTGCAGAACGTGATCTTGTCTTTGATGTGGCATTACCATGAAATGTCGTTACGTTAATTAAAAAAAGAAAATGCGTTGGCATATTTACTGAATAGAGGCATATTGTAAACTGGCAAACATCGGGACAGTCGGTTAATCGGACTCAATCACCTCCCTCAGAAACACAGTCCAGCAAACACATAAGCGCTCTAGATGATACCCCAGTCAAATCTGGGAATTCCCTTAGGAACTGGACCTGTTTACTTTAATCACGTTAAAATTGCTAATTTTTCAGTCTTTCACATGCATACTTGGCGAAAAGCGGCGACACGCAACAAGTCACCGATTGCTCTAACGATAGGCAATTTTGATGGCGTTCATCTGGGACATCAAGCCATACTTGCACGTCTGAAGGAAGCAGCCAGAACGGCTAATCTGCCTGCACATGTCATGACCTTTGAACCTCATCCACGTGAATTCTTCGCTCCGGATCAGGCTCCTGCACGCCTGACCAGCCTGCGTGAAAAAATGAAATATCTGAGAAAAGCAGATGTCGATGGCATTCACATTTGTCGCTTCAATTTTGATTTCGCCCGAATCAGTCCGGAACAATTCATTACACGTATCCTAAAGCAAGAATTGGCGGTTCGCTGGCTTCTGATCGGCGATGATTTCCGTTTTGGTGCCCGCCGCGCAGGAGATTTCGAATTATTGCAATCCCTATCGGCTGCCAGTCAATTCGAGGTTGAAGTCATGCCTAGCATCACCATCGATCAGCACCGCGTGTCCAGTACTGGAATACGCGAGGCCCTCGCATCAGGCGATCTGACAGTAGCCCGAAAGCTGCTGGGCAGACCTTACAGCATTTGCGGAAGAGTTGTCGATGGCGACAAATTGGGCAAGCAGATTGGTTTCCCGACGGCGAATATTCAATTGAAATACTTTCGTCCGGCACTTTCAGGCATCTTTGTCGTTGCGGTACACGGGGCGATTGCATCCTCTCCTGCCGCGGTTCTGCCCGGCGTCGCCAGTCTGGGTGTACGTCCAACCGTGCAAGAAAATGGCAAACCTGTTCTGGAAGTACATTTGTTTGATTTCAACGATGAGATTTACGGGCAGCATTTGCAGGTCGATTTCTTGCACAAGTTGCGCGATGAAGAAAAATATGCGGATATAGACTCGCTGGTCAGTCAAATTGAAAAAGATGTCAGTGCAGCCAAGGACTTTTTCAATTCAACCAGGGCAATTTCTGCAAGCCATGCACAGCCTTTTAATTGATATGTTTATTCTCCATGACAGATTATAAGAAAACCCTCAACTTGCTCGACACACCATTTCCGATGCGAGGTAATCTCGCAAATCGGGAACCCGAAATACTAAAAGCCTGGCAAAACAGAAATCTGTACCAGAAAATTCGTGCCGCAAGCAAAGGCCGTCCCAAATTCATTCTGCATGACGGTCCCCCCTACGCCAATGGTGACATTCATATCGGTCACGCCGTCAACAAGATTCTCAAGGATATCATCATCAAAAGCAAAACCTTGTCCGGATTTGATGCGCCTTATATCCCCGGTTGGGATTGTCACGGCCTGCCGATCGAGCACCAGATTGAAAAAAAACACGGCAAGCGTCTGCCCGCCGATAAAGTACGGGCATTGTGCCGAGCATTTGCGCAGGAACAAGTAGAACGCCAGAAAGCCGATTTCATCCGCCTGGGTGTGCTGGGCGACTGGGACAACCCCTACCTCACGATGAATTTCAAAACGGAAGCCGACATCATTCGGTCACTCGGTAAAATTTACCAGAATGGCTTTCTGTATCAGGGACAAAAACCCGTCAACTGGTGTATCGATTGCGGTTCGGCACTGGCTGAAGCCGAAGTCGAATATGAAGACAAAAGCTCGCCAGCTATCGATGTGGGATTCAAGGTTGAATCGTCGGCACACGCCGCTCTAAACACTATCTTCAGTATCGCAGTACCAGCAGGCATGGATGCATATGCGCTCATCTGGACGACCACCCCGTGGACACTACCGGCCAATCAGGCAGTCAGCGTTCATCCCGATTTTGAATATGCTCTGATACGCACTTCGCGTGGCCTGCTGATCGTTGCCAAAGAATTGCAGCAATCCTGCCTACAGCGTTACGAGCTTGATGGCGAAATACTGGCCACTTGCAAAGGGCAAGCGCTGGAACAGCTTGCCTTGCATCATCCCTTTGAATCACGCCTGGTCAAGATCATTTGCGGCAAACACGTCACACTGGATGCCGGTACAGGACTGGTCCATACCGCCCCAGCCCATGGTCTGGACGATTATTTTGTCGGTCAGCAATATGGTTTGCCAAGCGACAGCCCGGTGGACGGAAATGGCCAATTCGTCGCCAGCACACCGCTGGTTGCCGGATTATCGGTCTGGAAAGCCAATGATGTCGTAATCGATACGCTCAAAACGAGTGCACATCTGTTTTGCTTGAAAAAAATTGACCACAGCTACCCACATTGCTGGCGCCACAAAACACCGATCATTTTTCGCGCAACACCGCAGTGGTTCATTGGCATGAACCTGCACAACACCAACGAAAACCACCAAACCAAAACCAGCTTGCGTGATCTGGCCATGCAGGCCGTCGATACCACAGCATTTTATCCCGCATGGGGACGTGCACGCCTGGAATCGATGATCAAGAATCGTCCGGACTGGTGCGTCTCGCGCCAGCGCAACTGGGGTGTACCCATGACTTTTTTTGTGCACAAGGAAACTCATGCCTTGCATCCACGATCACTCGAGCTACTGGAACAGGTGGCGCAAAAAGTGGAACAACAGGGCATCGAAGCCTGGTTTGCACTGGAACCGGCGGAACTGCTCGGAGAAGACAGTCAGCATTACCGCAAGCTAACCGATACGCTGGATGTCTGGTTTGACTCCGGCACGACGCACAACACAGTGGTCAAAGCCAGCGAACAACTCCGGTTCCCTGCCGACCTTTACCTGGAAGGCTCGGATCAGCATCGTGGCTGGTTCCAGTCGTCATTGCTGACAGGTTGCGCCATGGATGGTCGTGCACCTTACGATGCTCTGCTCACCCATGGCTTCGTGGTGGATGGCAATGGTCACAAGATGAGCAAATCCAAGGGTAACGTCATCGCACCGCAAAAAGTCATGGATACTTCCGGTGCAGATATACTGCGTCTGTGGGTGGCTTCGACTGATTATTCCGGTGAGTTGTCGATTTCCGAGGAAATACTCAAACGCGTCGTGGAAAGCTACCGGCGTATTCGCAATACATTACGATTCCTGCTGGCCAATCTGATGGATTTCAACCCGCAGACTGATTCCATCGAGATTGCTGACTGCCTGGAAATTGACCGCTACATGCTGGCATTCACTTCGGCCATGCAGGAAGACCTGATTCAATGCTATCAACGTTACGAATTCCATCAGGTCGTGCACAAACTGCATAACTACTGCTCTGAGGATCTGGGTGGTTTTTATCTGGATATTCTGAAGGATCGCCTCTACACCTCGGCAACAGAAGGTCTACCACGCCGCTCGGCCCAGACTGTGCTCTATCACATCGCACATGGCCTGGTGCGGTTGTTCGCGCCGATACTCAGCTTTACAGCCGATGAGGCCTGGGAACATTTCACCGGAGAAACCGACAGCAGTGTTTTGTTACAAACCTGGCACGTCTTTCCTGCGCAATCAGAAGCCGGGCCCCAGCAGCAACACTGGGCAAGAATCCGGGAGCTCCGTTCGCAAGTACTGAAGAAACTGGAAGAATCACGTACGCAAGGTGAAATTGGTTCTTCACTGGCGGCCATGGTTGATATTCACGCACATGCTGAAGATTTTACCGTACTGAATTCGCTTGGTGATGATCTGCGCTTTGTACTGATCGTCTCCGAGGTAAGATTGATCCAGGTTCCAGAAGAAGAAGCTGAAAGTATTTCGGTAAAACCGAGTGTACATTCAAAATGTGAGCGCTGCTGGCATTATCGTCAGGATGTTGGACAGCACGTGGAACACACCACATTGTGCCAGCGCTGTATCAGCAATCTTTTTGGGCAGGGCGAGCAGCGTCAGCATGCCTAAATCCGCCTAATCACTATTGGAAAACCGTACCATGAAATTGTTTGTCAGCCTCGGTATCGCCTCCTTTGTTCTGGCATTGGATCTGATCAGTAAATTCTGGGTCGAATCGACACTGGAGTTCGGTCAAATCATTCCCGTCACTAGCTTTTTTAATCTGGTACTAACTTATAACCCAGGTGCTGCGTTCAGCTTTCTTAGCGATCAACCGGGCTGGCAGCGCTGGTTTCTCAGCGGTATCGCCATGGTGGCTGCATTACTGATCCTGTTTCTACTTCGTAAATACCAGCACGAAAAACTGTTTTGCCTATCGTTGAGTCTGATTCTGGGCGGTGCGTTGGGCAATCTGTACGATCGCATCCTGCTGGGTCACGTCGTCGACTTTCTGGATTTCTACATGGGGAATTATCATTGGCCTGCATTCAACATTGCGGATACTGCCATTGTCATAGGTGCAGCACTGATGATTCTTGAGAGCTTTCAATCCAAGGAGAGCTCGTAATCCGTCATGTTTATACGTATCACAGAATAACGAACTCCCCGTCTTTACTCCAACAGTTCACTTCTCCGATTTCTTTTCCTTGGTGATCGGATTTTGTATGGTATAGCCACGCTCTTTCATCTCGTATCCGCCATATGCCCCCGCTCCAACGGCAGCCAAGGTCCAGCACCCGGTCATAAGTGGCAACAGACCGGCTAGTATCACCATAATCAATATACGTTTGAGTTTCATTTGGTCTCTCCCTATCTGAGTAATTTATTGTACAAATTATGACAGCTTGATCAATGAAAAAATTTCTTCCGAATAATGAATCCTTATGACCAGAGCGATGAAATCAGTGGACCCAGAATCGATTCCTGAGTCGATGACAATACGACTTGTCCTATTTGAGGTGGTTCAAACTCTGCCATCGCGGTGACGAGAACTTCAACATCGGCATCCATCAGCATCACATCATAAACTCTGAATTGATCGATGTGATGCTCAGAACCCAGGTACCAATCCTGGATGACCAGTTTATCTGTTGTACCTATGATACTGACTTCCAGATTATCACCTTTATGCTGGAATCAGACCTGATCCGATCTGATATCGGTCAAAAATTTAATCCTATCGTTACTCCGGGTCACTGAGTTATTCTCGATAATCCAATCACACTGCCATATCCTCACCCAAACATATAGCTGTCGCTACCAGCACCGCCAACCATCCAATCCTTACCCAAGCCACCATCCAGCACATCATTGCCTGCATCACCAAACAGGGAGTCCGCACCTCCCATTCCGGACAATCGATCGTCACCTGCACCGCCCCAGATGACATTTACCGTATCGCTGCCAGTTATCACATTGGCAGCACAGTATTCCCGCCCCCCCCAAAAACGCATAGAACCCAGATAACGTGAGATTCTCCAGATTCACGCCCAGTGTATAGGCGATTGATGCAATCACTGTGTCGCTACCATCGCCTGCTTTTTCCATCACTTTATCCCTGGCACTATTGACCTCGAAAGTATCATTTCCGCTGCCACCGCTCATCGTGTCGTTACCGACCCCGCCATCCAGATGATCATTTCCGGCATAACCGTTCAAGACATCATTACCCGCCAAACCCGAAAGCGTATCGCTACCGTCCCCCCCATTCAGAATGTCATTACTCGATGTGCCGGTACGTGTTTCCCCCTCGCGTTCGACAATAATTTCAAAAACATCGGATACCGCAAGATTGCTTTTATCTCTGGCTGTCACATTCACACAGATGGTACCGACTGTATTCGGGACACCACTCAACGTGCGTGTCGCAGCATCGAAATTAAGCCATGATGGCAAAGCACTTCCATCCATTTGTGTTGCGCTGTATACAAGCTCGTCACCCACATCCGGGTCAGCAAACGATCGGGAATCGATCACATAATGCAACATGGTTCTTTCGGTTACATTCACATCAGGCAAGGAGATCAATAATTCTGGTGCCCGGTTGCTTTCCAGTTTTGCTTTGATGGTTTGCAGATCCCAGATGGCGTTATCCTCCGCAAATGTAATCATACTCGACAGGATACGGAGTCAATCCGCCATTTTGCAGGTAATTCCGGATTGTAAGTGTATCGGTGGTATCGATGATGGATAGTACCAAATCATTGCCTGTACGGCTGATCGGCTGTAATACCTCGACTAAACTCCACCCGGTCATTTTTTCCTGGTGTCGTGTCATAACTGTCAATCGAAGTCGTAATATTCATACCTTTAATTTCAGTGTATTGAGAGACCATGTGATTAGCTTCTGCAAAATGCTGGGCTGGGCTGGGCTGGGCTTGACTCGTAGAAAAATCTGCATCTGTCTCACTTGGACATCGAAATGCAGCGACATGCCAAGGTCCCGGCATCCCGCTACCGCGTCTAGAGTAATTAATTATTTCACCTAATGATTTATCATCAAATCGCCGATAAATTTCATAGTGATACTCCACTAATTCTGGGTTCCCTTTAATTAAATAGATGTAGATGATTGATAGAAATACTCATCTCCAAGTTTAATATTATCTTTGTGCGGAATTGATATCTGCCCATACCGATCAAACTTCTCAGCTGATAGCATCACTGTTTCATAAACTCTTATCGTAAGCTCCCCCATCAATCGCACAGAGTCAATTCACTTCTCTATCCAGTCTGGCTTTTTCAGTAAAGAAAGTTCCATAGACGATCAAAGCGACAAACAAAAGCAAAACGACTTTTTTCAAACGACTAATTTCCATACTGTTATTTCTCTATCATCACCCTCATTGATGTGAAATTTTTTTGCGGCACCAAAGGTTATTGCCATTTGTTAGCATTTAGTGCTGCAACGACAGCACATTAATGACTCCCCTGATCAAAAAAACTCATGAATAGTGAATCAGGATTGAATGATCCCGAATTGCTATTCGCCCATGGTTACACTCGAATAACATCGAACAAATAATTTCAATCTTCAATAACAGCAAGGTGCGTGACATTTTGTCGCATTGATCTCAGAGGCTGACAAAAATATGATTGAAGCTTGATCCTTTCTTAACTCTTAACTATGACCTCAGCCAAAATGAGTAAGACTAAAATGAAAAACAAAACATATCTTTTTGCAGTCACAACGATTTTTCTTTTATTCACCTGCATGGCACAGGTACCACACTCATAATCGCAGCCATTCCTGAGCCACAAACCTATTTGATGCTAACAATGGGTCTCGCCCTGATCTATTTTTCCTCGATACGCAAAAAGCCGGTCAGCAGCAGAATCTAAGCATGAATACTTTCAATTTGAAGAAATAGATATTTTTAACCCTTCATTTCGTTCGCTGCTTCCCGGGTCTGCCGTGATACCGTAAAGATCAAAAATTGCATTTTGATTCTAATTATGGAGATCCCTTGTATGAAGCAGCGCATCAGCCAATTTGCCACCGCCCTTTTTTCTTTGATATTGTTTAGCCACGTTCAGTGGGTCGCAGCGGATACTGCTACCGATACCGAGAAATTGCTGAACTGGGCAGAAAACACCTACCCCCAGTTTTTTCCAAGCCGACAGGCAACACAAAGTATAGAGCCCTGGTTATTTCGACACTATCCCGAATCGGGTGTATATGCCGGGGTCAATAAGGGCGACAACAATGTCTATGTCATGGGCGGCCCTTGGGGCAATTCACCAACCATCATTGACACACTTCCTCGCCTGATCGGAGTCATTGACGGCACCGGCGGCAACAGTAGCATTGCGGCATGCGACTCAACCAAGGTTCCTCCCGGAGTCAATTACAGTCAGAGTGGCAATGTCGTCACGGTTACAACCAACGGATGTGTCGTCATGTCCGACATGAGCAATACCAATTTGTGTACCCCGACCAGACAGAGTGCTCCTTCCGGTATTTCATTACTCAGCACCAATACCGTAACGTCTTCCAACCTGACCGGAATCACCGTGACCGGATTTCCGGACATGGTCAAGTCTCTTGTCGATGCGGCGGCCAATGTAAAAAATTGCACCCGGAATGCACCCCAGGAAATTACCAATCTGACAGTCAACTCGTCGATCTGCATTGATATCACCAATGTCGTCGCTGGTCTGGTTGGTAGCTTGCCGGGCGTTGTGACCAACCCTCCGGTTCAATATTCGACAGCCAGCACCTACAACAACCAGATCGTAACGGATTGTTTCGCTACAGATGCATCGTCGGTTTTTGATGCCTATACTGGCGAAGCATGGATCAGACAAGCTGATGGCTCTTTCAAACAAATCTAGCCAACGTTTTATCCGTCTCTTTGCAGTCTAGCTGGGTAATAACCCATATTTCGGATCAGTGATGTATCATCATTGATCCGAAAATTTTTGGGAAACCGAGTAATTTCCGGATGAACTCGCCGAAATTGTCACTCCTCGGTAATCATCTACGATGCCTGCTCTATTCGATCAGCTCAGCCAGATCGTTTTTTTTGAGCTTGATCCTGTACAACAGATTGTCATAGAAGTGTATGCGCATAATCGAGCGCACAATCAAGTAGACACTCAACACCACTAACCCCAGACTGAGTATCACCAACGGGATCAGGAAATGCAACACACTCAGCGCGTCATACAATCTTGAAGTAGCCACCAATACACTCATGACAGACAATGGCAACGCCAGAATGGCAATACCTGTACGCATCACTGACAACGAAGTACGTTTCTCAGCCAGTATCAACTGAATTTCATCCATCACGACGGTGTTGTCTACCTTATCGATATCTTCGATCAAGCATCACCTCCCATTACTTTATGAGACAATCTTGCACGAGATGATTGCATCTTCATCATAGGTATACACTGCACAAAGCCGATGATAGCCATCCGCCACAATGACCCTGCCATTAGCGGAATCTCGCACCAGCAAAATGGGTGACAATTTTTCTCCAGATTCGATTTTTTCCTGATTCGTTTTGACATGAGTATTACTGACACCCAGTAATGACAAACTGGATGCCCGAAAAATATCCTTCGATTTAAACTCGGAAATAACCGCTTTCTTTAAACGGCTCACATAATCAGCCGCCTGCTTCTCTTCATAAATCAGTGACAAATAAGACAGAGCCGCTGGATAATTATGATCATCCGGCTCCTCGAACCATTTTATCTCAACTTTCTTTGCCATTATCGTTGGATCCATTTGAATTGACTGCCTACTTCAAGATACTAGAGCAAAAGACCGAACCCTCCCTGGCAAGGATACAAGTCACTCAGCCGACATGAAAATGACGCATCATCCCCATATCTTCATGTTCCAGATTATGGCAATGATATAAAAATAGCCCGGCATAATCCCTGAATGGCTTGGCAATTTCAATTTCCTCATCCGGCATGACCAGAACCGTATCTTTCCATCCGCTGTCGACAAATCCGTCTTTCACCGTGTCGTAGGCTGCAGTGGGATGATTTTGCCTGCGCGACAGAATCTGAAACTGCTGGCCATGCAGATGAATAGGATGCGGCATCGACATCATCATACCCATGCCACTCCGCCCTCCCCGCCCCCTGCCACCACGCATCATGCCGCTGGTATGGGAAATCCTGATCCGCTGCACACTGTTGAGCGGTATCTTTTCGATTTCCATGTAATCCTGCATGTCGAATGTCCGGCCATTCAACTGGAATGTCATATGTCGCATGCCAATTGCGATTGGAACCGTCCGCTCCGGCTGAGTAAAGTCCTTGTCTGCGAATCGTTGCATGGGAATCAAGCTGCTTGGCAGTGCCGGAGAATCACTCACCTGTTCCGCAATCTGGAATTTCACCAGCGATATCACTTCTTGCTGCCCCATTCCACCCATTCTGCCCATTCCACCCCCCATATGAGTCGTGGCCTGATGACCAAGACTCTGCAGCACGAGTTCGGAACCTGGCTTGCGGCCACTAAAATCAGCCCAGATTTCAATGCGCTCAGCGGGCGCCAGCATGATATAAGGCAGCGACTGCGGCTTCTCCAGAAGTCCACCATCGCTAGCCAGCGCAATCATCGGCGAACCATCCTGCCAGGCCAATTTGTAAATCCTGGAGTTTGACCCATTCAGGATACGTAACCGATACGCCCTGGTCTTGACTGGAATGGTACTCTGCCGTTGTCCATTGATCATGAAGGTGTCGCCCAGAAAACCAGTCATCTGCTGATGCCGGTTCAGCACATAGCGCAACTGATTACCCGAAGTCAGATGCCGGTCCTGAATCACCAGCGGTATATCGAATTCCCCCTCCGGCAATCCAAGTTTGCGTTCTGCCGAGTCCGTAACCGTGATCAGTCCTGCCAGACCCTGATAAACCTGTGTTGCAGTCAGTTCATGAGTATGGGCATGATACCAGTAGGTTCCTGCCGGATTCTTGACCTCGAATTCATAGACGTACTGCTCACCATTACCGATGGCGTACATCGGATGTCCATCCATCACCTGCGGCACATGCAATCCATGCCAGTGCGTTATACAAGGTTCGGGCAATCGGTTATCAAAAATGATCCGCACCTTTTGTCCCTGTTCGAAATTCAATATCGGCCCCAGGTAACCCGGTAACTCACGCAGCGCTGACGTGGGACCACTCAGCAATTTACCGTGATACTTAAACACATGCGTTGCCGGACCGGGCAAGATGGAAACATCCGAAACTTTGGCCGTCAAAGCAATTTCCACATCGGGTTTGAATCCCGGATCGGCAACCTTGCTGCCTTTGGATCCTTCTGCCCGGACCAGTCCGGGTAAACCGGCAGTCAACGCACCCAGCGCAGCATATTGTAAAAACTGCCGCCTTTCGGGATTGATATGTGTCATGTTTACTCTCCGATAATCTGATTAAATCGCCACGCCGTCATGATTGAAATTAGATCTCGGCTTGACCCTGATCGTTTTCCTTGTTCGCCTGCACATCGATCATCAGCGGATTCAATCCTTCGATTTCCGGCAGGGCACGTCCCGCAATGCCCTGCAAATCACCGTACATGCCCACCGTGGACTCGATCACTCCATGAATCTGCATTTCCCGTTTGGCCCACAGTCGGGTCATGGTTTTGCGTTCCTTGTCCAGATCGGCCTGCATATCCGAAAATTTTTCCACTATGGCTTCGATGCGATGCCGGAATCGGGAACCCGTCAAATAGTGATACACCAGTTCCATCTTGTTTTCCTGTCCAGACTGCACTTGCCTGGCATTGGCAATATCCAGCAGGGACTGGCGTAGAGCCAGTGCCAATGGCAGCATCAAACGTGTCTCGGTGACCCAGACACCTTCCATCTGACCGAATGTCTCTATTTCCTTGGGAAGCGCCGTGGACACCAGAATGGCTAACTCGGCTTTCGCTGACCGCTGGTCATTGCGCAATTTGGCCAGCCAGCCGTCACTCCAGTTCTTGGTACGTTTGAATTCCCACAAAATACTGCCACACCATTGTCCGGAAGGACCCATGATACGTTGCAGCACATCTCCGCCGCTTTCACCCTTGGCGACAGGCTCGATACTATCCAATGGAAACTTGTGGCGCAGCAGTACTTCCAGTTGCAATTCCATCGCTTCCCCCTGCAATTGCTGCGAGCCCTGCTCCGCCTTGCGTTTCAGTTCCTCTATCTGGCGCTGCATCGAAGCAATCTGCTGCTCCTTTTCACTGACCTTGAGTTTCAGGCCATCTTCGGCTTCCTGTCTGGCCATCTGTTTAATCATGACTAGTGATTCCTGAACACGCTTTTCAACCGTCAGTTCCAGTTCACGTCTGGCATCGTCCAGTTCACGTTGCTTGCGTAGCAACTCGGCCTGGGCTTGCTGCGCTTCGGCAAGCTTGACATTGCGTTGTTGCAGAATCTGTTGCAATTCGGAAAGTTCTTTCGATTTTGTTTCCAGATCGGTAGCTACGGCCTGCCTGGCTTTGTTTGCTTCATCCATGGCGATTTTGGCACGAGCAGCAGCCAACCTTTCTTCCACCTGCTGATCCAGAGTCTGCTTGGCCTGCTCCATGGCGTGCTGCTGCACCTTAATGGCCGCCTCGCGACGCAACACTTCCTGCTCTTTTTGCGTTAACTTGGATTCATACTCCTGGCGCATGGCCTGAATTAGCGGTGCAGCCAACGATTCAGTCAACTTGATCTTGGTGGCGCAATTCGGACATACGATCAAGGGTTCATCCATACTTTGCCCTCCCCAGGCATTCATTGTGCATCAGCGTTCCGCCGACATCCATTGCTTCTGTGCTTCGGCCGCTTGCTGCAAGCGCAGGCCACGTTCCGCCTTGTCCAGTTGGCTCAATTCATTCACGGCAATAAAAAACTTTTCCATATCATGATCATGCTGACGCAAAATAGCCTGAAATGCTGGCAGCAACTGGGTATAGATGGATACAGTTGCCAGCACGGCATTATTTAGCGGTTGCGCAAACCATGCATCGTATACAGCAAAATCCGGCTTGTCTTTTTTGAGATGCTGATATTCTTCGCGCAGTGCTTCGAAAATCCGCTGCTTACCTGCCCGCTTCTCAAGCTCGCCCATTTCTGATTGAAACAACATCTGCAATTCTTTGCGATATTTGAATACGAGAGTAGTAAAAGCCGATTCCCGCTCCTGTCTGTTTCGCAGTGTAGCCTGCTCCAATGTCGTTCCCCTGCGCTCGAACCAGCGCTGCACTCCCTCATGTTCAACTGCTGCGGCAAAGGATTCGTTGAATGTCGTATCGTCCTGCACATACACCACCTGATGTGCCAATTCGTGAAAAATCAGGCGCGCCAGATTCATTTCCGAGTAATCAATGAACGTGTTCAACACCGGATCACTGAACCATCCCAGTGTCGAGTAGGCACGAATCCCACCAACATGAACATCGAATCCCTGTTGTCTCAGTTCTTCCGCATATCGCTCTGCATCAGTCTGGGAAAAGAAACCTCGATACTTGACGCAGCCCACTTGCAGAAAACACCATTCCTTGAGCTTGAGTGATAGCTCAGGTGTAGCGAAGACATTCCATACCACATAAGGTCGCTGTAAATCGGCATACTGCGTATAGCTGGAATTATCGGGTAATTTCAATTCCTGACTAGCGAAATTCCGAATCTCGGTCACCTTGCCGAGCGCCTGTCTGAGCTTGGGATCCGTTGCCGGATCGGCCAGTACTGTGTCGATCGACTGTGACCGGCGCATCAACTCCCAGTGTCCGTTAACAGCCTGAGCATAGTATGGAAGATTGCTACATGCACTCATCCAGGCAAGCTGACTCAGCAACAAACCTGATTTCAGATAACACCCAAAAGATTTCAACATTAGATTCTTTCTCATTGCGAAAAAATAATCCTCCAGCAGCATATCAACTCCCTCTACATATAAGCATCATACTCAGCTTTGCAGGTTCTTCCCAATCAGATTTCGCCATTAACAATTAATTCCATTGGGATGGTATGGTTGCCCTCTAGTTATTCCTCAGCACGCCGATATAAAAAATTCTGATTAAAAGAGGAAAAAATCCATGATGAATTTCTGGAACAGCAAATTCAATACTGACTGGGTTCGTTTGTGCAGCTCAGAGCATACCCATACCAAACTGACAGCAGATGTCGATCACGAACATGCAATCTGATGCCTGGTTGATTCTGGGGGTGACGCCAGAAGGGCGCACATTCAGGCCCAGCGACTGGACAGAGCGGCTATGTGGCATACTGGCATGCCATGATTGCCAGAAACGCTGGGTCTATTCCGATTATGCCCAACCCGTGATGCATAACGGGCAGGTAGGTGTGAGAGTAATTTCGGTACTCGAACACATCAATCCTGACGCTTATCAATTCATCATGAATTTTGCACAAGTCAATCGGCTTAAACTGGTTCCTCTTGGCAAGGTTATCTATCTGAGCGAATTTACCGCCCCAACGGAAATTTCACCACCAGTACGGCAGTCAACTGTGGCTTAACCCAGAATACCAAACAATCAGTTCTCCTGATTTATTCATCGGAAAATTCAACTCTATTCACAATAACTAAGGTTGCTGAGTTTAACCCTACCACAGCACAAACCTAATCGCCCCCCACTTTCCCTGTGAACTTTTTGTAAAGCACCGAATCTTTCTTATTGGGTTTATTTTCTTTCAAAGTTAAAAACTCTCGCGTTTTGCAATCATTTGTTCGCACTCTAATAATGGGGGAAATAAAAATGCAGCCTACTGTACACAAATTGATATTTGCTTTTCTGGCTGGAGGAATGAGTTTATCGGTTGCCAGCACATCACTTGCCCAGAATTCCGAAATGGAACGATATCAGGCGGCGCTATCGGAATTAAAAGGCATACAAAAACAGTTGATAGAAAAATTGACTGATGAAGACAAGGAAAACTTTATCAATTCTCAAAGAAACTGGAACAAATTCAAAAATTCGGATTGCTTGAATATTGGTGTAAATCCACTTTATTGTCTGGAATCCAGAACAAAAGAGCGAATTCAACACCTCCGGGATTATTTAAAAAACCTGTCCGGCGAAAAAATCACTTGATCACAGGTCTGAGCCAGCTTAGGAGGAATCTGCAGACAAGGGAGTATCTCGATCACGGTTAATCAACCCATTCTGGAATGATATGGGAATCTGGCAAGGTTACAGTGTCTTGAGATACTCCAGCAGATCCAAACGCTGCTCCTTGTCCAGTGCCGGTAATATCGTACCATCAGGCAAAGGTGTTCGACCTGACGCATATTCATGACCAGTATTGTGATTTCCCCATATGCTGGTTCGAAACAGGAAACCATCATAACCAGACATTTTAAAACCCACCCTGTCAGTATCAAACTCCCTCGAACCTACCCTAAATTCATCGGGACGATATTCCCCTTCCTCGGAGTCTCCGGGGCGCTTCTTGGGCAACAGCAAATCGTATAACGTCGGCACGGAACCATTGTGCAGATAGGGCGCGGTGGCCCAGATTCCGTTCAGTGGTCTGGCTTTGTAGGCCATGACCGAAGCATAGGGATCCACGGTGATATCCGGATCGTAATGACCTGCCTTGAGCGAGGATCGCACTTCATTATCCAGAAAAGTGTAGGCAAAATCATACGATCGTTCCAGCCAGCGCCGCATCAACCATTTGTCCGGATCGGGACTCGTCACCACATTGCGCGTTGCAGTACTGAGCAACGCCACAACCGGAGCTTGGTCTTCCAGTAATAAAGACCCCGCTCCGGTGCTGACATACTGATTACGCAGAATTCCGCTAAAACCACTGAAGAAACGACTGTTTTCAGCCATTTTGGAATCGGTTGCCACCGAAGAAACCGCAATCATTTTCGCCACAACACGACGATCGGAATCGTCCCGATTTATTGATGCATGACAATCTGCGCAATATTTTGCGAATAACCGGGCACCAGCCAGACTTCTCGCTTTGTCAATTTTGGGAAATACCTGTTGCGGCCACTGCGGCGACGTCAATTTACGCAAATGATTCTCCACACGACGCAAATTGCGAATATCGATGGATGACTGGAAATCGATGTGTCTGGAGCCAAATCCCTGCCCGCCCAGCACCGAAGATAAGGTAAAACCATCCCTTTCCTGCCAGTCAAGCGTGGCAAACACCCCAATAACCTGACCCGCATTACGTGCCATTGGACCCAGACCGCTGTTATTCACCCTGCCGTTCCACTGAATGTAGTCATGCTGTGGCACATCCCATAAAAATGGATAGCTCACTGGTGCATCAGCCGGGTTGTATATCCGGTTGCGCAATTCGATGAGCTGTTCACTGGTAAGCAAGGACTGAATCCGCTCCACGATATGGTCACGGTCCATACTGGTCAGAATCGGTTCAACATCTGCCAGAACACGATCCAGTTCAGCGGATGAAAGATTTTCTGACAGCAGTATCCGCATTTGCCGTGCACTCATGACATGCTCGAGCACGCGATTGTAGATGCGCCCAAACGCATCAAGTCGTGCATAACCATAATGTGTCATGGGCCGATGGCTATCACGTGGCGAATTGATGACGGTATACGTCTTGATGCGTTGCGCGAACTTTCCCAGATCACGCAATACTTCATCCGCTGATACATATTCACCCCGTTTCAGTATGCTGGCAATAAAACGCTGCTGTTTTTCAGGCTCCAGAAGCGTAACCCGAAGAGTCTCAGCCAGTTCCTGCATGAAAGTTTCCATATCCGCACCGGTCGGTCCGCCGTCAATACGGATTGCCATGCCCTGATAGTGGATCTGGGCAGTATGGCAGGCAGCGCAGGTCAACCCCATGTATAACCTGCCGCGATACTCATCACGCACCATACCAACAGGAAGACCGTCAGGATTGCTGGTCGTGGCACGTTGTGGCAGATACCCATAACGGCTCATGTTCTCGTTGCTACGAAACAACGCTGTGGTGTGTGTCTGCTCCAGTTCCAGAAAAAAACTATAGGGCAGCAGGTTGGAGCCTTGGGACGTGTTGTAAAACCACAGACTATCAGCTGCAGACCAGCCTTGATCGAGATACAGGACACTGAAAAATTGGCTGTTCCAAGCATCGGCGCCACTCGTTATGGCACCGCGATCAGGATCGTCATCACGAAGCTCGTACCAATGTGAGATCGCACCAGTCAATCCCCACACTATCGATAACCCAGCACTCATCACGATTAAGATACGCATTTTGCGTACAAAGCAAGAGAAAAAAGTGAACTCCATATGCGATTCCGCCTTTTCCAAAAATAAAATTTCCGACTTTTTCAATCCGTTTTTAGTAACTACTCCGTTCAGCCGAAATTCAGTTTCTTTCCGCTAAACTTGCAGCCACACACAAGTATCGCTAACCAATAAACCCGAACGTTAAAAACCCTGCTTCTCATTCATGTTAATCTGAATTGCTTAAACTAAAATATGTTATAAGATAAATTCAGTCATTTCATGTGAAAAAAATGTGAAGAAAAGACTTATCAAATTTGGAAACTGTCATGCCAATTTTTTTATTCCGCCCCTTGCTATTGTTTCTCGGACTGATTCTTGTCACGCCAACCTTCAGTCAGCAAGTTACCCGACTCGGTATTGAAGAGTTACAGAGAACCGGTTTGCAAGCTAATGGCCTCGTGATGGCTGCGCGTTCTCAAGTCGACATGGCCAAAGCCGGTGTCGTTACGGCCTCTGCTTTTCTTAATCCAGAAGTAACCGTCACCGCCGGTCCCGACAGCAACCGTTATCCTCTCATTGTTACGGGTCCCACTTCCATGCAACGATCCGTAACCGTCAACCAGGCCATTGAGAATCCATTCATGCGCAGTGCGCGTATCAATGCTTCGGAAGCTGCAGTGGAAGCCAGTCGAGCCGGTTTTGATCAGGTACGCGCTGACCTGGCCGCACAATTGCGGGTACGTGCTTATGAATTATTGTTGCGGCAAGAACAGGCCAACATGGAACAGGGCATATACGACTTATTGAGCGACGCTAGGCGACGCATCGCCGCCAACGTTGAAAAAGGCGAAGTCGCACGTTTTGAGCTGATTCGTGCAGATACTGAAGTGCAGAGTGCCGCCAATCGCAAGGAAGCTGCACAATTGACCGTGGAACGTGCCCGCATTGCGCTGAAGCAATTAACAGCGGGAGCGTTACCAACTCATTTCGAGATCAGTGCATCCCTGAAAGATCCAGTCAACCTGCCTGCACTGGAAACATTACGACAGGAAGTTCCGACAACCAATCCGGATATCGTGCGCTTGCAGGCAGAACAGGAACGCGCGAACCAGCGTATCAGCCAGGAAAAGGCTTCCGTGCTGCCTTCCCTGAACGTACTCTATACCAATTATCAGGATGCCCAATTCACATCCAATATTGCTGGGATGAGTGTCAGAATTCCAATTTTCTACCGTCGTCGTGGTGAAATCGACACAGCCATTCATGACTCCGCACGCATCCGGGATACCCTCGAATTCCGCCGTTATGAAATCGGCCAGTTGCTGGAATCCGCATGGCAAGCACTACAGATCGCTCAACGTCGGGTCGATATGTTCGAAGGCGGGTTGATCAAGGAAGCCGAAAATGCAGTAAAGGTAGCGCAAGCTGCCTATCGTTTCGGTGAACGGGGATTGATCGAATTTCTCGATACACAGCGCATACTCCGGGGCATCCTGGGAGATTCGCTGCAAGCACGCTTTGATTTGCAGTCGGCTGCTGCCGAAATTGACCGCCTCCGTGCCCATTATCCCAAGGAGTTAATCGTAGAATGAAATTTCAGTTTTTTTTCGGCGCAACCCTTGCCATTTTGTTAATGTTGACCGGTTGCAGCAAAAATGAATCTAGCGATCAGGCAGACAATAAAACCAACCCGCCCAATCCTGCAGAAGAACGTGATATCAATATCATTACCGTCCGCCCCGAGCTTGCACAACGATTGAAAACTGGCCAACCGGCTATGGTGGATTTGGCCGACAAAATACTCGTCCCCAGTCGGGTTCAAGTGGACGAAGAACGAACAGCGCAAATCGGCTCCTACGTCACCGGGCGCATCACTCACCTTTTTGTCATGCTGGGTGATTACGTCAAGGAAGGCGATCGTCTGGCTCGCATTACCAGTCCCGATCTCACCCAATCCCAGCTTGCCTATTTGCGTGCAGCATCGCGAGTGCAAGTCACGCAGAAAGCTTCGGAACGTGCCCGCCACCTGCTGGAAGCCGATGCCATACCGCTGGCGGAGGTGGAACGCCGACAATCTGAACTGGAAATTGCCAGAGCCGAACTGGGTGCTGCTGTCGATCAGCTTAAACTATTTGGCATGAGTGACGCGGACCTGAAACAGATTTCAAAGAATGGAAAAATTTTACCCTGGCTCGACATCCGGGCTTCCAGGGCAGGCTATATCATTGATCGCAAAGTGATCGTCGGGCAGGTTGTACAACCCTCCGATCCACTCTTTCAGGTCGCTGACTTAACACTGGTCTGGCTTGTTGGCGATGTACCCGAGCAGATTGCCCGCGATGTCAAGCTGGGGCAGCATGTCGAAATCAATGTTCCGGCAATCGGCAGCCAGAATCTCGACGGCGTGATCATTTTTGTTTCGGATACAGTCAACAAGCTGACACGCACGGTCATGACGAGGGTATCGGTCGAGAATCAAGACCGGCGCCTCAAGCCGGACATGATGGCCAACATGCACATTACCGACCCGCAGCACAAATCGCTGGTCGTTCCCGAAGCAGCCGTAGTACGCGAACTGAATCAGGATTATGTATTCATCATGCTGGCAGCCGATCGATTTCAGCGTGTACCCGTCGAACTGGCTCCCGAAGTAGCCGGATTTCACCCGGTGTTGAGTGGCTTGACCATGGATCAGCATATCGTCATGGAAGGGGCTTTCCATCTGGACAGCGAGCGCAAACTCGCAGAACTGGAGTAGGCCATGCTAGCCTCCATCGTCACAACCATGATCAGACTGCGACTCGTTGTCGTGGTCATAGCGCTCGCACTCTGCGGTGCCGGTATTTATGCCGCCAAGCATCTATCCGTCGATGCCTTTCCAGATGTAACCAATATCCAGGTTCAGGTCGCCACGGTTGCCATTGGCCGCAGCCCCGAAGAAATGGAACGGCTGGTGACTGTACCGGTGGAAATTGCCATGACAGGTTTACCGGGTTTGGTAGAAATGCGCTCAATGAACAAAAGCGGGTTGTCATTGATTACGTTGGTGTTCACCGATAAAACCGATGTCTACTTCGCACGCCAGCTGGTCATGGAACGCATCATCGATGTCACCCCGCGTTTGATCCCCGGCATCACTCCGGTGCTGGGACCGGTATCGACCGGTTTGGGTGAGGTATACCAATACACCATTGAGCATCCCAGTGATGGCAAACGCGCACTGACCACCGAAGAACTGATGACTCGACGCACACTACAGGATTGGGTTGTACGTCCCATGCTGCGCTCGATTCGGGGAATAGCGGAAATCAATTCGATCGGCGGTCATGTCAAAGAATATCAGGTCTATGTCGACCCTAATAAGTTACGCCATTACGATCTCACATTAACCGAAGTCGACCATGCGCTGGCAAGCAATAACGCCAATGCCAGCGGCAATATCTTGTCATTACACTATGAGCAATACCTGATAAGGGGTGTAGGTCTCATTGCCACCCTGGAGGACATACGCAATATTGTCTTGCGGGAAATGGACGGTGTACCCATTTATGTGCGTGACGTCGCCGATGTCGTTTTTGGTGGAGAAGTTCGCCAGGGTGCAGGGATCAAAAATGGCGACACCGAAGCGGTCGTTGGCATCGTCATGATGTTACGCGGCGGTAATGCCAAGGAAATCGTAGGGCGCATCAAGGAAAAGGTCGCAGAAATCAATGAGCGCGGTTTATTACCGGATGGCTTGCAGATCGTCCCTTTCTATGATCGCACAGTTATGGTCGATGCTGCCCTGAACTCGGTATATAAAGTTCTGATCGAGGCGCTGATTTTCGTCATTATCGTGATGTTTATCTGCCTAGGTCATCTGCGGGTCAGTCTGGTAGTCTGTGCCACACTGATCATAACCCCTCTGATCACTTTCATGATCATGAATTATTTTGGCATTCCTGCCAACTTGATGTCTCTTGGCGGATTAACCATTGCCATTGGATTAATGGTCGACCCCACCGTAGTGGTGGTCGAAAACATCTTTCTCCGGCTTAGCCACGCCCCGAGCGGCGAGCCTAAAATTGTAACCATTGCCAAGGCAGCAGCCGAAGTGGGTGCACCGGTCATCTACGGAATCATCATTATTGTCCTTGTATTCCTCCCCTTGATTACCTTGGAAGGGATGGAAGGAAAAATGTTCAGTCCGCTGGCGGTCACGATCTCGATCGCATTGCTGGTTTCGCTGGTCATTTCAGTGATACTGTCACCGGTGCTTTGCAACTATGCGCTGAAAGGCGGCAGTGAAGAAGAAACCAAGATCGTCATTTTTCTCAAATCACTGTATTTACGCCTGCTCTACCTGGCTTTGAGAAATCCCAAAGGTACAGCACTGGTATCGATAGGATCGCTTCTGCTTGCGATCGGTTTGTATCCATTACTGGGCAAGACTTTTATTCCCATCATGAAAGAAGGAGCCGTTACCCCTGTCATCATTCGCGCCCCTTCCATCTCGCTGGAAGAAGCCATCAAGCTCGAAATGGAAGCCATGCAGAAGATCGCAGCCATACCGGGAGTGAAATCGGTCGTTTCCAAGCTTGGGCGTGGTGAATCACCGGCTGACCCACAATCACAAAACGAATCTGACCCGATCGCCGATCTGGATCTCGAAACGTCAGGCAGATCCCAGGCAGAAATCGAGGAAGATATCCGCAAAGCACTCTCCAGTCTTCCCGGAGTCAACATCGTCATCTCTCAGCCCATTGCTGCCAGAGTGGACGAAATGGTCACGGGAGTACGTTCGCAAGTTGCCATAAAAATTTTTGGTGATGACCTGGAAGAACTGCGTAAACTTTCCGAGCAGGTTGCGCGCATCGTCAAGTCCACACGTGGTTCACGAGATTTGCGTATTGAGCGCCTGTCGGGACAACAGGAATTAACCATCAATATTGACCGGCATGCCATTGCGCGACATGGACTGAATGTCTCCGATGTCAATGAATTGATTGAAACTGCAATTGGCGGCAAGGCTGTTACCCAGGTTTTTGAAGGCGAGCGCCGCTTCACCTTGCTGCTACGTTTCCCAGAGGCATATCGTCATGATGTTGAAACGATCAAGGATCTGCTCCTGAGGCCAAGAAGCAGCGCGATGACAGGAGGTGCCAGCAAAGGGGGCATGCTCATTCCGCTCAGCGCTGTTGCAGACATCAAGGTCATCGATGGCCCTGCTATCATTTCCCGTGAATTTGCCAAGCGTCGTGTCGTCATCGGCGCCAATGTGCATGACCGTGACATTGGTAGCTTCGTTGCCGAGCTACAGGATCGTGTCGCCAAGGAAGTAAAGTTACCGCCGGGCTACTATTTCTCCTGGGGTGGACAATTTGAAAATATGGAGCGCGCCATGGCGAGACTGGCTGTTATCGTACCCATCACTTTTGCAGCCATTTTCTTCCTGTTATTCATGCTGTTTAACTCGATCAAGCTCGCCTTGCTCATTTTTACGGCATTACCGTTTGCCTCGGTGGGTGGGGTAGTCGGATTATTCCTGACCGGCGAATATCTGTCGGTACCGGCATCGGTAGGCTTCATCGCCGTCTGGGGAGTTGCCATCTTGAATGGTGTTGTTCTGGTTTCTTTCATCAAGGAACTGAGGGAACAGGGGTTAACCGTCCAGGAAGCCGTAAAAACGAGCTGTGAAGCGCGTTTCCGCCCTGTTCTGATTACGGCTGCTGCAACGATACTGGGGTTGGTTCCATTCCTGATTTCCACCGGTCTGGGATCAGAAGTACAGCGCCCCTTGGCCATCGTTGTAATCTGTGGCTTGATTACAGCAACCGTGATGACCAAAGTTGTCGTTCCCATGATGTATCGGTGGTTTGACGATCATAAGGATGCAGACGATCTGGCAACCATACCGCACCAGTCAGAAACTTCGTCCAGTGCCGCACCCAAAAACGATGCGCAACCGGGCTAAAATTACAGCAGGCGGAATGCAGCGATAGCTATCATTGTAGGAGGCAAGGCTGCAACCAGTAACCCGAGAGGATGAATCGACTGTTCTTCGAATCGGTTCTTTAGAATCGCAAAACCGGCCGGATTGGGAGCATTGGCAATTACCGTCAATCCGCCTCCGGTTACGGCGCCAGCGACCAGCGCCACTCTGAATTCTTCGCTCAATCCTTCCACCAGGGAACCAAGATACGTCAGCGCAGCGTTGTCTGTCACCGCAGTCAACGCCGTGGCGCCAAAATAAACTGCGTTCTGATCCATATTCATGAGTAACGGTTGCAGCCACCACTGTTGTTGTCCACCTAGCACGACCAATCCAGCCAGAAAGAATGCCACCAGCAGCGCTTCCCGCAAAATCAAAGGATTCTGATATTTCTGGTACGCAGTCGAAAAACCGAGAAAGAACAGAAAAATTCCCATAAAAGCAGTGGAATGATGTGCCAGCAACACCACCAGAACAAGAAATATCAGATGAATCAGCACCACGAGAAATGGCACTCTGTCTGTTATCCTTCCTTGCTCCGGATTCATATGATTCAGTTCCTTACAAAATACCCAGGTAACTGCAAGTGCATTGAGCATGACGGCCAACGCGGATTTCCAGCCAAAATTCATTAGCATGAATCCGATATCCCAATTCCACTTGGCTGCCACCATCAATACCGGCGGAGCAGCATAAGGGGTCAGCGTACCGCCAATGGAAATATTGACAAACAGAACACCGACTGTTGCATATTTCAAGCGTGTGGAAATCTTCCTGTCAAACAAGGTATCCCGCAACATCAGGGCAGCCAAGGTCATGGCAGCCGGCTCGGTGATGAATGAGCCCAATAAAGGAACAAAAGACAGTAACAGAAAATACATGGCCAGTCCCGAATTGACGGGTAGCCATTTGGCTGCAAACCTTACCGCAGCAGCAGAAAACTCCAGAATGGGGCGTGTGCCAGCAATCACCATAATGACGAATACGAACATGGGTTCGGTAAAATCCCGTGACTCCAGATAGGTGATGGCTTCATGCTGTCCAGCAATGGCAACGACACACAGCATGAGTATCAATGCCCAGAAACCAAACACCACTTCCACTTCACCCAGTAAATGCCAGATTCCGGCGTGCCGTGGATGCAAGTGTGCCAAGTGTTCAAAATACTTGGTCGAGAAAGTATGTACTACAGCCAGAGCAAAAAGAACTGCGGCAATATATTGAACCCAAATCAGATCAGACATTATCTTTGAAGTAGTAGAAAAATAGTGGAATATTTTGCAATGATAGTATTACCGTAATTTGTATTACGCACAAAATGCGTGCACTGCATCTGTATCATTTTCTGACGATGAGTCGAACGATCGACCAATTTCTTCCCGTTTGACAGCGATATATCCCGTTGATGCGTGAAGTTAACACAAATTATCTTTTTTCCGGCATGCGTGCATGATTTAATACCATGTTATATGCGAATAACCAGACACTAGGATAAAAAATGCCTATTGGAGACGGCTCGGCTGAATCTGACCCCATTATCACGTAAGATAAATCTTACCCACAAGATTCTGAACTCCGCAGTTTGAATCAGGAGCTACAGGCACTTGCGTCTATTCGCTCATCTAACCAAGTTGGATTTCATGAAAAAATGCTTCATTTCGCGATGCATGGTCATCGTCCTGTTACTGTGGGTGTTTCCCCTCGGCGCTTCGGGTATCGATACCGCCAAGCGTTATTCGACCACCATTGGTGAATATTTCCAGGTTTATCATGATGAAGATACCGATTCGGGTGTGGAAGGCGCACTGAAGGCCTTTAACAACGGACGTTATGCCCCTGCCCGTCAATCTGTCATCAATTATGGCATTAATCCTGAGCCGATATGGTTGGCGCTTAAAGTCAACCATTCCGAGTTTGCTGCGGCACATCGAACCTTGTTATTTGAAACCGCCTGGCTGGACAGAATTGAAGTTTACTTCTTTCAAAGGAATCGATTAATTAACCATTACCTTCTCGGAGATAGTCAGCCCTTTTCCCAAAGACCAATAGACCATCGTTTTTTTGCCATCAATCACCCGTACCAGCAAGGTGAAACACTCGTACTTATCCGTATTGCATCTGTGGATGCCGTCATCTTGCCGATTTATTTCATGACAGACGAGCAAGTGACTAAACATAACACCCAGCAAGCCTACAGTTATGGTCTCGTGTATGGTGTCATACTGGCGCTGATTGCTTATAACTTCATGCTTTTCATCGGGATCAAAGATTATTCCTACCTGTTTTACTCCATTTATTTGTTTGCTTTCCTGATACTGAATATTGCTTATACCGGACATGGTTTCCAGTGGTTATGGCCAGATCACACGGTGTGGCAACGATGGAGCAATCCTTTTCTGATCATGCTGTGCTCCATCAGTGGTCTGATTTTTGCGTTGCATTTTCTCAATATAAAAAATATTTTTCCTGCCATTCATCGCTGGGTCATCGGCATTGCCACCGGCTTCAGTGCACTGGTACTGATTACCTACTTGATGGATGATTTTGCTACGACGCTCTTGATTTCACTGACATTCATTTTCATAGCATCGTTCATGATGGTCATTCTGGGTATCATTTCACTTCATGATGGCAACAATTTTGCAAAATTTTTCTTACTGGCCTCGATCTGCACAATCTGCGGCGGAATCATAACGGCGAATACCATCTGGGGTCTCATCCCCTTTAGTGCATGGACCTATCGCGCAGTCGAAGTCGGCATGATGGCCGATGCGATCTTACTGGCACTGGCACTGGCCGAGCACTTCAACATCAGCCAGAACGAAAGATTGATGGCGGAAAAAATGGCTGGAACCGATGCATTAACCAACCTGAACAACCGGCGATCCTTCTATAAATACGTCAAGCCGATCTGGTCTATCAGTCTGCGCAATAAAAGTCACACCTCAGTCATCATGCTGGACATTGACAATTTCAAATCGCTCAACGACAACTATGGACATGCATTTGGCGATCAGGTTTTGGTCAGCCTGGCAGAAACATTGCAAAAGGAAGCACGAAGTGGAGACACGCTGGCACGCTGGGGAGGAGAGGAATTTCTGATTTTTCTGCCGGAAACTAGGTTAACCGACGCCATCAATATTGCCGAGCGAATGCGAAGAAAGGTGGCACAAATACAAGCCATTACGGAACAAGACATCAAACTCTCATTCACAGCCAGTTTCGGAGTAGCGCACACGCATGACAGCAATATGTCACTCGACGAATTGATTTCTCAAGCCGACCATCAACTCTATTGCGCAAAAAAACTGGGCCGCAATTGTGTCAGCGCAGAACTATCACTTTAATTCCCGGACACAAAATCTTACCGACGACGATGACACAGATCTGACATCAAGGAAATTAGCCTAATCCCAGCGACTTCAACACTTCGGCATCGTCGCCATTATCAAAGCTATCATCGTTATCCTCGAGTTCGTCAATCAGTTTGACGATACGGCTATCAGGAATCATGCCATCGGCAAGTGCGTCCTCGTCCTGCATATCGTTATCGACAGTATTGATCTGGCTGGCACCATTTCCGGAATATTTTTTCACAATCATGGTAAACCTCCTTGCGATTCGGATTGAATACGCTATCAGTAAACCACATTCCAAGGTGAGCTAAATTACGGATTAGAAACCAGTTTCCGAGTTTTATCGCGGTAAAGAAAAGGTAGAAATAAACCGTTAACGATGACTTGATCGGTTTGTGTCACGAAAAAAACTTTATCTTACCTCAGACCCAACCATTGCATTCTCACTTGCTCCCTGTTCAGGGCCAGCCACTGCAGGGCAATGATTACACTCGCAGAATTCAAACGCCCTGATCGCAACAGATTCAGTGCATGATCGAGCGAGACGACATGCACCTTGATATCTTCACCTTCCTCGCTGACGCCATGCACACCACCCGCATTCGTTGTATCGACACGACCACAAAAGAGCGCGATTCTCTCGGTTGTGCCGCCCGGACTGACACAATAATCATATAGCGGAATCAGATCCGAAATAGCACAATTGGCTTCCTCCATACCTTCACGCTCAACCACTTCTTCTGCTGTTTCCCCCGATTCGATTATGCCCGCAACAATTTCCAGTAACCATGGCCCCCCTGGTGCAGTCATAGCACCTGGGCGAAATTGTTCGATCAAAATGATTTCATCTTTTGCAGGATCGTAAGGTAGGACCGCTGCTGCATGACCACGCTCGAAGATTTCGCGTGTCAGGGGTGGACTCCAGTCACCATTAAAAAGCCGATGTCGCAGTCGATATCGCTCAAGACGAAAGAAACCCTGAAAACAGATGGTTTTCTCAAGAATCTCCACATCATCGCGCATCATGACAGCTCCATACAATCAAGGAACTGAATGGTAGCGAATTTCTGCAAGTTGTGCCGATAAACCGGCACGACTCATCTCAGTGTTTTCCTGAGCTTATCGACCGCTTCTATACTCAATCAAGACAACCGCGAAGTTAATGCAATCCCAGCGAATCCAGATTGATCTCTTCTTCATCGTCGATCTCGTCTTTCACACTTTCCTCGAATTCGTCGATTATTTTTGCAAAACGACCAACCGGTATTTTGCTGTCCATTAGCAAGTCATCGTCATCAAACATCTCGTCGCCCGAGTAGATAGCATCGTCATCATCAAAAGAGAGTTCTTTGGTCATTTATAGCCTCCGTACACTAAATTTAAAGACAATCTATTGATAACACATCATCATCAAACCCAAATTTTGATCTCGTACCTTTTTCCCATCTATTTTTAAAATATGAGCTAAAAGCCCCATTTCAAGAGCATGACAAGTTCAGTACGGTAAATTTATGCATGCATCCGGATACACCTGCACCATTCCTGACTGTTGCATTTTTGGCAAATTCCATCACCCTTTTTCCATGATTTCATGTCATCTTCATATAGCCCTGACAAAACTATTGCCGCGCACTAAACGGGTGAAGCCAAATGCAAAAACAAGATACTTCTGCACAACGCGTCGACTGCCTCTATATTGGCTGCTCCAACGATTCTTTTTTACGGGATAATAGCCGTTTAAAATAGTTCGAATATACGCATGCATCTCTCTATCGTCATCCCCGCCTTTAACGAAGAACGACTGATCACATCATGTCTGGAATCCATATCCCAGTCTCTGGCCGCCAATGCAAAACCAGGGTTCACACACGAGATCATCGTGGTCGACAACAACTCCACTGACAAAACAGCCCAATTGGCGCGACATGCTGGTGCCAAGGTTGTATTCGAGCCCATCAACCAGATTGGCCGCGCACGCAATACCGGAGCGGCAGCCGCGACGGGCGACTGGCTACTGTTTGTCGATGCCGATAGTCTGCTGAATCCCGGCATGGTTGCTGACATTATTCAGTTGATTGAAAGCAATAAATATGTTGGCTGTGGCAGTGTCATGCACATGCCGGATCTGCCATGGTGGGGCACCGCCGTCATACGGCTCTGGACTGTGTGCTCAATTGCTTTCCGTTGGGCTTCCGGTGCACTCGTGGTCTGTCGTGCTGATGCCTTTCGTGAGGTTGGCGGGTTCGACCAGACCCTTTTCGCGGCCGATGAAATCAGTCTCAGCCAATTGCTAAAACAATGGGGACGTCAACATCAACTCAAATTCACCATCCTGACCCGCCACCCGCTGGTCACTTCTTCGCGAAAAATCAAGTTATATAGCGCAGGAGAAATTGTGGGGCAAATCTTCAGTGTTTTGCTAAGCCCCCGCAAATCCTTACAGGACAAGAAAAAATTACCGATCTGGTATGACGGCAGACGTTGATTCAAAGGTAATGGGCTAAATGTATTCAGGTGCTATGCGAATTATCCGTATCGGGTCAGCAGAAATTTCTCAAACTCGACAATCCAAAACAAAAAAGCACCAAACCCGACAATGACCATCCAGGTCTCGAAATCCAGCGCCACTGTACCAAACAGCATCTGCATGACGGGCAGATAGGTCAGTGCCAATTGCAATATCAGCAACATGCCAATAGCGAGCAAAATGTGGCGATTACCCAACAACCCTGTGCAAGACAGCACGGATGCCAGTAAATACCGGCAATTCAGCAAATAAACGATCTGGCTGATGACCAGCATGTTGACAACTGCGGTGCGGCTCAATGCAATGGACGATCCCTGATGGGTTTCCCAGAAGTACAGCGCCATTCCCCCTCCAATCATCAGCACTGCCACAAAAGCAATGCGCCACAGCAGAAAACCCGACAATAGCGATACGCCCGGATCATGAGGAGGACGCTGCATCACCCCTGCCTCGGGTCGTTCGAACGCCAGTGCAATCGCCAGGGTTACCGTCGTAACCATGTTGATCCACAGGATCTGGACGGGTGTGATGGGTAGCGCCATACCAAAAAGAATTGCCAGCATCAGAATACCCGCCCCGCCACAACTGGTTGGAATGATGAATACCAATGTCTTGCGAATATTGTCGTAGACTGTGCGCCCTTCCTCCACGGCATGGACGATCGAAGCAAAATTGTCATCGATCAGCACCATTTCAGCGGCTTCCTTGGCAACTTCGGTGCCTTTCTGCCCCATGGCCACACCAATATTGGCGCGTTTGAGTGCCGGTGCATCGTTGACACCATCTCCAGTCATGGCAACGATCTCGCCATTGGCTTGCAATGCCGCCATCAAACGCAATTTATGCTCCGGATTGGCACGGGCAAAAACATCGACCTGTTTCACTACTTCACGCACCGCCTGGTCGTCAAGCTGATCCAGCTCGACACCCGTTACCGCACGCTGCCCGTCGCCAATTCCCAATTGTGCTCCAATTGCACAGGCCGTCACCCGATGATCACCGGTAATCATTTTGACGCGAATGCCGGCCGCCTGACACAGCCTGACCGCATGGATGGCTTCGACCCGTGGCGGATCGATGATCCCCACCAACCCCAGCAGCGTGAAACCGGCTCCGACATCGGAAAAATTCAGGGTTTGCTGTTGTGCGGTACTCACCTTGCTGGCCAGCGCAAGCACACGTTGCCCAGCATTACTGGCATGTTGAATCCTGTCATGCCAGACACTCAATTGAATGGACTGATCCTGCCCCAGGTTACGCTGCTGGCTGCACATGGCCAGCACCTCCTCGGGCGCTCCCTTGACGTAAATACAACCATGCCCGGCATGATCATGATGCAAGGAAGCCATGAAACGATGCTGCGATTCGAATGGTATGACATCCGTTCGCGGCAGCGCCTCCTGTTCAAAAATGCTATCCAGACCTGCTTTCTGCGCCAAGGTGATCAATGCGCCTTCGGTTGGATCCCCCTGCACCATCCATAACCCCTGCTGCTTCTGCAATATGGCATCATTGCACAGCAGTCCTGCACGCAGCAGTTCCATGACATCGGCATATTCCGCAATCAGGACTTCCTGTCCTGATTCACTGAAACCACCCAGTGGCGCATAGCCGACACCGGATACACAGAGCTGATGATTCGCAGTGACAATGGTTTGTGCTGTCATCTCGTTGCGAGTGAGCGTGCCTGTTTTATCACTGCAAATAACCGTCACCGCGCCTAATGTTTCCACGGCCGGCAATCGGCGAACAATGACCTGACGCCGGGCCATACTCTGCACACCCAGTGCCAGAGTGATCGTCATAATGGCAGGCAAACCTTCCGGAATTGCTGCTATCGCCATGCTGACGGCTGCCATGAACATATCGTTGACTGGAAAATCGTGCAGCAGCAAGCCGTAGCCAAAAATGGCAACAGCCAGGATTCCGATCACCAGCGTCAACCAGCGACCCAAACTGTTCATCTGCTGCATGAGTGGCGAAGTCAATGGATCGACCTGGGCGATCATTTGACTGATGCGTCCCATTTCGCTGTACTGTCCCGTAGCGACCACGACACCCATACCCTGACCATAAACCACCAGGGTTCCCGAGTAAGCCATACAAAACCGGTCACCCAGAGCCGATGTCGTTGCCACGGCTGAAAATGTCTTTTCCACTGCTTCCGATTCACCCGTGAGCGCAGCTTCCTCGATACGCAAATTTTTGCAATGAAGCAAACGCAAATCGGCGGGAACCTTATCCCCGGATTGCAGCAGAACCACATCGCCCGGTACCAATTGTTCGGCGGCAACCTGCATTCGCTCTCCGGTACGAAGTACAATGGCATGCAACGACAGCATGTTCCGGATAGCATGCAGCGCTTTCTCGGCTTTTCCTTCCTGAATCAATCCAATGATGGCATTGATTACCACCACTCCCATAATCACGCCGCTATCAACCCAATGCCCCAATATGGCAGTAACCATTCCCGCCATCATCAGAACATAAATCAGCATATTGTGAAACTGCAGCAGAAAGCGTTCCAGGATACTTTTTGTCTTGATTGGCTCGATGCGATTTGCGCCATATTGCTCATAACGCCGCATGGCTTCAGCCGGCGTCAGTCCGGCTGGAGTGGATTGCAACTGATCGAGTGTTTGCTGCGCAGAATAACTATGCCAAGGCAAGGTAGTGTTTGCGGGTGAATGATGATTGTCCGGCATATCGGTCTCCATTGATCCATTCGATTGGGTGATCCGCTCCCGCCTTCAACAAAAAGATCACAGGCACTCAGTATAATTTGTATTTCATTCTGCACTACAGCTACAATAAATAACCTCATACTCAACAATATCAATAAATATCGTCATACGGAGCATTTATGAAATATCTCATTCTTTTAATGACGCTTACAACAATCATACTGACTTCCAGCGTACAGGCTTCAGGCCGTGTGCCTTTCGCGCACCAGATCATACCGGTGCAGAATTACAGTCGTGCTTCGGATCAGATAGCCATTTCCGGCATGATCGGTGATGGCGGCGTACAGGCACTGGCATCACATGGTTTTAAAACGATTATTGATCTGCGCACTTCCACCGAAGGCACTGAAGCCGAAAAGGCATTGGTCGATGCCACCAGTATGAACTACATCAATATTCCCATGACGGTTGCCGGAATCAGCGATGAGCAGCTTGAAGCCTTCACGAAGGCAGTTGAATCGGCTGAGACGCCCATCCTCATCCATTGCGGCTCTGGCAATCGTGCCGGCGCCATGTGGGCCAGCTATCAGATCAAGAAAGGTGTAGATCCGGAACTCGCACTTGCTGCCGGTCGCAAGGCAGGCATGCGCACTCCCATGGAAGAAAAGGTAAGAGCTGCTTTTATCAAATAATCTATGTGTGATCGAATTGCTAGACAAGCCATTCGATTACTGAAGCAATAACCGTAACACCATTGCTACAGCAATGCCCACGACTACCACCGCAAAAACGCGCTGTAGTCGTGGGCCAGATAGCTTTACAGCAATAATCCTGCCACTCAGCATACCCATCAATGCACCTGCGGCAAATGGCAAGGCAATCGACCAGTTCAGTCCTTGCATCATTGTTGCCGACAGCACACCGGTTGCCGATATCGATGCAGTGATTGCCAATACCGTTGCAAGAATGGATGACATGGGCAATTGGGTCGCCCGCTTCAAAGCTGGAATGACAATAAAACCACCTCCCACTCCCAGTAATCCGGAAAGTAATCCACTGATCACGCCCGCCGCTGCAAGCGCTCTCGCACAAGGCCAGGTCCAGACCAGCCGATTACCATCATACGCAAGCTGGCAAGGCATTGTTGCATGCGAGCCGGATGCTGCGATGTTTCCGGTACCTCCGTCCCGCTCCTGTTCTTGGCGAAACATACTTACAGCAACCGCAAACAAGACCAGAGCAAACAAGCAAGTCAGGAATGTATCGGGAAGCTTGTGAGCCACCCAGACTCCTGCGGGAACGGTAGCCATACCAGTAACGGCAACAAATCCTGCCGCACGGTAACGCACCAGACCCTGCCGGTGAGCCAGTAAAGCACCGACAGTAGAGGAAAGGCTGACAGCCAGTAAAGCAACAGGAGCAGCCTCGACCACCCGAAGTTGCAAAATGAATGTCAGTAGCGGAACAGCAACGAGAGTACCCCCAGCTCCGGTAAGCGCTAGAAGTATACCGGTGGCCAAACCCGACACGACACTGATGAACACAATTTCCACAAGCTCAACCGCTCAACCGCCATCACTCGAAAGCGCGAGCCATACCATATAAAAAATGACTTCAGCTTGCTCGCTACCAAAAACCCAGACTTCTCAGAAATCCTATGATTAATCTATACCTGCGCAAACCTGATGCCAACTCAGAGAACTACACTATCATTCAAACTACCGCAGACTAACTCACAATCAATATCTGCAATACAACTTGAATAATGTTTCCATAACCTGGATGGCTTCCTGACTAGCCAGGCTGTAGTAGATATATTTACCCTTGCGCTCTGTCGCAACCAGATTTTCTTCACGCAATACGGTTAATTGTTGGGATAGGGTAGGTTGATGAATATTCAGTAATTCTTCTAATTCACCCACATTGCGAGTACCTTGACTGAGTTCGCACAAAATGAGCAACCGATCCTCATTGGCCAAAGTCTTTAATAATGTACAGGCTTCAGATGCTGCTGAACGTAACGCTGTTATTTCATTCACAACGGATTCTGTATTCATAATCTATTCGGTTGAGTATCAAAGCGGATTGATTAAAGATCCAAATCATAAAACAAATATCACCGAAACATTCTAAATTTTAACGTATTCCTACAAAATCAATAAAAAAAATTACCTCTGTTGCATTTGTGATACTTGTTGTGAATCAGAAAATAAACAACGGGTATAACCAGTAAGGAAAACAGCGTTGAAGCAAAGATACCGAAGATAAAACTCCAGGCCAATCCCGAGAAAATTGGATCGAGAATGATCACGAAAGCACCGAACATCGCTGCACCAGCAGTCAGAAAAATGGGACGCAGGCGGATCGCACCGGCTTCGATCAAGGCTTCCGCCAACGCGACATCGCCACGGGCACGGATACGTTCAATGAAATCGACCAGAATGATGGAGTTGCGCACCACGATGCCGGCCAGGGCGATCATGCCAATCATCGCCGTGGCGGTAAAATAGATCGGATTGGGGTAGCCTTCAACCGGTGACGCCATGACCAGATTGAGCAACCAGAAACCCGGCATGATGCCGATAATCGTTAGCGGGATGGCGATCATCATGACCAACGGCATGGTCAGCGAAGCGGTCTGACCGACCAGCAGGATATAGATCATCACCAGCGCAGCCGCAAAGGCCAGACCGAGATCGCGGAATACATCGACAGTGATTTTCCATTCCCCCTCACCAGCGAGTTCCACGGAATAACCCTCCGGCAGCGGCCGTTCGGCCAGAATATCCTGCAGATCGAAAACGGCTTCGACCGGGCTGCGTCCCGCCATTTCGGCCACGACAAAATGCACCCGGCGCAGATTCTTGTGATAGATCGGCTGGTCTGCGTGTAATGGTACCGGCGTGACGATTTCGCTCAAAGGAATCAGATGATCCTGCGCATTTTTTACCCGCAGCGCCAGCAGATCGGCAGCGGAAGAACGCAGCGCACGCGGCAGTTGCAGCACGATTTCAAGTGGCATGCGCTCGGTATCCGAGTGCACGATACCCACCACCTGCCCGTCAGCGGCTATGCGCAGTGCTTCCGCAACTTGTGCGGCATGGATACCAGACAAGGCGGCTTTTTCGCGGTTGAGCCGGAAATGAATCTTGTCATGCTGCGCTTCGGAAAAATCATCGGCATCGACAATTCCTTCGATGGTTTCGATATCACTGCGTACGCGCCGGGCGACTTGCACCAGGTCGTCAATGCGGGCTTCGGGAGGACCGTAGATTTCCGCCACCACGCTGGCCAGCACGGGTGGACCGGGCGGAATTTCCACGATTTTCAGGTTGGCGCCATATTGCTGACCTATTTTTTCCACTTCGGGCCGGATGCGCAGCGCGATTTCATGCGATTGATGTTTGCGTCTATCCTTGGGCAGCAAGTTGATCCGGACATCACCCAGATAACCGCCATTGCGCAGATAGTAGCGACGTACCATGCCATTGAAATCCATCGGTGAGGCCACGCCGGTGTAGGTCTGATAATCGGTGACTTCATTGACCGTAGCGAGATAACTTCCTAGCGCTCGCGCGACTTCGTCGGTTTGTTCCAGCGTCGAGCCGCGCGGCATGTCGATGACGATCTGCAATTCGTTTTTATTATCGAACGGCAGCAGCTTCAGCGGCACGGCCCGGGTAACCGCCAGCATGACCGAAGCTGCAAAGGCGACCAGAATGATCAGCAGGAACAGCCATGCCCGGCTAGGCGTTGCCAATAGCGGGTGCAATGTAGCGTGATATATGCGGTAGATCGGCGTTTGTTTGAATTCCACCGGCGCTTCGTGCTGCGGCTTGTGATAATCGGTTTGCAACAGTTTGTAACTAGCCCAGGGCGTGACGGTAAAGGCTACGATCAGCGAAATGAGCATGGCCACGGGAACATTGAAAGCCATCGGCGCCATGTACGGCCCCATCATACCGGTAATGAAAAACATCGGCAGGAAGGAAACGATGACAGTGAACGTTGCCAGTATGGTCGGCGGCCTGACTTCTTCGACGGCCGTCAGCAGGGCATCCAGCGGCGATTCCTTGCGCAATTGATAATGGCGGTGAATGTTTTCGACATCGACGATCGGATCATCTACCAGCAACCCAAGAGACAGAATCAGCGCAAACAGCGTAACCCGGTTGATGGTGTAGCCGGTCAGATAATCGAACAGCAATGTCAGCGCCAGCGTCATCGGCACCGCAATCGACACGATGAATGCTTCTTTCGGACCGAGCGAGAATGCCAGCAACGCCATGATGATCACGATTGCAAAACCCAGATGTTTCACGAGTTCGTTGACCTTGTGGTTGGCGGTTTCGCCGTAGTTTCGCGTCACCGTCAGCAACACATCTTGCGGCACGGTCGTGCCGTGCAGCTTATCTGCCATGGCCAGCACAGCATCGGCCACCGTAACGGCATTGCTCCCTTTGCGCTTGGCAATGGCGAGCGTCACCATCTGGCGCTCCTGCCCGGCTTGCGGTTGCGCGTCCGTCATTTGACCGGCCGTGACCATATTTTCCACCGCTGGACCGAAACCGATGCGCGTGTAATGACTAACGTCGGCCGGGCCGTCGACGACGCGCGCGACATCGCGCAGATAAACCGGTCGGTTGTCGATGCTTTTGACGACGACGGCTTCGATTTCCGTAGCCGAACCGAAATGCGGACCGGCTTCGAGCAGGATTTCGCGGTTACCACGTTCAAATCGACCAACTCGCAGATTGACATCGGCGTCAGCCAGTGCCCGCACGATCTCGTCCAGGGTAACGCCATGCACCGTCAACCGTGCCGGGTCGGCATGAATCGATACGCGCCGCTGCTCGCCGCCGACCACCCAGCTTTTTCCGACATCATCAATACTCCTGAATGCGACAATCAGCTCATCGGCAATGCGGCGCAAAGCCATTGAATCATACTGACTGTTTTGCGACGACAGTGTCAGCAAGACGATCGGCACATCGTCGATTTCGACCGGATTGACCCGCCAGCCGGTCACACCTGGCGGAATCAGATGCTGGTTGGACAGCAGTTTGTTCCAGGTTTTGATCAGGCTGTTCTCGTAATTCTGACCAACATAATAACGCACGGTGATCACTGCGGCGCCGGGCCGGGATACGGAATACACATATTCCACACCCTCGATTTGCTTCAGCAACACTTCCAATGGCGTGGCCGCGAGTTTCTCCACTTCCTCGCTCGACGCGCCAGGATACTCGAGCAGTACATCCATCACCGGCACGACGATTTGCGGATCTTCCTCGCGCGGCGTCAGTATCAGCGCAACCGCGCCCGCCAGCATCGAGATGATCAGAAACAGTATGGAAAGCTGCGAAGTCGTGAAGATCTTGACGATCTTGGTCGTCAGACCCTGTCTGGCGTTCTGTTTATTGTCATTGTCCATCACTGCGCCTGCCGGGGATCGGTCATGACAATTTCGCCCGCATGCAAACCGGAAATGACTTCGACCCGGTCGCCAAAGGTTTTTCCGGTGCGGATATGACGTGTGGATTGCCGCCCGTCGGATAGCACCCGGACGATTTCCAGTTGACCGAGATGCTGCACGGCGCTGGCCGGTATCAGCAATGCGGTATGTTCTTCGCAAGCCTGTTTCAGCCAGCCAAAATATCCCGGTTTCAGACCTTCAACCGCAGGCAATGCGATTTTGATCAATTGCGAGTGCGTCTGCGCATCCATTTCCGGAATGATTTCATCGATCACTGCGTTGAAAGTCTGATCGAGCGTATCGATCCGCACCACCACTGTTTCTCCGGACCGGAGCGCTCCGGCACAGACAGCAGGCACTTCGACTTCCAGCCTGAGACCGCGCGGCACTTGTAGCGTCACCACCGGAACGCCCGGCATTCCCATATCTCCCGGCTGTTTCAGGCGTTTGACCACGGTAGCGTCGAAAGGCGCCAGCAAAAGCGTGTCGGCCAGCCGCGCCCGAATCTCAGTCAACGCGCTGCCTGCCTGATCGGCGCCTGCCTGCGCTTCCTTTGCCAATGCAACGGCGACGTCATAACGTTCGCGCGTCGCTGCCTCTTTCTCATACAAGCCGCTGATGCGCTGCTTGTCTGCACGAGTTCGTGCTGCATGTGCATTCGCACCCGACAACGCAGCAAGCGCAGCTTTCTCCTGCGCCTTGAGATCGCGCTCGTCCAGGCGGGCGATCACCTCGCCTTTTTTGACGGTATCGCCCGCATTGACTTTGATTTCAACGATCCGGGCAGTCAATCTGGGTGCGATTTCGGCAACGGTTCTGGATTTCACCACACCGGGCCAGGCGAGTATGTCGCCCACCTGTTGTGTTGTAACCGCTGCAGTATGTTCAAGTGGCGGATTGGCTTCGCGGGTCAATGGCGTCGTTCCCGGTGCCACTTTGCCGGTAAAACCACCCTGCATGTAAATCAGCAGCAGGATCAGCACCAGCGTCACGGCAACAATCGTAATAGTTCTTCTAGTATTTTCTTGTCCATGAACCGAAAACATAGGCATTCCTTCTATTTCCAGTTACCCACTGCTTTTTTCAGTGCCATTTCCGCGCTCAGTGCATCGTAATGCGCTGCAATGGAACCCGATTGCGCCTTGTTTCGAGCGACCTCGGACTCGATGTAACGCGTGATCGTTGCCGTTCCGGCTCGCCGTTCCTCATTGACCAGCCTCAGGGCCTCTTCCGCCGCCCGCACCGAGGTCTCGGCAACATGCAACCGCGCCAGCGCTTCCTGTAGCTTCAAAAATGCGGTTTTGACTTCCTGCTCGATGATCAATCTGGTTTTGCGCTCCACTTCGCGCATCTCTTTAACCTTTCTTTCCGCAGCACTAACCCGCTGCTTGGTATTGAGACCCGAAAACAGGTTCATTTCAACGGCAACCCCGACAGTGACATTGTCCTTCTGCCCGGAAAAACCCGGCGACTGGCTGTTCTGACCGTAGCTGACAAACGCATCGGCTTTGGGCAGATAGGCCCCCAGCTCGGCCTTGAGTTCGCGCTCGCTGATTTCCGCTTGCCTGGCTGCCGCCATAATTTCCGGACGTCCAGCCAGCGCTTGCTCAAGCATTTCGTCAAACAATCCGGTTTGATGAGGTTTGGTCAGTCTGGATGTTGCGGCAACCGTGAATGCTGTGGAATGCTCCAGTCCAAGCAAACTGGCCATACTGGTTTTGGACAGCTCGATGGCATTGGCGGCCCTGATCTCGGCTTCAGTCGCTTCGGCCAGTTTGACATCCAGGGAGAGCACTTCCGATTTCAGCGTGGTTCCCGCCTCGTATTGCAGTTTGGTTTGTTTGAGTTCGCTGGAAATGGCATGGATGGAATCTCTCGCGACTTTTATCGCTTCCTGTGCCGCTAGATAGGCATAATACGTAACCGTCACCGCTTCCACCAGCGCGTTCCGGATAGTTGAGCGCTCAAATTCAGCCGCATCGATACCCAGTTCGGCCGCCCTGCTTTTTTGATAATCCTGTCCACCGCGAAAAAGTGAAAGGGTACCGATGATTTCCGGGCGGAAATTCTGCCGGTATCCAGGGCTGTTAATGTTCTGCATGGCATTGGCATCAAAATCCCGCTGTGCCACGATCATGGCAAACACCTGCGCCGGATTATTGGAGTTCTCGTAACTGGCCCGCGCCAAAATCTGCGGATAAAACGCAGAAAGCGCCATGCCCAGTCGGGCCTCGGCCTGTTTGATGCGTTCAACGGCAATCTGCAAATCGGGGTTGTTGGTCAAGGCATAATCAATAGCCTGATCCAATGTAAAAACCTGTGCAGCCGATTTTCTTACTCTGGAAACCTCACCGGCATCCGGTCCGAAAACGGTATTTTCACTTGCCAACAGATACGGCGACATCACGACCGACATCAGGGTGAATACCAGTTTGATTTGGGTTCTTTTTGGCATATTTTCACGTATCAGTAGCGGCTAACCATGATACCACCTCGCCGGAAAAGGCTTCGCCGCGATCCAAACACGAGCGTACTTTAAGTTTTCGGAGTTGCGGAAACACGACAAGCAAGTGGTCAGAATGCGTTGCCCGGTTTGATACCCATCTTTTTCAGAAACATGGCCATCGGACAGAATCCGGTAAAAGCCGACTGCAACAGGTTGGCGCCAACAAAGGCAGTGAACCACAACCAGTTGCTCGAATGAAAGTTCGCCAACAGCAGACTCAATAAAATAAAGTTGCCTGCCACAGCCATCACCGCTTTATCCAGTGTCATTTTATTTACCTCCTTCTTTTAATCGGGCAAGCCCCATCAGCTTGAGGATCAGTTTTTCATAATAGGGCTCAGTAATGCCTTTGCGTATTTTACGCATGAAGTATTTCTCAAAGCCGATTTTTGCCAAATGTACCCATTTTCCTTCAGAAGACCATGTGATATTGCGCGGTGGAATTTGCGGCTGCGCCAGAAAAGCCACACCCGTATCACCAAAATCGGCCAAACACAAGGCATTCCATGTCGCTTTGTGCGACGGTTCCTTGCCGGATAGCTCTTCAACAATATTATGGGCGACTGCGGTTACCATGGATTCAATCATGTAACCTGTTTTGGGTGCACCGACTGGCAGCGGTGTTTTTTCAATCGGTGGAATGGCGATACAGACGCCGACGGAATAAATGTTTTTATAAGCTTTGTTGCGCTGATGATCATCCACCAGGACAAAACCGCGCGGATTCACCAGTCCTTGCGCTTTGACATGACGCACGGCATCGACACCGGTGAAGGCAGGCAGCATCATGGAATGCTTAAAGGGCAGCTCATGCTTTTTTTTGTCATGACCGTCTTCATCGACTTCGGTCACAAAAACCATCCCTGGTTCAATTTTGTCGACCCGGGCATTCGTTATCCATCTAATAGTCTTATCGCGCAATGCGCTTTCCAGCAAACCCTTGGTGTCGCCGACACCGCCCAACCCAAGGTGGCCGATATAAGGTTCCGAGGTCACAAAGGTCATCGGCACTTTGTCGCGCATCTTCCTTTTACGCAATTCGGTTTCAAGAACCATTAGATACTCATACGCCGGACCAAAACAAGATGCACCCTGAACCGCACCAACAACAACCGGACCTGGGTCTTCAATAAATTTGCGCCAGTCTTCCGCAGCAACGACGGCATGATCGACATGACAGACCGATGAAGTATAGCCCTCCGGCCCCAGCCCCGGAATTTCATCAAACGCCAAGCGCGGTCCTGTCGCAATGATCAGAAAATCATAAGCCACGGTGGACCCATTAGCGAGAATCACTTGATTGTTGTCGGGATCGATGGAAGATGCCGCTTTCTGAATGAACGTAATGCCTTTATTTTGCATAACAGGCGCAAGCTCGATTTTCAAAGCGTCCGCAGTACGCCATCCGGGCGGCACCCAGACATTTGATGGCACAAAATGAAACGTCGGTGTATCCGAAATTACAATCACATCATGGTGATTGCCAACGGCTTCTTTCATTTCGAAAGCCATCGGTACGCCGCCAATTCCTGCACCCAAAATAACGATATGCGCCATGTCTGTCCCCTTGAATGAAATTAAACATCCTGCTCAACCCTACCAGAAACACCATAAATTCGTTCTATAAGGCTTTTTGCCGACAACACATCACAAACACATAAAAAAATAGATTATTTAAAAATATAATAACAATCTTTTGCAAGCTTGTAAATTTCTAACTTACCGTAAATATTAAGGTCTCTTTAAATGCGCCAAGCCCGACATTGGTACTGCACACGCCGATTTTTCAGGAGGTAATCCACAACAGCTCTATCGATCCATTCGAAAAATGTTGTCTTATCCACCTCAAACCCGACTGTTATTTGGGCTGGAAAATTACCATCCCCAGAAAACAATGGCGTTGCCTATTTTAAAATACCAATCAATACAATTTGAGTATCGATACTTGCTAAGCTTGGGCAGAAAAAAAATTTCCTCGATGTTGGTCGAATCTGACCGTGAGAAAACGGGCACCCATTGAAAATTTTTCTCCCTCGACACGCCGATGCGTTATTTCCGCCACAGCTTGTAGATTGGGTGCATCGACCTTGATGATTCCTTTTAAATCAACCGGATGATTACTTGAAAATCGCAACCCTGAGGGCGAAAGATCCTGAAACAATCCCAGAAAAGCCAAACCTGGCCAGAATGAATAAAATGTCAGTTCCCCTCTGATGCCAATACGCATCATGGTTCTTTCTATCGAATTGTTTGTATCGAAGTGTGTGGAATATAACGGACTCGAACATTCCAGACAGCCTTCATTCTGATAGATACCGTTTTGAGGCATAAAGGGTGTCTTGCAAAAAACACAATAGTGCGTGATAACAGCTTGGTACGCTTGCACAACAGGGTGCGATTCACGGCTGACCACCACGGACATGCCGGTATGAGTTTCACTGTGATCCGGTTGCTGCATAGCATCAACAAAATTTTCAGCCACTAGATGTATATCGTATTGCCGCCTTTTAACGGGATCGGAGAGAATGCGATAGGCTTCTTCAAGCAATGCTTTGTCTTGTTGAGCATTTTTTCTCAGAGCAATATAACTCGCTTCTATGACAGAAGCCGGTGCATCGGGTTGGATTTGCAAAATGCGGTAATAATTACGCTGATTGAAATCCGTCGTTCTTTCATTCCACTGCTTACCTGTGGCGTTGCCCTGGTTGAAACTAAAGGCTCCCTGACTCAAATTCTTGATGTGATAACGTCGCAACAATTCATCATCATATGCCGCACGTTTCTTAGGATCTTGCAGGGTACTGTACGCAGCATCCAGTAGCTTTGCATTCCAATTGGGTCCATTCATTTCAGGATACTTTTTTAATTTTTCTAACAATATCCGGTAATTTTCCTCGATTACCGCCATCGAAGCATCGGGCTGCACATGCAATATCCGATAAAAATTGCGTCGTTCGATCATATTGGAATAAATGTCAAAATATAAAAAAACACGATACAAAAAAATTACCTTGTATTCCAATCAAAGATTGATATAATAAGAATCATTCTCATTTGAAATACTTTATGACATTATGAACACCCAAAACTATACCTCAGTAACCATCAGAAAATTAAAACAATCAGATATTACTCCTGCAAATACTTTGATCGACAGCGACATTTTATTCAAAAATTGCGATGTCATATCCATTCTGCATAAGGGCGAACAATATCAACTTCGACGCACGCGCAATGGCAAGTTAATTTTAAACAAATAGTGGATTATGAATACACATCATGTATATTAATACATGCAAGTAGTCACTGGTATCTGCATCCATTCAATGTTCATGAAATCTTAGTGTTAGCCGGACATAGAAAATAATACCAGACTGATATTTTTCCTTGCACATCCCACTGCGCAAATGTGATCTATCCGTCTAAGGAGATAAAAATGAAAGGTAACGCAGAAATTATTCGCTGGCTGAATCAACAGTTACAACATGAATTAACTGCAATCAGTCAATATTTTCTTCATGCCCGCATGTACAAAAACTGGGGGTTTAACAGTCTCGGCAAGCATGAATTCGAAGAATCATGCGAAGAAATGAAACACGCCGATCTCTTGATCGAGCGTATATTGCTCCTCGAAGGTCTGCCTAATCTGCAGGATATAGGCAAACTTTTGATAGGAGAAACTGCAGAAGAATGCGTGGCATGTGATCTGAAGCTTGAATTCATCTCCCGAGACACTTTGATTGCAGCCATTGCTGCTTGCGAAACTGCTCAGGACTATATTTCCCGGGAAATCTTCGAACGCATCCTCGAAGATACCGAAGAACATATTGATTGGCTCGAAACGCAACTCAGCATGATACAAAAAATCGGTATGCATAACTGGCTGCAAAGCCAAATTTAGTTTTCCTTTGCCGCTGGAGTTATCCTCCTTCTTCAGCGGCACACTCAGCCAGCCAACCTGTATGTGGGTCAGCCAGCCATCTTTTTTTGCTGATGATAAACAGGAGATCCGCACATGAAATTTTCCAAGAAACTGGCTCTGGCTGATGCCACCCTGTGTGACCCTTCCTCACACTATCAGTCCTCTCATACCCTGAAATCCTGCTCGGCATTAGCTGGATTCTTTCATGCGAACGAGTTAATCCTTCAGCGAATCAAACTCACGATTTCCTTCTGCACCAAGCTTTATCGATCATCCTTCAATCCACAGCAGGAAACCATCTCGCATCCTGATTCCGATCAAAACACATGGGCAACGATCATCAAAACCCAATCTACCCGCCCTACTCAAACTCAGATTCAAAATTGTCGTCTGACTGGACATACAATTTTGTGTGTCGGTGGTTATCTAAGACTTTACCCTGATTACCAAAGCATCATTAGTCATGTGGGAGGAGTTTTCCTGCCCTTCCATGGTAACTCCGGCGAGTCCCTGCACAAATTACCTCATCTTCTCGAAGAAGCTGATATGATCATTTGCGCTGCCGATTGTGTTGACCATGAAGCTTTCTTCTGGGTCAAGCGTTACTGCAAACACTCGGGAAAAGCCTGCGTACTGCTGGATCGCTCCAAACTCGGCACGTTCAAACAGGGAGTGCAGAAGCTGGCCCAAATGGCTGCACAGAATACAACCCGTTAAATAAAACCAACTCGATTGATCTTTTGAGGAAAAGACATGATTTTTCAGTATGTCAGGAAAACACTGACAACCCTATTTTTTTTCTCTGGTACCCTGATGATGATAACCACCGCACAAGGTGCGGTCAGGGAATACTGGATAGCCGCCGAGAAAATGCCATGGAATTATGCTCCATCTGGTAAAAACCTGATTCACGAAGCAGATGGCTTGAATGTTTGGGGGCAGACCCTGGTTTATACCAAATACCGATACATTGGCTATACCGATGGCAGTTACAAAAAACCAATTGAACAGCCCGAATGGATGGGCATACTCGGACCACAATTGCGTGCAGTGGTTGGGGATACGCTAAAAGTACATTTCCTCAACAAAACTGACCGCCCCCTTTCCATGCATCCGCATGGTGTTCTCTACGACAAGGATAACGAGGGCGCCGATGGGGGCAAAGGTGCCAGTATCCTTCCTGGTAAAAGCTACACTTATACCTGGATTGTCGATGAAAATGCCGGACCAGGACCCAATGATCCCTCCTCGATTGCCTGGTTGTATCACTCGCATGTCAT
>JAAEXZ010000006.1 GCA_017879645.1 Nitrosomonas sp.
AAGGTGGTCGATGCTTCGACGACAGACTCCGCATCCTCGTCATCAGTTGCTTTGTTTGATCGCCTGAATGTTGCAAAAATGAATCTTCTCGATTTGCAACAATTGATTCAGCAAAGAAGGGATTACAAAAACGAACTTTTTTCCGATGCCAATTCAAAATTGAATTTTGATCCCAAGTTATCCGACATTCCAATCTGTAATTCCCTGGCTGAGGTGGATTCCGGATTGTGCAGAATTTCCGAGACACAATATCGGGACATGAAAGTGGTCAAAGAATCGCTGTTCAATAAAAATGAGTACAAGATCAAGGTTGCAAGACTGCCCCAGATCAAACGAAAAATCATTGTGCTTTTTGGTATTGATAACTACAACGATCACACAATTCCGGTGTTAAATAATGCGATTTACGATGCCGAAGTGATCGGCGAGTTGTTCAATACCAAACTGGGTTATGACGTGCGTATCGTCAGGAATGCCACCAAGGCTGATTTTATTCGGACATTCAATCAACTATCTCTGGAATTGGAAGCCGATGACAGCGTTGTCATTTACTACGCTGGGCATGGATACAAGAATGAAAAAACGGGTAACGGATTCTGGATACCGTCCGATGCCTCAGCAAAAGACCCCGGCAGTTGGATATCCAATACCAATATTTCTGAGATGCTTGGTAATATTTATTCAAAACAGGTTGTTATGATTTCTGATAGTTGTTATTCCGGTTTTTTTACCAAGGAGCAAAAAATTAAAACGAGCAATCTTGCTATTCAACCGGACGAGATTCTTGTCAAGCGTTCCGTAGTCGTCATGTCATCCGGAAGCGACGAGCCTGTCGCTGACGATGGAAGAGGAGGACATTCCATTTTTGCCTGGTCCTTGATGCAGGCGTTGGACAATATCGATAACTGGAAAGCGGGTGCAAATATTTTTGAACAAATCCAGAACGATGTTTTCAAGAGATTTCCACAGAAACCTCAGTATGGAGCGATTATTTCTGCCGGACACCAGGAAGGGGGAGATTATTTGTTTGAATTCAGACAGCTTGAAAAAAATGCTCACTCTGAAATGAAGCATTGAAATGCCGAAACCCAATAATCACTTCTTGTTCCAACCGTTTAGTCATGAATCGTGGAGATTGTTTTCACGCTGTATGGCAAAATCCTGCTTTTTTTAATCTGGGTGAAGTATATTGTACGAACCAAAACAAGTTTAACTGGAGAAATCTGCCATGAAATTTATCTGTAATACCATCATCTTGGTTTCCGCAGTAGCGATCATGCATCACGCTAGTGCCCAAGAAAACAGATTGTTGCAAGAGAGCGAGATTTCCGAAGCAGTAGTGATCGATGCACTCGCTCCGGAAAAAAGCAGTCGCACACGATCATTCATACCCCTGGATGAGGAGCGGGATGCAAAAATGTCTCCGGCCCCCAGTGCTTCCATGTTGATTACATTCAATACCAACTCCGCAGAACTGACACATGGGGCCAAAGAAGCCTTGGACAAGATAGGAAGGGCATTGAATATGGATAAACTTGCCGAATTCAGTTTTACCATTGAAGGGCATGCCGATCTGAGTGGTACGTATCAATTCAATCAGCACTTATCCAAAGCACGGGCTGATACAGTCAAGAACTATCTGATAAATTGGCATCATATTGAACCACGCCGGTTAAGTGCAATAGGTAAAGGATATACCGAATTAATCAACAAGCATAACCCACTGGCTCCTGAGAATCGTCGGGTCAAACTGGTGCGAAACGAAAAATAATAATTGGTTTGAAAATACTAACTAGCCTCATGGCAATTTAGTAGAGTGAAACCATAGCGTTTTGGAAGATAAGATTGGTATTTTTGTAATTTTTATCTAAATACGTTCAGCTTTCAAAGGCTACGTGCTATGACTTTGTTGCCGCCGGCCAGCTGTGCCTGTTGAATGGCCTCTGTGGTGGCTCGGCACAATTCAGGAAGTTCTTCTGCCAGATCAGGTTGTATTTCTGCCACACCAAAACTGGCTGTGATATCGTATCCGGCCGGTTTTAGCTTCTCAATGGATTGGCGTATCTTTTCTGCGATCGAAAACGCATTGGTGATATTGCAATGCGACAATAAAATGACAAAATCTTCTTCCTGATAGCGTGCAGACACATCTTCTTTCCGAACCGAGCCAGTCAGCAGGGCTGCAACAGCTTTCATTATCTGGTCCCCGATGGTCGAATCCCGTTTTTTAATGGTCAACAACTGATCGATGTTGATTTTGATCAGGCTGTAGGGGATGCTGTGGCGCGCAGCCTCGCGAAATCGTGCAGATGCTGTTTCATTGATGAAAAAGCGATTATACAATCCGGTCAGCGGGTCTCTGAGTGCCGATTCCTGCAGACAACTTTGTTCCGTCACAGCCTTATCCAGAAGCTTCTTGCTGGTAATCAGATTATTGACCCGTACGAGTAATTCTTCTTCTACCAGAGGCTTGGTGATGTAATCGTTTGCACCCAAACGCAATAATTCCACTTTGTGTGTCGTGTCGTTGAGCACGGAAAATACGAGCAATGGAATATATTTTTTACTGTTATCCTCGGATTGGCGCAAGGCCTTGATCATGCCTTGACCATGCAGCTTGCCTTTGAGCAGAATGTCCGCTAGCACGAGATCATAGTTGATCTGCTGAAATGCAATGATACCTTCTTCCCCATTTGCATAATGATCAACGGTATAGCCGGCTTCCCGGAGTATATCGGTCGTGGTAGCGGTCGTCGCTGAATTTTCCTCGATATACAAGATACGCCCAGAATATTTAAAGTTGTTTTTCTTTTTGGAAAAATGAGCGGTATAGCTGGTGATCTTGTTTAATTCGTGTTTTGCAAATATTTCTGTAATGCCTGCTGATACCGCTTCATCCAGTAACTTTTTATCTTCGTTGGATGTCACCATAACCAGCGGAATTTGCTTGGTGCGAGCATCAGCACGCAATTGTGATGAAAATTTTGGTGCATCCATGTCCTGCAGGTGCATGGCGATGAAGATCAGGTCAAATGACTGTTGTTCGAGTAACTTCAATGCTTCGGCGCCAGTCGATACCTGCCGGGTTCCAAGACCGCCGGAGGCAATGGCTGACGAAAGGAGCTTTTGATAAGTTCTTGAAGGTTCGACAATGAGTCCTTCCATGTTTTGGCATTCCTGTCAATATACAAAAAGATGATTGCAGTTTGTAAAATCAATATCGGAATAGTATTAGCGACATAACACGAAGAATTTTTAGTCTTTTCTTGTGGTGGTGATTGCAAAGGGCATGAAATCACATGGTCTGCTTGGTTAAACAACGCTTTGATCAAACGAGATCGCGACGAAATTATCCTGAATGTCGCGGAGATTTGATGAACAGCGACAAACTGAACAATGTGGCGCTGAACAGTACCACAGTAGAGCCTGAAGCAATATCCAGAATATAGCTCATGTACATACCGGTGATACCGGTTATCGCACCAACACCCATCGAGTAGATTATCATCCTGCTGAAGCTGTCCGTCAGCATCCGGGCCGTCATGGCTGGTGCGATCAAGGTGGCGGCAACCATGGTGACGCCGATGACATTTAGCGAAGCAATGATGGTCAGGGTCAGCAACAATGAAAACAGCAACTGTACAGATTCGGTGTGAATACCGAATATCTGCGCCGCTTCGGAATCAAACGTGGCAAACAGTAGGGATCGATAGGTGAAAAACAGGGTGATCAGTGTCATGAGTGTGACAAATCCGATCATGATCAAGTCCTGGTCCGTGATACCCAGTATGTTGCCAAACAAGGTTGCTTCGAAATTCTGTTTGAAATTGCGTAACTTGTTGATGATGGCCACACCCAGTGCGAAAATAGCCGTAGTAACGATGCCGATTGCAGCATCCAGTTTGATTTTCTGATTATGGGTGATTTTGTGGATGATCAGGATAGCCAGTAAACCCATTGCACACGCACCGACATAGAAATCAAGATTTAGCGCAAAGCCGATAACCGCGCCGCCCACGGCAGCATGCGACAATCCATGACCCACATAACTCATGCCACGCAAAACGACATAAACGCCCACCAAACCACTCGAGATGCCGATCAGGAAAGCGGCCAGCAAACCGCGACGAAAAAATTCATAGTGCAGCGGCTCAAGCAAGAATTCCATCAATGATGATGAATGCGGTCAAAATGTAACGGATGGCTGTTGGCCACCAGCAGTCGCCCTTTGTGCTTGACGATGGTGATGCTGCCACCGTAAGTCAGGGACAGGATTTCGTTGGTAAAGACGTCATGTGGACGCCCCTGAGCCACGATGCCGCGATTGAAACAAATCACCCAAGGCAGATGAGAAGCAACGGCATTCAGATCGTGTGTTGTTAGCACCACGGTGGTTCCAGCGCGATGGATATCCGCCAAGAGATGCAGCACATCGTGCTGTGTCTTGATGTCAATGCCGGATGTCGGTTCATCCAGAATCAACAATCTGGGATTACTGATAAGCGCACGTGCCAGAAAGGTACGTTGACGTTGTCCGCCTGAAATTTCACCGATGTGCTGTCGCAAACAATCCTCCACACCCAGACGATGAGCAAGATCATGAATCGCCTGCCTTTCGGTTTTACTGAGCCAAGGCCAGATTCGTCCATTGGTGTACAGCCCCATCATGATGACTTCCTCGACTGTTACCGGAAAATGCCAATCGATACTTTCCAGTTGGGGAACATAGCCAATCGTGCCTGAGGGTAGTGCATTGATCGCATGACCGTTGATTTGCACACAGCCAGTGAGTACCGGTTGCATGCCCAGAATGGTTTTTAGCAGCGTCGTTTTGCCACTTGCAGTGGGTCCAATGATACCTATCATCCCACCTGCAGGAATCTGCAGCGATAGCTCCGAGAAAAGCACATGATTATCATACCCTGTTGCTACATTGTGCAGCAGGATGGCGGAATGCTGTTCTGTGTCAGAAAGGTATGTTACTGACATCGACTTGTGACATGCAGTTGGATTGACCACCCAGTGCTGTTGTCATGGTGGCGATGTTGGTAACCATCATGCCGATAAAAGAATTCTGTGGTGGCTGTGGCAATTCATCGTCGGACAGTTGATCGATGAATTTGACTTGGGCCTCGCGGGCGATTTGTTCCATGATCTTGCTCGGAAACACTTCGGAGCCAAAAATGGCCGGTACACCGGCAGCTTTGATCTGCTTGATGAGACCGATGACTTCCTGAGGGCTAGGTTCGGAAAAATCGGCAGGCTGTACCGCGGCGATGACTGTCATGCCATACCGGGGGGCAAAATAGGCGAAAGAGTCGTGGTACGTGACGAGCTTGCGGTTATTCTCCGGAATGGTTGCAACACAGCTAAAGATTGCCTGATCCAGTTTCTGCAATTTGCTCAGATAGGTGGCAGCATTCATGTCATATGATGACTGGTGAGCAGGATCGAGCGCGATCAGATTTTCCCTGATGATTTCCACATAGCGCATCACCAATTCGATATTCAGCCACAGATGTGGGTTTGGATGCCCGTGTTCACGTGGGAAACTGAAGTCATACTGCCACTCCTCTCGTTTCAATGTCAGATTGCCCAGTTGTAGCACGGGTGCGCTGTTTTTTCGTACTTTCTCGGCCAGCTTGATGATGGGGAGTTCGAGATCGAGTCCATTGACCACGATCAGGTCCGCAGACTGCAAAGTTTTGGCATCCGAAGGTACGGGATCGAAGGTATGGGAATCAGCTCCATCGGGAACGATGCCGGTCACCTGAATATGCGAGCCGGCAATGTTTCTGACCATATTGGTGATTGGAGATACCGAAGTGACGACGACGGGCTTGAGGCGTTCCTGAGAATTGGCTGCAAACGCAAGCTGGGTGAAAAGAAGTGCAGACAAGCACAGGGCAAGCTGAGTGCACCAGTCGACCGGAATTTTCATCACATGATTCTCCCTGGTTGATATCAATGCTGTATGAAAAAAAATTAATCTATCATACATTTTGCTTTAGGATGGCAAATTCATGCAGCTTGATTGATTCAAACACGTGCGTTTGGGAGAGTGAACGTGAAAAAGGTGACTGAATTAATTGTAGAAATACAGCGTTTCATGCTGGGAGGTATTACGGTGATACCTTTCATGGTTAACGCTGCGGGTGTGCCGACATTACGGGAAGTGACGGTGCGTCCCAATTCCAGAGAGTTGATCGGAGTGGCCAATTCGGCCAGCGAAGGTACGGTGCTCAAGCAGCAACTGGATGCACGCACGGTCTATCGTCCGGGTGAATTACTAGAAACCGTGCCGGGACTGATCGTCACCCAGCACAGCGGTGAAGGCAAGGCCAATCAGTATTTTCTACGCGGCTTCAATCTGGATCACGGTACTGATTTCCGTATCAGTGTCGATGGCATGCTGGTTAATCAGCGTTCGCATGGACATGGCCAGGGCTGGGCTGATACCAATTTCCTCATACCGGAACTGGTGGCCAGTGCGCAATATCTGAAAGGACCCTATTACGCCGGTCAGGGCGATTTTGCTTCAGCCGGTGCAGTCAATCTTGGTTATATCGATAAACTACCCAAAGGAATGGCCAGTTATGGTATCGGTGAACAGGGCTTCATGCGTGGACTGGTAGTCAAATCACACGATGCAGGCAGTGGTACGCTGCTGTACGCTTTGGAGTTGTTGACCAAGGATGGGCCGTGGGTAAAGCATGAGGATTTCAAGAAGTTCAATGCGGTGCTGCGGTATAGCCAGCGCAGTGAATCGACGCAATTCAATGTTACCGCAATGGGTTACGGTGGACGCTGGAACGCTACCGATCAGATTCCACGACGTGGCGTGGCAAGCGGTTATGTATCACGACTGGGTGCCATCGATCCTAGCGATGGCGGTGAATCGCATCGCTTCAGTCTGTCAGGCGCATTGCAACATTACACCCGTCTGGGTACGACGCGCATCAATCTGTATACCTTGCATACCAATCTGGCGCTGTTTTCCAATTTCACCTATTTTCTTGACGACCCGGTTAATGGGGACCAGTTTTCCCAGACGGATAAACGCTTTCAGTCTGCGCTGAATATTAGCCATATCTGGGATCACAAGCTTGCTGGTATCGATACTGAAAACGAGATCGGCGTGCAGGTTCAGAATGACGTGATCGATAACGGATTACTGAGTACCCGGCAACGCCAGACTTTGTCAATCACGCGTCGGGATCACATCAACCAGAACAGTATCGGTCTCTATTTCCAGAACAGCACGCAGTGGTTGCCCAAATTTCGCAGTGTCGCCGGCGTGCGTTCGGATTTTTACTGGTTCGATGTCCATAGCCGACAAGATGAGAACTCGGGGCAGCGCTATGACAGTATGACCAATCCCAAGCTCAGCCTGATTTTTGGACCCTGGCAGCAGACCGAGTTCTATTTCAATTATGGAGGCGGATTTCACAGCAACGATGCACGTGGTACGACCACGACCATCGATCCGAAAACGGGTGGGCCGGTGAATCCGGTCAATCCTCTGGTACGATCGACGGGTTACGAGGTTGGGGTACGCACAGCCATCATGCCAGGATTGCAGGCTTCTTTTGCTGCTTTCCGGCTGGATATGGATTCTGAATTGCTGTTTGTTGGCGATGCTGGGACAACTGTGGCCAGCCGGCCAAGCCGTCGCGAGGGATTCGAAGTGTCCACATTTTATATGCCGACCGACTGGCTGACCATCGATCTGGATTATGCGCTGGCGCGGGCACGATTTACCGATCCGGATCTCTCCGGGCAACACATCCCGGGTGCGATCCAGGGGGTGGGCAAGCTGGCTGTGGCGATCGACAACCTGGGTCCCTTCTGGGGCAGCCTGCAATGGCGCTATTTCGGTAAACGTTCACTGATCGAGGATAATAGCGTGCAATCCAGACCGACGGTGACATTGAATGGTCAAATTGGTTACCGGATCAGCAAGAATGTGAGAATCCTGGTGCAGGGGTTCAATCTACTGAATACGCACGCCCACGCCATCGATTATTATTATGCATCGCGGCTCCCAGGTGAAGCGACTGCCGGAGTCAGTGATATCCACTTTCATCCGGTTGAAAGCCGCTCGCTACGTGTCAATTTTATAGCAAATTTTTAGCTGGATGGATAAGCGGTTTCTCAGTCAATATAACGGAGTAGCCTGCCCTGGATGGGCTGCTTTTCAATGAAACGAATGATTGCGAGGAGTGATGATGGAACGATTTACGATTTCGATGGATGATCAGCTTTTTGAACAGTTCGATACGGTTGCACAGGCTCGTGGTTACGTCAATCGCTCGGAAGCGATCCGGGATCTGGTGCGTGAATACCTGGAAAATGCGCGCTTGCAAAAGGATAACAAGGGGTATTGCATCGCAACACTCAGCTATATTTTTAATCATCATGAACGCGATCTGGCCAGCCAGGTTACATCGGCTCACCATCATCATCATGATCTGACCTTATCGAGCATGCATGTGCACATGGATCATGACAATTGCCTGGAAGTAGTGATACTGCGCGGCACGGTGCAGGATGTCAGGAAGTTTGCCAATCAGGTCATCGCCACCAATGGTGTGCGTCATGGCAAGCTGCATATCGTGCCGATCGATCTGGTGCAGGAATCCCATGCACACTCATCCGTACCGCATATCCATGGTACACCAATGACTTGACCGAGTTAACTCCAGTACCGGGATCGGCTGGCGGCGAACAGAAACATCCACATGACCAGAACGAATGGAAAGGTCAGTGTCGGTAAACCGATGGGGGTCAGGAAGCTGGCCAATCCCGCCTGGCAAATGATGGTCAGGACACCTGCCAGCAGTGCCAGCAGCGCGCTTCCCATGGTGGGTTTCAGAAATACCCAGCCCACGGCCATCATGGTCAGAACCGGATTGAAAGCGTACAGACCCATTTCGATCAGCGTCCGATCTGCTCCCAGACAAACCGGAACGACCACACCCACGATCGCACCTACCAGTGCCATGATTGCACCGCGCATCGAGGTGATGGCAATACCCAGCAGAAAGAGCAAGCCGACGATTACGCTGTCGGCAAACATGACTTCACTGACACCCTTGCAGATGGCGGTGTACCAAACTGTCAGCGTGTCAGTGGTAGAAATGGCAAACCAGCTATCGGCAGATGCAGCGGATGCAGCAGAAATGGCCATCGGTACGCCTGCTGCCGGTAAAACCGGTCCGCGTGCCAAACCGTCAAACGCATAGACTGCCACCAGGAACATCCAGCACGTCAAGACAAATGGCGAAGTCGATGCCGGAATATTGTAAGGCTGCAAAATACGCATCAGGGCAGCCAGCACAACCGTGGATAAAATGGATGCCAGCACGACATACAGCCACAATTGCGGTGTGTTTTCCAGAAACAGAAACAGGCAGGGACCGACCAGAGTGCCATTGAATCCATAGAGTCCGGCATCGATATCGTCTTCCGACATCCCCAACAGGTAAGCCGCCACAGTACTGCTGATAACGCCGACGGTGGCAGCCAGTCCAGCGGTCACGCCACCGACGTAGAGTGCAATCAGAAAAACCAGGCCAGTTACCGCGTTGCAGCAGAAAAATACCTGTCCGACACCGCGCAGAATGATGCGCAAAGGCCGTGGAATTGCTTTATCAATGGTTAATGACCAATCCATGATGTCACTCCTAACGTTGTATAAATAAGCAGCCGACTATTACCCGGAAATTACCGAGGCTGGATTTGCGCACGGGGTGCGCAGGATCAGGCGCGCTGCTTCACTTCTTCCAATAGTCCCTGCTTGACGATGAAATCGACAATCTGGTCGACACCTTCGCCGGTATGCATGTTGGTAAAGACGAATGGACGTTCACCGCGCATTTTTCGGGCATCACGCTCCATAATTTCGAGGCTGGCACCGACATGGGGAGCCAGATCGGTCTTGTTGATGACGAGCAGTGCCGAGCGGGTGATACCGGGCCCACCCTTGCGCGGAATTTTTTCACCAGCAGCGACATCGATGACATAAATGGTCAAATCCGATAACTCCGGACTGAATGTGGAAGCCAGGTTATCTCCACCGGATTCCACCAGAATCAAGTCGAGATTGGGGAAATCCGCAGTCATGCGGGCAATGGCCTCGAGATTGATCGAAGCATCCTCGCGAATGGCCGTGTGCGGACATCCGCCGGTTTCCACGCCCATCAGGCGTTCGGGCGGCAGGGCATTGGCGCGCAATAGGATTTCCATGTCTTCCTTGGTATAGATGTCGTTGGTGATGACCGCCATTTCATAGCGGTCGCGCATGCGTTTACTCAGGGCTTCGCACAGGGCGGTCTTGCCGGAGCCAACCGGACCACCGATACCGACGCGCAAAGGATTGGGCTGTGTTTTCATGTTTTGTGATTCCTCAAAATTATGACCGGTAAATTCGACTGTATTGTGTTTCGTGTTGTATCGATAGCAAAGTGAGTCCCGGTGCCCAGTTGGATAATTCGTCATCATCGAGTTGCTGAGCGTGCTCCGCCGCCTGCACGATGGCTGCGTGCAGGGAAAGCAGCAGGGCCTGACCCGAAACCTGACCCAAGGGCACCGATTTCACACAGACCAGAACCTGGTTTTCCACCAACGAGAACAGCATCCCCAACATCGCTTCCTGATGCGGAATGCCTAGTGCCTGGGCAGCACAGGCATAGGCAGTGGGCAGGGGAACGATTTCCAGATCAGCTATCAGCGTGTGCAGGCCAGAATCGGCAATATGCAAATCGGCGATCAACTTGCTCAGTGAATACCCCATCTGGATGGTTTCGGCGCGAAATTCCGCCGTGTCACGTGCCGCAATGAAACTTTCAGTCCAAAAACGGATGGCTTCTCCGTCCTGTTCGGCAAATGCCTTTAACAGCCGCCACAGTATTGGAGCCTCGAAATCCGAGACGATCTGCAGCGACTCGGTAATCCAGTTCCGAGCCGTGCTTTCATTCGTTACGATACCTTGTTCGATTGCGGATTCCAGACCCTGTGAATACGTGTAGGCACCAATCGGCAGGGACGGGCTGGCCAGTTGCAATATCCTGAGGAGTAGGGCAGCTTGCAAGGTGTGTCTCCGGCTATTGTGAATCGGAAGGTCGATGGATTTTTTGCCGTGCGGGTATCGGAGCCAGCGGTCCGTGTGCATGGTAGTGTCCATCGCCATGATGATGGTGACCGCCGCTGCTGCCATAGGCACCGGCTTCCGGTTCGAATGGCGCTGTTTCTTCGGTAATGGTTGCACCCAGCCCCTGCAGCATTTGCTTCAGAACAGCATCCTGATGAATCCGCAAGAATCCGTCTCCCACCTGAGTTTGCGTATGCCGGTTACCCAGATGAAAGGCGCAGCGCAGCAGGTCGTGTGGCGAATGGCAGGTAATCCGGTAAGTGGGTTCAGCGGCAGCAACAATCTGTACTACCCGTCCATCTTCACTCTGTAGCAAATCATGATGTCGCAGCACGGTGCCCCTTGCGGTGAAAATGGCCACTTCTTCGCCGCAGGCCAGTGTTGTCCGCAGCCGGCTGTTTTCGCGCATTTCATAAGGCAGAACGAGTTGCGCAGAAATGTTGTCGCTATGATCGATTTTATTATTGAGTGTCAGCATGATTCAAAAACCATTCAAAATGAAAGTCAATGATCACAGCAGCAAATCACTGTGACCGCTTTTCCAGCAAAAAACTTGTCCCACACCGGACCTGTCCTGCATCGCTATACTAGAACAGGAAATAGCGCTGTGCCATGGGCAACACATTGGCCGGTGTACAGGTCAGCAACTCGCCATCGGCACGTACTTCATACGTCTCGGGATCGACTTCCATTTTTGGTGTGGCGCTATTATGGATCATGTCCTTTTTACGTAGGTTGCGCGTGTTTTTGACGGCGATCAAATCCTTGTCGAGACGCAGTTGGTCGATCAGACCGGCATTGATCGCGGCTTGCGATGCAAAGGTGAAACACGAAGTCTTGATGCCGCCCCCATAGCCTCCGAACATGTAGCGGTAGTGTACCGGCTGCGGTGTCGGAATGGATGCATTCGGATCGCCCATCAGGGATGCGGCGATCATGCCGCCCTTCAGGATCATCGATGGCTTGACGCCAAAGAAAGCCGGACGCCACAGTACCAGATCGGCATACTTACCGACTTCTACCGAACCGATTGCATGCGCAATACCGTGCGTGATGGATGGGTTGATCGTGTATTTGGCAACATAGCGTTTGACCCGAAAATTGTCGTTACGAGCGCTGTCTTCCCGTAACGCACCCCGCTGTGTCTTCATTTTGTGTGCTGTCTGCCATGTTCGCAACACCACTTCACCGATTCGTCCCATGGCCTGGGAATCGGAAGACATCATCGAAATGGCGCCGATATCATGCAGAATATCTTCTGCAGCGATGGTTTCCTTGCGAATGCGGGATTCGGCAAAGGCCAGATCTTCGGCGATATTGGCATGCAGGTGATGGCAGACCATCAGCATGTCCAGATGCTCGTCGAGCGTGTTGACCGTATAAGGACGAGTGGGATTGGTGGAAGAAGGGAGCACGTTATCCTGCCCTACTACGGCAATGATGTCAGGGGCATGCCCGCCACCCGCACCTTCGGTATGAAAAGTATGAATGGTGCGATCCTTCATGGCAGCGATGGTGTTTTCCAGATAGCCACCTTCATTGATGGTGTCGGTATGGATGGCAACCTGCACATCGTACTTGTCGGCCACGGTCAGACAGTTATCGATTGCGGCGTAGGTCGTTCCCCAGTCCTCGTGCAATTTGAGTCCACAGGCACCGGCCAGAACCTGTTCTTCCAGCGGCATTGGCAGGCTGGTATTACCCTTGCCGAAGAATCCGGTATTCATGACCAGCCCGTCGGACGCCCTGAGCATCGAGTGAATATGCCACGGTCCTGGTGTACAGGTGGTTGCCGCGGTGCCCACAGCCGGACCGGTGCCACCACCCAGCATCGTGGTGATGCCGTTCATCATGGCATCCTCGGCTTGTTGCGGAGAAATGAAGTGAATGTGGGTGTCGACGCCACCAGCCGTGACAATCAGATTCTCACCGGCGATGATCTCGGTTGCCGAGCCAATCGCCATGGTGACGTTGGGCTGGATATCCGGATTACCCGCTTTGCCAATATTGGCGATGCGGCCATTCTTGATGCCGATGTCAGCCTTGACGATACCCCAGTGATCGACAATCACGGCATTGGTGATGACCGTGTCCATGACATCGGCATGATTGCGCTGCGATTGGCCCATGCCATCACGGATGACCTTGCCGCCACCAAATTTGACTTCTTCACCATACGTCGTGAAGTCCTTCTCGATTTCAATGAAAAGCTCGGTGTCAGCCAGCCGGACTCGGTCACCGGTTGTTGGGCCCATCATTTCAGCGTAGGTTTGACGGGAAATTTTTACGCTCATTGTTATTCTCCTGAAAAAGATTTGCGGAATCGGCTATCGCAGCTTGCCCATCACTTTCTGGTTGAATCCGTACACGATCCGGTCACCAGCCAGTTCGACCAGTTCGATCGTGCGCTCCTGCCCCGGCTCGAAGCGGATGGCTGTTCCGGCCATGATGTTCAGGCGCATGCCATAGGCAGCCTCGCGGTCAAATTGCATGGCTGAATTGACTTCGTAGAAATGAAAATGCGATCCGATTTGAATGGGGCGGTCTCCACTATTGGAAACAGTCAGGGTTTTGGTTTTGCGCCCAACATTGAGCTCGATTTCACCCGGTTCGGTCATTACCTGTCCCGGAATCATGGATGTGGTCATGGTGATCTCCTGTGTCTGGATTGTGCTAGATGATGGGATTGTGAACGGTAACCAGCTTGGTGCCATCTGGAAAAGTGGCTTCCACCTGTATGTCGGGAATCATTTCAGGCACACCTTCCATGACATCCGCACGGGACAGCACTTTCTGGCCGGCAGCCATCAGTTCCGCAACCGTGCGGCCATCCCGTGCACCTTCCAGCACAGCACAGGTAATCAGTGCAACCGCTTCCGGATAATTCAGACGCAAGCCGCGAGCCTTGCGGCGCTCGGCCAGCAATCCGGCGGTGAAGATTTGTAATTTGTCTTTTTCTCGTGGTGTCAGATCCATGGTTTTTTCTCCTCGGTAGAATCGTATTCTTAAATAAACGCTGAAAAATGACTGTGCTTGATCATGCGGGGTGATCAGGTGTTCCACATACGTGGCGTTGTTGCTGCACAACCCATGAATTCCGGTCGCAGCAGGCTCCATACCTGCAGCATGGCCTGCCGGGCCGCTTCGCTGGACTGTCCCAGATAACGGGCGACGATGACGGATTTCATCTGCGACAGACCGATATGTCCGTTGCTCAGTTCGATTGCCTTGATCGCCTCGCGCACCTCATCGATACGGGCGGGAATGATGGCTCTACCAGTCATGATCAGTGTGGCGCATACGGTATTGCCCGCGAGCGACAAAGGTCCTTTCATGGCAAAACTCTGTCCTTGCAGTCGAATCTGTTCCAGCCAGATCAGCTTGTCGTCTCGCCTGATGCGGGTACGTTGCCTGATCTGTCCGTTATTGAATGTTTCTCCAGATGCGGTGCGACCAAAACACAGAATTTCACAGCCGACATAAATGGCATTGCCTTGCAGATTGACCTCATGGTCGATACCGACATCCGCATGATTGAAAAAAATGGTTTCCTGCGGCAACCACTCCAGTGCACCACTGGAATCGATGTGGATACTGACTTTTTGCCGCGCCGTGTACCCTTTGGATTTGTACCATTTTGTCGCACCCGGTGTGGTAATTTGCACTTTGGCCTCTGGACCGATACGTGTGCTGATTTCCATTTGGTCACCACTGACGATGCCACCGGGAGGATGAATGATGACCGTATGACAGATCTCGGAGCCTTCGGGATAAAGTGGTTTTTGTACCAGTAGTGGACCAATATGCTCTCTTTCTACCAGCCGGGTGACCTTGTCAACTGCGGCAAAACGAAGTTTTAGCCTGGCATGCAGCGGCTGGTGATCCGGCAAGGTAACCACCGTTGCAGATGCAGCCTGCCTGGAATGGGACAGCGAAGTGGCGTGCTGCGGATGTGGCGATTCCGTGGGGAATTCGGTTTGCCGTTTGGTGTTGTCCGGGATTTTTACCAATGTCATAGCAGTAAGTCGGTTTGGTCTGAATCAAATTTGCAACTGGAAGGAGATCTTGAATACATCGGCGGTCTGACCGGTAACACCGGGAGCGTAGTTCAGTCCCTTCATGAGCAGATCGCCATGCTGGTAGTAGGCCGAAATGCGGGCATTGAACCCGTCGATGATATAGTTCACACCGGCTTCGATTTCTTCCCGGTTACTGCTGTGGTTAGGTTGTACGCTGGTGAAGCGGCCGTAGGGCTGGAACTGGCCAATGCCGATTTTGTGCGGAATCAGGTAAAGACCGGAAACAGTCCAAGACTTACCGTCGAACATGCAGAAACAGTCCTTGTCATTGAATGCGGCTACTGAATAGTTGGCATAAAACTGTTTGTACTCGCCATTTGCCGTGAACACGCCCCAATTGTTCGGGAGCACTTTTTCAAACAGCGCATCACCGACAAAACCCAGAAAATCGCTGCGATGTGCGAAGGATCCCGCACCATTTTTCTGGTAAGTCATGCCGAATGCCAGCGCCAGAATGTCACCGGCCTTGCCGTAATAGGTTCCGGAAGTGTAATAACCGGGGTTTTTCTCGGGATTGAGAAAATTGTAAGTGACCCGCGCGGCTGTCAATACCGTACCGCCGGGATTGGGTCCCGCGATTTTGGACGATTCCAGGCCCCGGTAAATTCCCATTGCGTATCCCAGTGTTCCAGGGATGATTTTGGGTTCCAGGCTACCCCAGAAGGTAAATCCGTCGTCACGACCATAGCGCCCGGCACCACCATCACCGAATTTGGTGCTGAAATCCTGTGAAAAGAAGGGTGTCTTGAAGCCATCGTGCGTGGCGTGATAGAAGGGACCATTCAATTCCCCCCGTTCCGTGGGTGCGAGCATTCGTCCTCCCCACAGATTGAAATAGCGGTTATATTCGAATTTCGCAATGGCATCGAGAATGTTGTACGACATCCGCGGGTTGTCGCCAGAATTGGTGTTGTTGCAAAAAAAGCATTCGGTATTGACTTCGAATTTGAAATACTCGTTGAATTGCCCGTTGAGATAAATACGGGCATTGTCATTGCTATAGTGTCCACCGTTCAGATTTCCATTGGGATTTTCTGTCCATACTCCGGTACCACGATAACCGGCGCCAAGCTTGATCCATCTGTGTTCGCTGGACTGTACCTTGAGTTTGTCCGAAAGCGGTTTCATGGAAACATCGTAAGCATGGACTTGCAGCGCCATCAGCAGAAAGCAGAGCAGGATAATGATGCTCAGAATGGATCGAGTTTGTTCGGGTTTAACCTGTAGGATGATTGCGCTCGCCTGCATAAATCTGCCTCTATGAAGATTGACCAGTGACACCATGGATTCATCAGCTTTTGCAGCGCATTCTAGAACAAAAAATCGTGAGTGCAGGTGTTGTAATATTTTTTGTGTTTTTTGTATGAAACAGAAGCGAGTTTGTGCTGTTTGAAATGATACTGCGCAGTCGACGATTGTTATCTAACTGGCAGAATTGCCATGCGAAAAGGTCATTTTAATCAAAAATTGTTTGTTTCCCTGTTAACAGGTAAACTTCTGCTGAATTCCTGTTCATCATGCGATCAAGTTATGATGGTCGAACGGAAATTCAAATTTTAAACTGAACAGAGGAGTTTTTCTGATGCGAAGAATGGTTGTTAAATTATCTCTACTGCTGTCACTGACGGTCATGGCATCAACACAGGTGACCGCACAAACTGTCGCACAAACAGCATCAACCGACAGTTATTTCAGCAGCGCCAGTGAAAAACTGGTGAGCGGTGCGGCCAATGCAGTGACGGGATGGATGGAATTACCTAAGAATATTATCCTGACTTCACAAAAAGAAGGACCAGTTTACGGTGCGACAATAGGGCTTGGAATGGGTGTCATGCACTCGGTGGGGCGTAGCCTCGTGGGCGTGCTGGATGCAGCTACGTTCTTCATACCGACCAAGCCTTCGGTCAATCCACCCTATGTTTGGCAAGATTTCTCAAGAGAATCATCCTATTGATCATTCAAGGATGGTGATCTGAATAATGGGTTCACCACAAAAAAGCCGCATGATCGTTCATGCGGCTTTTTTAATGGGTTTCAGAAATGTCAATGCATCGATTCCAGTGCGGCGATTCGTTCCGACAAAGGAGGGTGTGACATGAACAGGCTCTGGATCCCCGAGCCGATTTTGCCCGAAATCCCAAACGCCGCCATCTGGTCAGGCAAGTGCGCTTGTTCACTGTTCATTTGCAAGCGTCGCAAGGCGGCAATCATTTTTTGTTTGCCAGCCAGACTGGCACCGCCCGCATCCGCACGGAATTCACGCTGGCGGCTGAACCACATGACGATGATGCTGGCCAGTATGCCTAACACGATCTCGGCGATGATATTGGTAATCCAGAAAGCAGGGCCATGTCCTTCCTCATTTTTAAAGATGACGCGATCAACGGTGTGACCGATCACACGAGACAGGAAAATGACGAAAGTATTGACCACACCCTGGATCAATGCCAGCGTAACCATGTCGCCATTGGCAATGTGGCTGACTTCGTGAGCCAGGACAGCTTCCGCTTCATCCTGACTCATTGCGTGCAGCAACCCCGTACTGACCGCTACCAGTGCATCGTTCCGGGACATACCCGTTGCAAAGGCGTTGACGTCGGGGGCATCGTATATGGCTACTTCCGGCATGCCGATCCCGGCAGCCTTGGCCTGGCGCTGTACGGTTGACACCAACCAGTGTTCTTGCGCATTACGCGGCATCTCGATGACCTGCGCCCCCGTAAAACGCTTGGCAGTCCATTTCGACATCATCAGGGACAGCAAGGAACCGCCAAAACCGAATACTGCTGCAAAAATCAGCAGGGAATTGATGTTGAGTCCAGTATTCTGTGCATCGAGAATTTTCTCTACGCCCAGCAAACGTAAAGTGATGCTCAATACCAGGACAATAGCCAGGTTAGTGGCCAAAAAAAGTAGAATTCTTTTCATGCGTCGATTACTCCACAGTGTTTAACAAATTTTTGGTTTTTGGGAAGTTATAGGTATATAGGTTCCGGAAATCATTTTTCAAGTCGGTACATCGGTTCTTGTGCGTTGTTTTAGATTGATACCACAAAACATGCCAATGAATTGTGAATGACGTGGATATGATATTGCTTTAACCGGCAAGTTCCAGAGACAGAGTTTTGGGGTTGTGCATGGATGGAGTAAACCAGCGCTACACAATGGATCAGTTGGTTGCTGAGGAGGGATGGGATGATGGGGTTTTGATGATCTGGAAGAGCACTTCGTTTTGCTTGGTCATGCCGAGATCGCTACGTGCACGCTCCTCGATAGCCTCAAACCCTTGTTTCAGGTCATTGACCTCGGCTTCGAGCTTGTCATTACGTTCCTGTAATGTGTTGTTGTTTTCCCGTGCCGAGGTGACTTCCTGTTCTGTTTGCCAGACCTTGCCCCAGCTTGCTTTGCCGAGCCACAATGGATATTGCAGCAATACAATCAGTGCAAGCAGAAGGATGGTCAGAAATTTCATTATCGGAGTTGATAGAACGCTCTACGACCGGCGTATTTTGCTGAGTCGCCCAGATCTTCCTCGATACGCAACAACTGGTTGTATTTGGCCAGACGGTCCGAACGCGACAGCGAACCGGTCTTGATCTGCAGTGCATTGGTAGCTACTGCGATGTCGGCAATGGTGGTGTCTTCGGTTTCTCCAGAGCGATGTGAGATGACGGCAGTGTAGCCGGCACACTTCGCCATTTCGATCGCCGACAGTGTTTCGGTTAGTGTACCGATCTGGTTGACCTTGATCAGGATGGAATTGGCAATGCCGCGCTGGATGCCTTCCTGTAGGATTTTGGCGTTGGTGACAAACACATCGTCACCGACAAGCTGCACGGATTTGCCCAGCTTCTTGGTCAATAACTCCCAGCCTTTCCAGTCATGCTCACTCATGCCATCCTCGATGCTGATGATGGGGTACTTATCGACCCAGGATGACAGGTAATCGACGAATTGTGCTGAAGTTAATTGTAATCCATCCGATGCCAAGCGATACTTGCCATCGTGGAAAAATTCCGAACTGGCACAGTCGATTCCAATGGCCACATCCTTGCCGGGCTGATAGCCCGCTTCATCAATAGCCTGAACGATCAGTTGCAGGGCAGCCTCATTGTTTTCCAGATTGGGGGCAAAGCCTCCTTCATCGCCTACGGTGGTAGACATTCCCTTGTTGTGGATCAGTTTTTTCAATGCCGCAAAGACTTCTGCGCCACAACGGATCGCATCGCGAAAATTGGCGATGCCAAAGGGCACGATCATGAATTCCTGCATGTTGATATTGTTGTTGGCATGCGCTCCACCGTTGACGAGATTCATCAGCGGAACAGGCATGGACATCAGGCCGGCACCACCCAGATAGCGATAAAGCGGTAGTCCGGATTCTTCCGCAGCAGCCTTGGCAACAGCCAGCGACACTGCCAGAATGGCATTGGCACCCAGTCTGGATTTATTTTCCGTTCCGTCCAAATCAATCAGTGCCTGATCAATGAAACTCTGGTCGACAGCATCTAGCCCCATCAGGGTTTCGGATATTTCGGTGTTGACATGCTCGACTGCTTGCAGTACGCCTTTACCGGAATACCGTTGTGCATCTCCATCGCGCAGTTCGACGGCTTCCTTGGTTCCCACGGAAGCGCCGGAAGGAACCGAAGCGCGACCCAGAACTCCGGATTCCAGCAGTACATCGGCTTCAATGGTTGGATTGCCTCGTGAATCAAGAATTTCACGCGCGATGACATCGACAATTGCACTCATGCTACATTTTCCCTGTAAAGTGTTGATATTATGTTTTTATTATTGATAATCTGGTTCAATTCATTGAATGATCGGATCGTTCTTGGAATTTTGCTGCTCAGTCAATCCGGTGTCATGACAACTAGGAATGAATCGGCACAGCATGTAATTTCTCGTCTGCAGTAATCAGTCGATTGTTGGAGAACCGGATCGCAGCCTGCACGTATGATCTAAAGAGTGGATGACCGCGCTGGGGTGTGGAGGTGAATTCCGGATGAAACTGGCAACCCAGAAACCAGGGATGTTCGTTTTCTGGCAGTTCAATCATTTCACACAGATTCTCATCCTTGGAAACACCACTCATGCGCAGTCCGGCTTTTTCCAGTTTAGGAATGAAGCTGTTGTTGACTTCGTAACGATGACGGTGACGCTCGACAATCTTGTCCGCGTTGTAGGTCTTCCAGGCCAGTGAACCTTTTTGCAATAAACACTCCTGTCCACCGAGGCGCATCGTGCCACCAATGTTGGAATTCTCGTTACGGGTTTCCAGGTGACCTTCGCGGGTTCGCCACTCGGTGATGAGACCGATGACCGGATAGGGTGTATCAGGATTGAATTCGGTACTATGCGCATTTTTCAGTCCACATTCGCTGCGGGCATATTCGATGACGGCCAGCTGCATGCCCAGGCAAATTCCAAGATAAGGAATCTGATGGGTACGGGCATAGTGAATGGCCATGATTTTGCCTTCGACACCGCGCTTGCCAAAACCACCCGGCACCAGTATGGCATCCATATGTTGGAGGCAGCCTGTTCCATCCTTTTCGATGCTCTCGGAGTCGATATAGTGAATCCTGATTTGACTGCTGGTATGAATGCCAGCATGAACAAGTGCTTCGGATAACGATTTATACGATTCCGTCAAATCGACATACTTGCCGACAATGGCAATCGTGACCGTATATTTGGGATACTCCAGAGCATGCACAAGTTTTTTCCACACACTGAGGTCAGCGGGTTTTGCGAGTATGTTCAGTTTGTGACAGATGATTTCATCCAGCATCTGTTCATGCAGCAAGGCCGGTATTTTATAGATGCTATCGACATCGATGGCCGATATGACGGCTTCTTCGCAGACATTGGTAAACAAGGCGATTTTGCGCCGTTCTTCCTTCGGTACTTCGCGATCGGAACGACACAGCAATACATCCGGCTGAATGCCGATTTCACGTAATTCCTTCACGGAATGCTGTGTGGGTTTGGTTTTGAGTTCACCTGCCGAACCGATGTAGGGCAATAGAGTGAGATGGATGAAACAGGTATCGTTACGCGGGTGCTGTACCGCCATCTGGCGGATCGCTTCGAGAAAAGGTAGCGATTCGATATCGCCGACAGTGCCGCCAATCTCGATAATAGCGATCTGGGCATTACCGACACCTGCCTGTATGTATCGCTTGATTTCATCAGTGATATGCGGGATGACCTGCACCGTACCGCCAAGATAGTCTCCGCGTCTTTCCTTGCGAATGACACTCTCATAGATCTGCCCGGTAGTAAAGTTATTGTGCCGGGTCATGCGTGTGCTGATAAAGCGCTCGTAGTGACCGAGATCAAGGTCGGTTTCAGCGCCATCCTCCGTGACGAACACTTCGCCGTGTTGAAAGGGACTCATGGTTCCTGGATCGACGTTGATATAGGGGTCCAGTTTGAGCATTGTCACTTTGAGTCCGCGGGTCTCCAGCAAAGCAGCCAAGGATGCAGCGGCAATGCCCTTGCCGAGGGAGGAAACTACGCCGCCAGTTACAAAAACATATTTGGTCATAAATAAATAAAATAACTAGAAAGATCTAGCGAAAAAACGACTGTTTTTGTATTACATTTGATTTGTGGGGACAATCCTATCCGCAATTATATCAATGAATTTCTGCAAGCAGTGTACCGAGTATATGCTCGGCCTGCTGGCGGTAACTGCTTCCAAAAAGATTCAAGTGATTCAGGATGTGATACAGATTATAGATCAACTTGCGCACATTATAACCCGAATCCAGGGGATATTCATGTTGGTATGCAGAATAAAAATCACTGGAAAAACCACCGAAAAGCTCGGTCATGGCAATGTCCGTTTCACGGTCGCCATAGTATACGGCTGGATCGAATAGAACGGGTTTACCACCATTATCAAAGGCATGATTCCCGCTCCAGAGATCACCGTGCAGCAGTGACGGCCGAGGCGTAGCTCCGGCAAGAAATGAATCCAGATTGACGAGCAGTTGTTCGCCCAGTTTTTGCAATTTGCCAAGATGACCGTTTTTTCCGGCCAGATCGAGCTGATATCCCAAGCGATATGTGCGCCAGAAGTCTGTCCAGTTGGTTGTATACGTGTTGATTTGTGGTGTCTGGCCGATGGTATTGTGCCGGTTCCAGCCGAATTGTGGCGCTGTTACGCGATGCATGGCGGCTAGTTGAACGCCCAGTTTGGATGAGCTGGCCGGGCGACCTGAACGCAGATGCAAATATTCGAGCACCAGCCATGCTGACTTCTTATCGTGCCCATAACAGATGGGCAGTGGCACCCGGATCGTTTGGGTACGATGGATTTCCATCAATCCATCAGCTTCGGCTTCAAACATGGCGATGCCATCGGGTACGTTCAGTTTAACAAAATACCGCTGCTGGCCATCGGTGATCCATACGGTTTCATTGATGCAGCCGCCACCAACTGCATGGGCTTCCCGGATGATGAAAGGGTTGCCGGTTGTCGCACTGATTTGGTCACCGATAGCTGGCCAGGAATTCATCGAAAAGGAAATGATCGTGTGAAATGTGTCAGGGGTTGGCCAACCACATTCTGGCCCTCTGAATGGCTGCCTGAACCTGTTCCGGTGCAGTACCTCCTGTGTGATTGCGGCTCAGCATCGAACCTTCCAGTGTCAGGAAGTCAAAGATATCGGAAGCGACCTCAGCGGAGAATTGTTGCAGGTCATACAAGTCCAGTTCACTGAGCTCGCATTGCTTGTGTTCAGCATGCTGTACGGTCTTCGCCACGATCTCGTGCGCATCGCGAAAAGGAATGCCTTTTTTGACCAAATAATCGGCCAGATCGGTTGCCGTGGCATGTCCGTGCAAAGCCGAGCGCCGCATGTTCTGTGCATTGACCTGAATGCCGGACAGCATGTCTGTGTATATGCGCAAGGTGTCAATAACGGTATCCACGGTATCAAAAAGTGGTTCCTTGTCTTCCTGGTTATCCTTGTTATACGCCAGAGGTTGTGCTTTCATCAGCGTCAGCAGTGCGATCAGATGACCATTGACACGCCCGGTTTTGCCACGTACCAGCTCGGGCACATCGGGATTTTTTTTCTGTGGCATGATGGATGAGCCGGTACAGAACCGATCAGCCAGTTGTATGAAACCAAAAGCAGGTGTCATCCACAAAATGAGTTCTTCCGACAAACGTGACAAATGCGTCATGATCAGTGCCGCACAGGCGTTGAACTCGATGGCAAAGTCACGATCGGAAACCGCATCCAGGGAGTTTTCGCATACCCCATCAAAGCCCAGCAGACGTGCAACGTATTCGCGGTCGATCGGATAGCTGGTTCCCGCCAGGGCGGCTGCACCCAGTGGCAATTGATTGGTACGCATCCTGCAATCCCGCAGGCGACCAATGTCGCGCTTCAGCATCTCAAAATAGGCCATCAGGTGATGTGCGAATGAAACTGGTTGCGCGACTTGTAAATGCGTAAAACCCGGCATGATGGTGTGAATATGTTGTTGTGCCAGATCGAGCAGAGCACCTTGCATGGTCTGGATCAAACCGATAATTTCATCGATGGCGGTACGCAGAAACAGCCGGATGTCGGTTGCGACCTGATCGTTGCGGGATCGTCCGGTGTGCAGTCGTTTGCCGGCATCACCAACCAGCGAGGTCAGTCGCTTTTCAATATTCAGATGCACATCCTCGAGATCAAGCGACCAGACAAATTCATTGTTTTGGATTTCTTCGCGAATTTGGCCCAGTCCTTGCTCGATTGCGGTCAGATCGTCGTGACTGATAATGCCCTGTGTTGCAAGCATGTTTGCATGAGCCAGCGATCCTTGTATATCGAACTGAGCAAGTCGCTGATCAAATTCCACCGATGCAGTGTAACGTTTGACTAGTTCGGAAACCGGTTCGTTAAATCGTCCCGACCAGGTTTTATTGTTTTCGTTCAAAAGGAAACTCTCCCTAATGGCAAGGATTGCGAATATCGATCCAGATCCGTTTCACTTCATTCAGAATATTTCGAGGACGGTGAAAAAACAGGTGGATCGGATTCAATGTTAAAAAAACACTTATTATAAAACATAATGCAAGCGAGATAATTTTTGCTATCATCGCCTGTGCAGTCGATTGTGGTTATCGCTTCGCAGAGTTTTAAGCATTCCATGTTTGAAAACTGAACAGCACTGTCCGGCCATCTGGCCGGAAATCCAAGTAATCGGGCAACAGTCAAGACTACTCTTGCAGTACACAATACTTTTCCTAAGAGCGGGATTAGTAGATAATTCGCAATTTCCCCTATCACCCATAACAAGGAGCTATCCATGACGGATCAAAACAAGCAATCCCAGGCCAATACTTTGTTTACGATTTTAAGCGAGAAGTTCGAACCACTGGCCAAAATTCCCAATATGCAGTTACCGATCTGGTATGCCGGTGTTTTTATTGGGATCATCGTTGTCTTATTTGCTTGGAAGATGATAGCCGTAAGTAAAGTTGAATCCGACATGGCGAAAAAACTGGATGGCGAACGTGCATTAATCACGCAACAGGCCCGCGAATATGCCGACAAGCAATACATGCGCGAGGAAGAACGTTTCGGACAGGTGCTTTCCTGGGCTGTGCGCGGTGAGCTGATTCGTCACAACCTCGATCAGATCGATCAGTATATGAACGAGATCGTCAGAATGAAGGATACCGAACGGGTCGTACTGATTGGTGAAGAGGGTCAATTACTGCTTTCCACGGACAAACGCCTGGAAGAAACCAAGGGTACGGAAATATTCCCTAAAGAAATTCTGAATTTGCAGAAAATTACAGTCAAATCGGATGTGGATGGCCGGAAATTACTCGTCGTTCCAGTCATGGGGTTGAACAAGAAGATTGCTACCCTTGTCGTCAGCTACAAATTGTCCAAGCTGTAAGAGTCGCACAGATCGATCGTCCGGCTTCCGGACGATCATTCTTATAAATGGCCTTCGAATAGTCGAAGGCCATTTTCAATTGACACGGCGTATTTGTGCGCCAATTGCCGACAATTTCCGTTCGATACGCTCGTACCCACGATCCAGATGGTAAATGCGATCGATGACGGTTTCTCCATGGGCCACCAGGCCGGCAATGATCAAACTGGCCGATGCACGTAAATCGGTGGCCATGACATGGGCGCCATCCAGTTGCGGAATGCCGGTAATGATGGCCGTATTGCCTTCCACCTCGATATTGGCATTCATGCGCTTCAATTCCTGTACATGCATCAGGCGATTCTCAAAAATCGTCTCGGTAATGATGGCCGTGCCATCGGCAATGCAGTTCAGCGACATGAATTGTGCCTGCATGTCGGTAGGAAAGGCCGGGTAGGGGGCAGTACGTACATTCACAGATTTGGGTTTGTGTTGCATCGATAGCCGGATCCAGTGCTGATTCGACGTGATGTTGGCACCCGCTTCGGTAAGTTTGTCGAGTACCGCATCAAGCAGATGCGAGTGCGTGGCTTTCAATTCAATGTTACCGCCCGTGGCCGTTGCTGCCACCAGGAACGTACCCGTTTCGATACGATCTGGCATGACTGCATGTTCCGCGCCATGCAATGCCGATACCCCCTCGATGGTGATGACATCGGTGCCTGCACCGCGTATTTTTGCTCCCATGGCGATCAGGCACTGTGCAAGATCAACAATTTCCGGTTCCCGTGCCGCATTCTCAAGTATGGTAACGCCTTCGGCCAGGGTGGCCGCCATCATCAGATTTTCCGTACCGGTGACGGTGACCAGATCGAATACGATGCGTGCACCACGCAATTTCTTGGCAACCGCCTGGATATAGCCATGCTTGATATTGATTTCTGCTCCCATGGCTTGCAGGCCCTTGATATGCTGATCGACGGGACGCAATCCGATGGCACACCCTCCCGGCAGGGAGATATTGGCTTCCCCGGCACGAGCCAGTAGTGGTCCCAGCACCAGAATGGCTGCACGCATGGTCTTGACCATCTCGTAAGGTGCAACGAGATGTATCAAGGAATCGGCACATAATTCGACCATTGGTGGCGTGGCATCGACGCGTGTTCCCATTTGCCGCAGCAGCGCCAGCATGGTGTTGATATCCTGCAAGGCAGGAACATTAGTGATCTTGAGCGTTTCTTTGGTTAATAGCGCCGCACACAGCAGGGGCAGTGCCGCATTCTTTGCCCCAGATATGATTACTTCGCCATTGAGTGGCACACCACCTTGAATGATCAGTTTTTGCATGAGCCGAGAAGAACATCGTTTAGAGTTAAATTAAAATACTATCCTGTTGGTATGCGACAATGCACATCGCAGCAGTCAGTGATAGTGCATTTGAAGCTGATCGCGATTGCCAAATATAACAAAAATTTTCGAATTCATTACACCAGGAGTCAAAATGACAAAACAGATCATCCACACTGCCGACGCACCTCAAGCTATTGGGACCTATTCCCAGGCCATTCGTGTCAAGGGTGGAGATACGGTTTATTTATCCGGTCAGATCGGATTAAATCCGGCTTCCATGCAAATGGCAGAGGGTATTGAAGGCCAGATCCAGCAGGTTTTTGCGAATCTGAAAGCCGTGGCGGTAGCCAGCGGCGGCAGCTTGAATGATGTGGTCAAGCTGAATATCTTTCTGACCGACTTGGATCATTTTGCCCTGGTCAACGATATCATGGCCACACACTTTTCACAGCCCTATCCGGCACGGGCCGCCATTGGTGTCAAAGCGCTGCCAAGGGGTGCATTGGTGGAAATGGATGCCGTGATGGTCGTTCAGGGATAATTACCCAGTTCAGGTTTTTCACGCAGGTATGAATGTCAGCCCGGTAATCCGGGAAAAATTGTTACGATTGGGTATCCAGACCGAACTGGACTTGCTGTTGCACTTGCCGATCCGGTACGAAGATGAAACGCATTTGTTTGCGATCACCGACGCCCTTTCCGGTCAAACTGTTCAGGTCGAAGGTATCATCACCCGCAATGAAGTCATCCTGCAGCCTCGCCGGCAGTGGGTGTGCCAGGTTGAGGACAGCAGCGGTGCTTTGAACATGCGCTTTGTGCATTTTTATGCCAGTCAGATCAAGACCTTTGCTGTTGGGCAGCGTGTTCGATTACTGGGTGAGATTCGTCAGGGATATTGGGGGACCGAAATGGTACATCCGCAATGCCGCCTGGTCAGTCAGGGCGATGCACTGGCTGAAACCTTGACACCTGTCTATCCCACGACATCTGGCTTATCCCAGAAAGCCTTGCGTAAACTGATTGCACAATTGCTACAGGATGCGCAGTATAGCTCTCAACTTAGTGAGACCTTGCCCAATGATTTGATTCACCAATATCAGTTGTTTCCTTTCAAACAAAGTATTCAGTACCTGCACCTTCCACCACCCGATGCACCGATGCAGGCGCTGCTAGAACGTACCCATCCAGCATGGCGACGCATCAAGTTCGACGAATTGCTGGCGCAGCAATTGTCGATGCGTTTGCATTACCGGCAACGCCGCAGTCGTGTTGCCCCGGTTCTGGCCGCACGACAAATGCTGACCGCGAAACTGCTTGATCAACTGGGCTTTCAATTGACGGCGGCGCAGATCAGGGTCAATGCCGAGATCAGCCGCGATCTGGCGAATCCGCATCCGATGCAACGTCTGCTGCAGGGCGATGTCGGTAGCGGCAAAACCATCGTGGCTGCACTGGCGGCCCTGCAAGCCATCGAGAATGGCTTTCAGGCGGCTATCATGGCACCGACTGAAATCCTTGCTGAACAGCATTTTGAAAAACTATCGACCTGGTTTGCAGCGCTATCGATACGGGTGGTCTGGCTGTCGGGAAGTCAAAAGAAAAAACAGCGGCAAGCGGTCCTAGATGAAATGGTGTTGGGTGCGGCGCAACTGGTGGTTGGTACACATGCCCTGTTTCAGGGGCAAGTGAGATTTCAGCAATTGGGGCTGGTGATCATCGATGAGCAGCACCGTTTTGGCGTGCATCAGCGCCTGGCGTTGCGCATGAAAGGCGAATCGGAATGCGTGCCACACCAGTTGATGATGAGCGCCACGCCCATTCCACGTACCTTGTCGATGAGTTATTTTGCCGATCTGGATGTCTCGGTGATCGACGCGCTACCGCCGGGCAGATCGCCGGTTGTAACCAAGCTGGTCGCCGATACCCGCAGGGACGAAGTGATTGTGCGTATTCAGCAAGCCTGTGAGCAAGGCAAACAGGTGTACTGGGTGTGTCCGCTGATCGAGGAATCGGAGACGCTGCAACTGCAAACCGCTGTAGAAACCCATCAAAATCTGCAAGCCGTATTCGGAGAGCTCTCGGTTGGTCTGGTGCATGGGCGCTTGTCTGCACAAGAGAAAGCCGATGTGATGACGGCGTTCAAACAGGGCCAGATCCAGTTGCTGGTGGCGACGACCGTCATCGAGGTGGGTGTCGATGTACCGAATGCTTCGTTGATGATCATCGAAAATGCCGAGCGCATGGGGTTGTCGCAATTGCATCAATTGCGGGGTAGGGTGGGGCGTGGTTCTGAAGCCAGTGTATGTATTCTGCTGTTTCAGCAACCTTTGTCGAAGATTGCGCGCCAGCGTCTCAAAATCATTTTTGAGCACAGTGATGGTTTCGAAATTGCCCGGCAGGATTTGCACTTGCGCGGCCCCGGGGAATTTCTGGGCGCCCGGCAAAGCGGCGTGCCCATGCTGCGCTTTGCCGATATCGAGCAGGATGACGAGTTGCTTGCCGCGGCCCAGGCTGTCGCAGGAGAGATGCTCGATCATTATCCACAGTTGGCACAGCGTCATGTTGATCGCTGGCTGGGAAGCAAACTGGAATATTTACGGGTATGAGAATGGAACGGTGTATGGGTGCCGCCCGAATTGAAGACTACGGTATAATCCGGCAGATTCAATCGTAGAGTTATTCGGTATGAACAGGCAAATCTTCCGCGGTATCCAATTTAATCTGATTATGATTTTACAATGAACCAGGCGCACCCACTGGCTTGGCACTCTGCCTTGTCATCCGTTTCGTACCGACAGCGCGTGTGGTTGCAGGATCGCGGTTCATTGACCCGCAGAATACAGGACCGATGTGCGCATTTCCGGGTTCAACGGGTGTTTCAGTCGCTCAGTCGCGTCTACGAGGATGAATCCATGATGATGGAGTTGCGCGCCAACGAGCTGGCACTGGTACGGGAAGTGTTCTTGTATTGCGGCGAGATACCCGTGGTATTTGCCCATTCCGTAGTGGCGCACAAAAATCTGCGCGGCGCCTGGAGAGGATTGAGCGGTCTTGGAAACAAGTCGCTGGGAACAGTATTGTTCACCAACCCCAGAATCCAGCGCACGCCACTGGAATTCAAGAAAGTGGGAGACGGACATTGTCTGTTCGATCGTGCCTGCGCCCGTTTGTCGATGAAACCGAAGCACCTGTGGGCACGCCGATCTCTGTTCACGTTACATGGTCAGTCAATCCTTGTGACCGAAGTTTTTTTACCAGCTATTCTGGATTTACCACTATGAGTTTTACCCAAAGAATACATACTTACGCCCAATTGATGCGTCTCGATAAACCCATAGGCATTTTGCTGCTGCTGTGGCCGATGCTGTGGGGACTATGGTTTGCTGCTCGTGGGATACCGGATTGGTCTATTCTGGTCATTTTTGTTCTGGGTACCATACTGATGCGATCGGCGGGTTGTGTGATCAACGATTATGCGGATCGCGAAATCGATCCCCGTGTCGAACGTACCCGGCAACGACCCATGGCAACCGGACGTGTACACCCGAAAGAAGCACTGCTGCTTGCGGCAGGATTGAGCCTGCTGGCATTTATCCTGATCCTGCCACTGAATCAGTTGACCATCATGCTGTCGGTGCCGGCGCTTTTTCTGGCTGCATCCTATCCCTTTACTAAACGGTTCTTTGCTATGCCGCAGGCGTATCTGGGCATTGCTTTCAGTTTTGGTATTCCCATGGCCTTTGCGGCACAAACCGACAGTCTGCCAAGCATTGTCTGGGTACTCATGCTGGCTAATCTGTTCTGGGTCGTGGCCTATGATACGGCGTATGCAATGGTCGACAAACCGGATGATCTGAAGATCGGCATCAAGACTTCGGCGATCACGTTCGGTCGGTATGATGTGCTGGGCGTCATGGTCTGTCATGCCTGCTTCCTCATGCTGATGGCCGTCATCGGACAATGGCAACAGATGCATCTGGCTTATTACGCAGGTCTGATTGCAGCAACTGGGCTGATCGGCTATCAGTTTGCATTGATCCGCGATCATGAACGGGCGTTGTGTTTCAAGGCGTTCCTGCATAACAACTGGGTGGGGATGGTTGTATTTGCGGGTATTGCGCTGGATTTTCTCATTTTCCCTCAGTGAAGGTCTGAATGATGCAATACAAGGATTTACGCGATTTCATTGCACAGCTCGAAGCGATGGGCGAACTCAAACGCATCCGGATGGAAGTCGATCCGGTGCTGGAAATGACCGAAATCTGCGATCGTATTTTGAAACAACAAGGTCCGGCGGTTTTATTCGAGCATCCGAAGGGACATGACATGCCGGTGCTGGGTAATCTGTTTGGAACGCCGCAGCGTGTTGCATTGGGAATGGGACAACAGTCTGTCGAAGCATTGCGTGAGGTCGGCCGGTTACTGGCTTATCTGAAAGAACCCGATCCCCCAAAGGGCCTCAAGGATGCGTGGGACAAGTTGCCCGTGCTGAAACAGGTTCTGAACATGGCGCCCAAGGAACTGAGCAGCGCACCCTGTCAGGAAATCGTTTGGGAAGGCAATGATGTCGATTTGAGCCGCATCCCAATCCAGACTTGCTGGCCGGGCGATGTAGCGCCTTTGATTACCTGGGGACTGACCGTCACGCGCGGACCGAACAAGACCCGGCAGAATCTGGGCATATACCGGCAACAGGTTATCGCACGCAACAAGGTCATCATGCGCTGGCTAGCTCATCGCGGTGGAGCGCTGGACTTCCGGGAATTCGGCCTGCTGCATCCGGGAAAGTCCTACCCATTGGCTGTAGCCTTGGGTGCCGATCCGGCAACGATCCTGGGAGCGGTTACCCCAGTACCGGATTCTTTGAGCGAATATCAGTTTGCAGGTCTGCTGCGTGGTGCCAAGACCGAAGTGGTGAAGTGTATCGGCAATGATCTGCAAGTTCCGGCAAGCGCGGAAATCGTGCTCGAAGGTGCCATTCATGCGGGAGAAACGGCACTGGAAGGTCCCTATGGCGACCATACTGGCTACTACAATGAGCAGGAAGTTTTTCCAGTGTTTACCATCGATCGCATCACCATGCGACGCAATCCGATTTACCATTCCACTTATACTGGCAAGCCGCCGGATGAACCGGCGATACTGGGTGTGGCACTGAATGAAGTGTTCGTGCCTCTGCTGCAGAAGCAGTTTCCTGAAATCGTCGATTTCTATTTGCCTCCCGAGGGATGCTCCTATCGCATGGCGGTTGTCAGCATGAAAAAACAGTATGCTGGCCATAGCAAACGTGTCATGTTCGGAATCTGGAGTTTTCTCCGCCAGTTCATGTATACCAAGTTCATCATTGTCACCGATGACGATATCAACGTGCGTGACTGGAAGGAAGTCATCTGGGCCATTACCACCCGGGTCGATCCGGTGCGCGACACACTTCTGGTTGAGCATACGCCAATTGATTATCTCGATTTTGCCAGCCCGGTTTCCGGACTAGGTGGCAAGATGGGGCTGGATGCAACCAACAAATTCCCGGGTGAAACCACTCGGGAGTGGGGCAAGCCGATCAGCATGGACGCAGCAATCCAGCAACGGGTGGATGCGATGTGGCAGGATCTGGGAATCTGACTCGTTAGATCATTTGAACATGCGTGAAATCGGACTCACCATCAGCATGCTGATATTGAGCAATGTGTCCATGACTTTTACCTGGTATGCGCATTTGAAGGAGCTGGGCCATAAGCCCTGGATGATCGCTGCGCTGATCAGTTGGGGAATTGCTTGTTTCGAATACCTGCCGCAGGTGCCGGCGAACCGGATCGGCTATACGGTTTTATCGGTTGCACAACTCAAGATTCTGCAGGAAGTCATTACCCTGACCCGTTTTTATTCCCTTTGCGCTGCTGTATCTGAAGGAACCGCTAAAACTGGATTATTTGTAGGCGGTTTTATGCATGGTGGCTGCGGTTTATTTTATTTTCCGGGCGCAGTAACAGGTGAGGTTGCCGTTTGCGAGTAACTATTCTGTAAGCTGCTGGACCAACAGGCGTTTTGCCATGATGGTCTGCTGGTCGGTTATTTTTCCTAACCCAATGAATTGCTGCGGGTGACGATACAGGCGTATGAAACTTTCAGCTGGCAGGGCAGTAGTGGTGGTGTCAGGACACGGTATGATTTGACCCTGGCTAATCCGTGATGCCGCAGACTCATCGAGATGTACCGGGGGAAATTGCTCCAGAAGATGATCAACGGGCAATAGCAGGCTCTTGAGATCCTGTGCTGATAGTGTTTTCAGGTTTGCCAGAGATTGTGCCTGCGACAGATCGTAACGATCTACTTCAGTGCGTCGCAATTGTGTCAGGTAAGCGCCCCCCACACCGAGTGCTTTACCAATGTCCTCAGCCAATGTCCGGATATAGGTGCCTGTACTGCAGCGAATTTTCAATTGCAGTGTGTCGGTCTGAAATGCTTGAATCTGCAAGTCATAGATGGTGACAGTGCGGGTAGGGCGATCAATCGTCTTGCCTTGACGCGCATAGACATACAGAGGTTTACCTTGATATTTCAGGGCACTGTGCATCGGTGGTGTTTGTGTGATCGCACCCAGGAATTGTTTGAGTATGTGTTCACAATATTGCCAATCCGGTTGCACATTGCCCGTATCCAGTCGGGTAATTTCTCCTTCACTATCTCCAGTTGTGCTGGTATAGCCCAGCTTCAGCGTGGCTTCATAGCTTTTGTTGGCACCCAGCATCACCGATGAAAACTTGGTGGCTTCTCCCAAACACAAGGGCAGCAATCCACTGGCCATCGGATCAAGTGTACCGGTATGACCGCATCGGGTGGCTGTGAAAAGATGTTTGGTGATTTGCACGGCTTTGTTGGATGAAATGCCTTGTGGCTTGTCCAGCAATAAAATACCGCTGATGTTTTGTTTCTTGGACCTGGACTGGATTAGAGAATGTGAAGTAGAGCTGCCATGCATGACTCAATGATCAGAATCGGGGTGGTGAGTCAGTTTGTCCTGCGCAATCGCATCTTCAATGAGTTTGGACAGATGTGCGCCACGCTCGATCGATTCGTCGTAAACGAATTGCAGTTGCGGCGTAACCCGCAATTTCATGCGGTGTGATAGATTGGAACGCAGAAAGCCTTTGGCATGCTCCAATCCGTTTTCAACCAGAAAACGGTCATTCGAATTGGCCAGCGTGGTATAAAAGACCTTGGCAAAACTGTAATCGCGAGCCACTTCAACGGCTGTAATGGTAACGTGACCCACTCTGGGATCCTTGATTTCATGCTGCAGGAGATCAGCCAATTCCCGTTGAATCTGGTCCGCGATGCGAAGTGTGCGAGAGAAGTTTTTAGGCATGAGATCGACCAGTATCTGAGTATGAAGTTACAGGAATCGGGCTGTTTCCACGATTTCATATACTTCCAGTTGATCGCCAACTTGCACGTCGTTGAAATTTTTCAATGACAATCCACATTCGAACCCTTCCCGAACTTCCTTGACGTCATCCTTGAATCGCTTCAAGGAATCCAGTTCGCAGCTGTGAATCACCAAGCCATCGCGCAATACCCGAATGGAAGAATTTCGTTTTACGATGCCATCAAGGACATAACAGCCAGCCACGGTACCCACCTTGGGAATTCGGTAAATTTCACGTACGTCGATCAAGCCGGTGATATTCTCCTTGCGTTCGGGTGACATTAAACCGGATAACGCAGCCTTGATTTCATCTACGGCTTCATAAATGATGTTGTAGTAACGCACCTCGACACCCGTTGACGCGATCAATTTGCGTGCCCCTGCATCCGCGCGAACATTGAAGCCGAGCACTACGGCTTTGGAAGCCAGTGACAGATTGATGTCTGATTCGATGATCGCGCCTACGCCGCTGTGAATGATGTTGACCTTGACTTCGTCAGTGGAGAGTTTTTGCAGCGCATAAGCCAACGCTTCACAAGATCCCTGAACGTCAGCCTTGATAATCAGGGAAAGAATCTTGACATCTTCCTGCTGATCAAAAACATTTTCGAGTTTGGCCGCTTGCTGTTTGGCCAGTTTGACATCGCGATACTTGCCTTGTCGGAACAAGGCGATTTCGCGGGCTTTGCGTTCATCATCGAGCACAAAAACTGTCTCACCGGCTTCCGGTACTTCGGATAACCCTTGAATCTCAACCGGGATGGATGTGCCGGCCTGCTTGATATTTTTGCCATTTTCATCGTTCATGGCGCGTACCTTGCCAAATACCGCGCCGGCAAGCAGCACATCGCCGCGTTTCAGCATGCCGGACTGCACCAGAATGGTTGCGACCGGACCGCGACCCTTATCCAGGCGCGACTCGATGACCACACCTTTGGTTGGGTGATCCGGTGCGGTGAGTTCAAGCACCTCTGCTTGCAACAGGATACTTTCAAGCAAGGAATCAATACCTTGCCCCGTTTTTGCCGATACCTGCACAAACATGGTGTCGCCACCCCAGTCTTCGGGAACCACCTGATGTGCAATCAATTCGTGTCGTATGCGCTCGATATTGGCTTCGGGCTTATCGATTTTATTGACGGCTACAATAATGGGGATCTTGGCTGCCTTGGCATGATGGATTGCTTCGATTGTCTGTGGCATGACACCATCATCAGCCGCAACAACCAGTACCACGATATCGGTGATTCTGGTACCGCGAGCCCGCATGGCTGTAAAAGCCTCATGACCAGGAGTATCCAGGAATGTGATCATGCCGTGATCGGTTTCAACATGATAGGCGCCGATATGCTGCGTAATACCGCCGGCTTCACCTCCAGCGACGCGAGTTCGGCGAATATAATCCAGCAAGGATGTCTTACCATGATCGACGTGTCCCATGACTGTAACCACCGGTGCGCGCGGAACCAATTCTGCTTCAGCACCTGCCGCTTCGTTATCGGCAAGTAACGCTTCCGGGTTGTCGATTTCAGCATATTTGGCGATATGCCCCATTTCCTCGACAACGATCATGGCCGTGTCCTGATCGAGCATTTGGTTGATCGTCACCATGCTGCCCATTTTCATCAGTACTTTGATGGCATCGGCAGCCTTGACCGACATTTTTTGTGCCAATGCACCGACCGATATGGTTTCAGGAATGGTAATTTCCCGCACGATAGGCTCTGTCGGTGCTGAGAAACCATGTAAATTCTGCTCTTCCTGATGTGCAGGCTTATTATGTTTTTCGCGACGGGATGTACGCCACCCTTGCGAATTGGAAAGATCGCCATGTGTCTTGACACCACGCTTTTTGGTACTCTCATCCTTCCAGATGACTTGCTGTTTTACCTGTTTCTTTTTCTTATCGGATTTGTCTTCCGGTTTTGCAGCGGGCTTATGTAATGTGCCTTCTCCCAGGTTCGGAGAAGCATCGGTTTGGTTTTTGGTTTTGGTTTCCGCAACGGTCTCTGTGGATGACGATGATGAAGCAGGTTGCAGGCCCGCTTTGCCCGTTACAGGTACTGCTGAAACTGCTTTTTCAGGTGCTTCAGTTTTAGAAGAATCCAGATCTTCTTTTTTTGAAGTCTCGGTCTGCTCAAGATTCTTGCGCGCTCTTTTTTGTCGCAGCTCTTCGGTTTGACGAGCGATCAGTTCGGCCTGTTTCCGGGCTTCTTCATTGCGAATTGCAATTTGCGCGTCGTCTATGATCGAAGCTTTGGCTGGAGTAGGTGGCATCTCCTGTGTTTTTTGTTCAGTGGAGTCGGGTTCGGATTCATTCGCCAAAGGTTTGGTGAAAACACGTTTCTTCCTGACTTCCACCTGAATGGTTCGGGCACGCCCCGAACTATCAGCTTTGCGGATTTCTGATGTCTGACGCCGGGTAAGCGTTACTTTACTTTTATTGTCAGCGGCACCATGGGTTTTTCTGAGATATTCCAATAATTGGGCTTTATCCTGCTCGGTCAGATTGTCTTCCACCAAGATTTTTTTCACGCCGGCAGCCTGAAGCTGTTCCAGCAAAACAGCCGGCAACAGACCCAGTTCATTAGCAAATTGTGCAACACTCATTTGTGCCATTTATAACCTTTCAACAATCAAAACACCAAACAGCCCTACAATCATTATCAACCGCCTAAAGACTTATTAGTCAAACCAAGGTTCGCGAGCCTTCATTATCAATCGATTGGCACGTTCTACGTCGATCCCTGTCATCTCGACCAGATCATCGGTGGCCAGATCAGCCAGATCCGATTGCGTATTGATACCCTTAGCGGCTAATTCGCGAACGATGTCGATATCCATACCTTCCAGAGCCAGCAGACCTTCTGCAACATGCTCCACTTTTTCTTCCTTGGCAATGGCATCGGTCAAAAGAACATTTCTAGCTCGGTTCCGTATTTCGGTCACGGTATCTTCATCCAGCGATTCGATGTCGAGCATCTCATTGATGGGAACATAGGCTACTTCCTCGAGCGTGGAAAAACCCTCTTGCACCAGGATTTCAGCGATCTCTTCGTCCACATCCAGTTTGTTCATGAAAAGCTGGAAAAGCTGTGAAGTTTCCTTTTCATGCTTGACCTTGGATTCCTCCACAGTCATGATGTTAAGGGCCCAGCCTGTTAATTCAGAAGCCAGTCGAACATTCTGTCCACCGCGGCCTATGGCTTGTGCCAGGTTTTCATCATCAACCACGATATCCATGCTATGCCTTTCTTCATCCACCATGATGCTGCTGATTTCAGCAGGAGCCAGGGCATTAATGATGAAAGTTGCAGGATCATCCGACCATAGCACGATATCTACACGTTCGCCAGCTAATTCACTGATAACCGATTGAACTCGGGAGCCGCGCATGCCTACACAGGTTCCAATGGGATCGATTCGCTGATCATTGGATTTTACAGCAATCTTGGCGCGAGAACCCGGATCCCTGGCAGCAACCTTGATTTCCAGCAAGCCCTCTTCAATTTCCGGAACTTCCAGTTCAAATAATTTCATCAAGAAATCGGGTGAAATACGAGACAGCTTGAGTTGAGGGCCTCTGGAAGAGCGGTCAACCTTGTAGAGATAGGCACGAACACGGTCACCGACACGCAGGTTTTCCTTGGGAATCATCTGGTCACGAGGCAATTCGGCCTCAATTTTGCCTGATTCGATAATGGCATTGCCGCGCTCGATCCGTTTGATGGTTCCGGTTACCAAGAAATCACCACGATCAAGAAAGTCATTGAGCGTTTGTTCACGTTCGGCATCTCTGATTTTCTGGAAAATAACCTGTTTAGCAGCTTGCGCACCGATTCGACCAAATTCAATGGATTCCAGCGGTTCTTCGATATATTCACCGACCTGGGCTTGTGCATGTGTTGTCACCGCGTCACTGAGTGCAATTTGACGGACCGAATCCTCGACCGCTTCGTCATCCACTACCAGCCAACGCCGGAAAGACTGATAAGCGCCTGTTACCCTATCAATCGTCACATACAAATCAATATCTTCTTGAAAGCGTTTTTTGGTGGCAGAGGCCAGTGCAAGCTCAAGTGCCGTAAAAACGATTTCTTTTTCCACAGCTTTTTCACGTGCCAGTGCATCAACCAAAAGTAAAATTTCGCGGCTCATAGTCCTCCAGTCACTTTTTCAAAATCTATAATTTTGGAACCAGACGAGCTCTTCCAAGATTACTTAATTCAAAGTCTAACAACTTATCTTCGATTTCGATTTTTATTATGCCATTATCGATACCGTGCAACACGCCAACAAAATTTCTTTGCCCTTGAACCGGAATCCGCAGTTTCAATTTGATGGTTTCTCCTTTGAAACGTTGAAAATCGGCTGCTTTTCTCAGAGGTCTGTCCAGACCCGGTGATGATACTTCCAATCGTCCATAATCAATGTTTTCGACTGCAAACAGTCGACTCAGGTGGTTACTGATGGTTACGCAGTCATCAATATCGATGCCACCCACTTTATCAACAAAAATCCGGAGTAATCTGTTGCGGGCCTGTTGCTCAATTTCAACCAACTCATAACCCATGCCTTCGAGAGTGGATTCGATCAATTGTTCCAGTGTCATAGCTCCGCCACAAATAAAAAATGGGCTACAAAGCCCATCACTCCAACGCGAGCATTTTAACAAAAGTTTATAAAATATAAAACATCAAGTTGATCAGAGATTGAATGTTCTTTTTATAATAATATGATTGTTAAATGTTTTTATAAATTTATTGATTGCGTACGGCGAACTGTATTTCGGATTCCTTCATAACATCAACTGATAAACTGTGACTGTCTACTCTGATCGCAATGATACAATCACTGCGCAAATCTGAAATCAACTACTGCACTTGTACGTTTGTTTGGAGAAAAAAACGATATGACTACCATAGAATCGGTATTGAATGAAACGAGGGTATTCCAGCCATCGTCAGATTTTTCTCAAAGAGCCAATATACCTGATATCAAAACATATCAAGTTTTATGTAAGGAAGCGGAACAAGACTATTTGGGTTTCTGGGCAAAACAGGCACGAAATCACATTATTTGGCATCAGCCCTTTACCAGTATTCTTGACAATCATGAACCACCTTTTTACAAATGGTTCAGTGATGGCGTATTGAACGTCTCCTACAATTGCCTTGACAGGCACTTATCAACACAAGCCGATAAAGTTGCCATCATCTTCGAGTCGGATTCGGGTGAAGTTACCAAAACAACTTATGAAGAACTGCATCGGCAAGTTTGTCAATTCGCGAATGCTCTGAAAAATCAGAATATCACAAAGGGCGACCGGGTCATTATCTATATGCCAATGCGAACGGAGGCTGTTGTTGCAATGCAGGCCTGTGCTCGGATTGGAGCTATTCATTCTGTGGTTTTTGGTGGTTTTTCAGCCAAGAGCCTGCATGAGCGCATTGTCGATGCCGGCGCTGTTGCGATTATCACTGCGGATGAGCAGGTTAGAGGGAGTAAACACAATCCGCTTAAAGACACTGTCGATCAGGCTTTGAATATGGGGGATACTGATTCGGTTAAGCATGTCATTGTTTACCGGAGAACGGGTGCCGCAGTGTCTTTCAATTCGGATCGCGATGTCTGGTGGCATGAGATTGTCCAACAGCAGAGCGTGGATTGTGAACCTGAATGGGTGAGTTCGGAGCATCCGCTGTTTACCTTGTATACATCCGGATCCACTGGAAAACCCAAGGGAGTGCAGCATTCCAGTGGTGGTTATCTACTTGGCGCCAAGCTAAGTATGCAATGGATTTTTGATTATCATTCGTCGGATATATTTTGGTGCACGGCTGATGTGGGTTGGATTACCGGCCATAGCTATGTTGCTTATGGGCCGCTTGCCATGGGGGCAACGCAAGTCATTTTTGAGGGAATTCCAACTTATCCTACACCGGGTCGTTTCTGGGAAATCATACAAAAACACCGGGTAACGACATTTTATACAGCGCCCACGGCAATTCGTTCGTTAATCAAATTAGGAGCGGATTTACCTGCACGGTATGATTTGTCATCCCTGCGATTATTGGGATCGGTTGGTGAACCCATCAATCCCGAAGCCTGGATGTGGTTTTACGAAAAAGTAGGTCAATCGCGATGTCCCATTGTGGATACCTGGTGGCAAACCGAAACCGGTTCGCACATGATTGCTCCGATACCAGGTGCATTTCCGCTCAAACCTGGTTCATGCACCATGCCATTACCTGGAATAGTTGCAGCCATTGTCGACGAGGCCGGTCATGATGTTGAGCAGGGTAAGGGTGGTTTTCTGGTGATCAAAAAGCCTTTCCCATCTCAGCTCAGAACGCTCTGGGGCGATCCTGATCGTTTCCGCAATACCTATTTCCCAAAGGATATCGGAAATGGCCAGTATTATCTTGCTGGAGATTCCGCATACCGGGACAAGGATGGGTATTTCTGGATCATGGGGCGGATCGATGATGTACTGAATGTGTCTGGACATCGTTTGGGTACAATGGAAATCGAATCGGCACTGGTGGCTCATCCAAGTGTGGCAGAAGCCGCAGTAGTGGGCAAACCTCATGCCATCAAAGGAGAAGCTGTGGTTGCATTTGTGGTACTCAAAGGAGCCTATCCAACAGGAGATACCGTGACCGAAATGATCAATCTGTTGCGTGACTGGGTGGCAAAAGAAATTGGCCCTATTGCCAAACCGGAAGAGATTCGTTTCGGAGAAAATTTGCCCAAAACGCGATCTGGTAAAATCATGCGACGATTGCTCCGTACTCTTGCCAGAGGCGAAGAGATTACTCAAGACATTTCGACTCTGGAAAATCCGGCCGTACTGGAACAGCTCAAGAAAAACGCAGGCTGATTTAGAATAAACCCATATGTTGATTAACGAATTTGAAGCCATGACCATTTCACTTGTTACTGATTATGAACACGGTATCAGTGCCATTGATGCACAATTTCATCGCCCCAAGCGCGCAGCCATACATTTGCTGGTAGAAAACGGCAGGGCAGCGTTGATTGATACTGGTACCAATTCTTCCATTCCAGGTGTTCTGGACGCACTGCAGCAAAAAAACATTGCTGTGGACGATGTGGTTTATGTCATCCTGACCCATATCCATCTCGATCACGCTGGTGGTGCGAGTGAATGTATGCGTGTTTTTCCCAATGCCAAGCTGGTCGTGCATCCACGTGGAGCAGGTCACATGATCAATCCAGCGAGACTGGTAGCGGGGGCAATGGAAGTTTACGGAGAGACCGAATTCCGGCGTGTTTATGGAGAAATCGGTCCAATAGATTCGCAACGGATTATCGAAGCGACCGATGAAAGCCTGATTGACTTGAATGGCCGTACTTTGCTTTTTCTGGATACGCCAGGACATGCGCGACATCATAATTGTATCTACGATGAGCGCAGTCAGTCTTTTTTTACCGGAGATACATTCGGTGTATCGTATCGGGAATTTGATGTGAATGGAATGGAGTTTGTGTTTCCAACAACGACCCCGGTTCAGTTTGACCCCGATGCAGCACATCACTCGGTGGACCGCATCATGCGATATCAACCGCGCTATGCTTTTCTTACACATTACAGCCGTATCGATCATTTATCCCATCATGCAAAGGTAATGCATGAACTGATTGATGCACATGTTGACATTGCACTCAGTGCAAAAGCCAGCAACACCGATCGGCAGGCTTTTATTTCTAGCGCTCTAAGAGCGTTATTCAAACAAAAACTGGTGGATCAAGGTTGTCAGTTAGCAGCAGTGGAAGTTGATAACTTGTTGAAATCCGACATCCAGTTGAATACGCTGGGTTTAATGCACTGGCTGGATCATCCTACGGAACGATTCAAACGCATCTGATATAAACTTACAAGCGGACCTAGATGTTTTCGCATAACTTCTTCAATAAAAAAGCTTCTGCTTGATCACCTGGAAGCGGCCGGCTGAGGTAATAACCCTGTACTTCGTTGCAACACTTGTTTTTGAGAAAATCCAGTTGCGTATTAGTTTCAACTCCCTCAGCAGTAACTTTCATTTTCATGCTACCTGCCATCGCAATGATGGCCGCTGCAATGGCACCGTTATCGGTGTTTTGTTCGAGATTCCGAACAAAAGCTTGGTCGATCTTCAGTCGATCAATCGGAAAATTCATTAGTCTGCTTAAACTGGAGTATCCCGTTCCAAAATCATCAATAGCCAGCTGCACTCCAACTTTCTTCAACTGTTCAAGAATATTGATTACTAGATCGACATCGTTGATCAGCGCGCTCTCGGTAAGCTCCAGTTCAAGTACTTGCGGCTTCAGTTTTGTTTCGGCCAGAATGGCACCAACCAGTGCAGGGAAGCCACGGTGCAGCAACTGTACGGCAGAAACATTGACGGCAATACGTTCGAGGGGTATTCCACGACTGCACCATGCCTGAGCCTGAATGCAAGCCTGGCGTAAAACCCATTCACCGATATGAATGATTAATCCAGTTTCCTCGGCCAAGGGGATGAACTCGGCTGGGGATATTGAGCCCAGTTCCTTGTTATGCCATCGCAATAAGACTTCCATGCCGTTGAAACAGGCTTTGTCCACATCAAGCTGTGGTTGATAGTGCAATTCAAATTCCTGCCGTTCTATAGCTTTGCGCAAATGATTTTCCATGGTGAGTTTACGCACTGCCATCTCCATCATGTAGCTGGAAAAATAACAATACATATTGCCACCATTGCGTTTGGCGTAATACATGGCCAAATCCGCATTTTTTAATAAGTCTTCTGCTGTATTACCATCATCCGGGTAAATGGCAATACCTATACTGGTTGTGGTAGCGAGTTCATGCTCTCCAAATGTAAGGGGTTGAGCCAAATTGACACGTATGCGCTCAGCTACGATCGCGGCATCCTCGTTCCGCTCGATCAGTGATAATAATGCGGTAAATTCATCCCCTCCCAAACGTGCCAGTGCAATATCATTTGGACTCACTGCTGTTTGTACGACGGCATCGCTGACACGGATGCTTTTTCGTAAACGTTCGCTGGTGGCCTGGAGCACGAGATCGCCTAAATGATGACCTAACGTGTCGTTGATGCGTTTAAAACCATCCAGATCAAGAAACAACACGCCGAGTTTCAGATTCTTACGCTGCGCCAAGCCAATCATTTGTTGCAGGTTTTCCTGAAAAAAATGGCGATTCGGCAATTCAGTGAGGTCATCGAAATAAGCCATGTGATGCAAGCGCTGCTCGCTTTGCAGGAGTTGTTGTGTGGTGTAGCTTCCTTTCAACATATATCTAACCCGATGACTCAGCAACGGAATGTTGATCGGTTTGGTGATAAAGTCTGTTGCACCGACTTCATAGGCACGATTGATGGATTCAAGATCTTCCAGTCCTGTCATCATCAAAATCGGAATATGGCGACCTTCCGGCAAGTTTCTCAGTTCTGTACAAGTGGCATAACCGTCCATTCCCACTGGCATCATGACATCCAATAAAATGGCATCGATCTTGTTTTCCTTGAACATATGCAGACCTTCTTCCCCGCTTGCCGCTTCGACGGTATTCAAACCCGCTGCCTGTAGCGTTTTACTAACCACTAACCGGATCAAAGGATCATCATCAATAATTATGACGGTGGATTTCTGTGACATATCAGTTGCTTCCTGTGTTGGCGGCAGAATCAAGATAGGATTTTAGAGCCGTACAAGTTTGGTCAAATTGCTTTTGTATGGCTTTCAGGGCTTGTCCCGTCTTGTCATAATTCTGGTTCCGGGCTTCGTTTTCTACTGCACGGCAAAGCTCGGCCAAACTGTATGCTCCCACCTGACTGCTGCTCGACTTGAGCGTGTGCGAAACCATGCGAATGGTCTTGGAATCGCCCGTACCCCAGGCTTGCTCGAGAGATTGCAATAGTTTATTAGAATTATCCAGATAGGTTTTGATGACCTGGGTTAGCAATTCGTCACCATAATCGGCTTGCAGTGCTCGGATGGAAACCAAAGCATCAGGATCGATTGCAGACTCGGAACGATTTTCTTTTTCAAACATGTCATGTGTACATTCGTTATGAGAGTGACTTAACCAATTTTGAAGCATCTGATACAAATCTTTTCCCTTTATGGGCTTGGTAAGATAGTCATTCATTCCAGCTTCCAGGCACCTTTCCCGATCACCCTCGATTGCGTTTGCAGTCAATGCGATAATCGGGAAATCAGGGAGCAGTCCTGTTTTCTGAAGTTGCCTGATTTCACCCGTAGCTTTATAGCCATCCATCTCTGGCATCATGCAGTCCATCAAAACAAGATCATATGTGTTATGTCTCACCGCTTCAATTGCTTCCAGGCCATTTTGTGCAACTTCAACGGTGCAGCCAAAGTTTCGCAACATTCCAAGGGCAACTTCCTGGTTTACGGGATTATCTTCGGCCAATAGCAAATGTGCTTTCAATTGTGGATAAGCAGAAGATTTTGAGTCGCTCGGCATTTTGGGTTCCGGTGAGGATACATCGGTTACATTGGCGCCCGCAGCCAAAGCCTGTACAAAACATTGATAGAGCTCGACTTTACGAATAGGTTTCGTCATATAAACAACAAACCCGGCTTTCTTGGCTTCTGCTGCTTCACCTTTGTAATGTGTAGAAGTCAACATGATCAGTGGTATTTTGCCCCAGATAGAATCGGCTTTTATTTTCTGTCCGAGTTCCAGTCCATTCATATTGGCCATTTTCATGTCAATCAGGGCGAGATCGAATGGTTTACCCATTGCACTGGCATCTTTTAATTTCTCTAGTGCTTTAAGGCCACTGGAAACAGCGCTGACCTGCATACCCCATGATTGGGCATAGGTACGCAAAATATCGCGGCTGGTATGATTATCTTCTACAATTAGAAGCCTGATAGCGTTCAGGGCTGAAACTTCTATAGTGGAACTGGCTAATTCCGAACTGTTGACAGGCGTCAATGGCAGGGAAAAAGTGAAAGTTGCACCTTGTCCAAGATGACTGCTGACATTGATTTCATGACCACCCATCAATTCAACCAGTTGTTTGCAGATGGCTAAACCCAGACCTGTACCGCCGTATTTTCGCGTTGTTGAACCATCCGCTTGCGTAAATGCCTGAAATAATCTCGGCAAAATATTTTCACTAATACCGATACCGGTATCCCTTACACTGAACTGAATCCAATCCGAATGAGGGTGGGTATCTTTGGAGGCATTCTGGTTCAGATTGATGTCCACCACGACTTCACCTTGCTCGGTAAATTTGATGGCATTTCCGACCAGATTACCGAGAATCTGCCGGATTCGTGTTGGATCGCCTGTTACCCATTCTGGCACGCCGGGCGCTATCCGGTAATTCAATTCGAGATGTTTGCTGTGCGCGCGTTCCGAAAATAACTCGATGACATCTTCAATGGATTTGTGAAGATTGAAATTGATATGTTCCAATTCGAAGCGTCCGGCTTCTATTTTGGAGAAATCCAGAATGTCGTTAATAATCGACAAGAGTGATTCGCCGGAGTTATGCAGTATGTTGATGAGATGCAACTGTTTTGCATTTAACTGCGTATCGAGCAGTAACTCGGCCATTCCCAGAACCCCATTCATCGGGGTACGAATTTCATGACTCATGGCGGCGAGGAATTGCGATTTGGCAATGTTGGCAGCTTCTGCCACTTCCTTGGCTTGGCGCAATTCAATGGTGCGCTCCTCGATTTTTTTCTCTAGATCGGCATGATATTGCACTAACTCGTGGTCTCTGAGTTGAATTTGCTCGAGCATATTGTTAAATGCATCGACAAGTGTGCCAACTTCATCATTTTCATCATGTTTTGAAACGCGTAGTGTATATTCTGCTGACTGGGTTACTTTTTGCACGGTAACCGATAGGTCGAGAATAGGTTGGACAGCTTTTGAAGCCATACGGCGTGCCATGAAAGTGGCCACCAGCAGCGTTGCCAGTACTGCCAAGGCAGAAATGACCAAACTCCATCCCAGTTGTGCCCACATGCCGCCTAATGCATAGCGGACTTCAAGATTACCGACATGCTCTTCGCTTACGATGACAGGCTGGGTGATCTGTATGCCTTGAAAAGGAAACCATGATGGAAGCCATACTTGTTTCTCGCTATTAAAATGGGCGATTTCCTGACCATCCAGCGTAGTTAACGATGCTTTAATAATCGCGGGAATCTTGCGGAGTGAATTCAGCGTTTCCTGCGCACTCTTGTTGTCGAGAAAAGCCAGTGATGCCTGTGAATTACTAGCGGTCACGCGAGCCAATCCGGCCAATTGCTCTTTGGCTGTATTCAGAGAATTCCGGACTTCATTGGCTGTAATCAGGACAAAAACCAGTAGCATCGAACTGGCTAGGCTGATAAAAATGATCAATAGCAGCTTGCTGGCTATCGAGCGGTTCTTATTGGATGGAGTAATCATTGCCTGATTTTTGCGTTAATCGTTTTAAATTGAAACAAGATCATCGACCTCGAACATCACGTGCAATTTGCAGCAATTGCGCGTTTAATTTCAGCCCAACATGTTTGACTTTTTCCAGATTGACTTCAAAATTTAGGTTTTTACCGTCATTAATAAGAGATACCATGCCGCCCATGTCAAGAAATCCATTGATATTACTGACGATCAATATCGGCTGATTGCCTATAATCTTGAGCCACTGACGGACTTGCTCAATATTCTCCTCGCGTGGCAAGAACAACAATTGGCAATCATCAAGCGGCTCATTGATGCTTGTACGTTTGATGCGCACCGGTTTGCTTTGCGCAGCACGACCGTTGATCGCATCCAGTTCTTCAAAAGGCGAGCTTTTGGTTGAGCATAACGTAATATGATCCGTAACGATACCCTGCGGCCACTCGGTAAACTTCATGAAATTATAGAGAAAAGCAGCCGTTAATGTCTGTTCGCTTGCTGCCGGTGCGGCTGAGGCGATTGGAGCGGTGAGGGTAGAAATACCTCCGAGGCAACTGATTAACAGGTATATACGAATCATGGAAGTTAGGCGTTTCATGTTAAAAGCCCCGTTCCAGTCGAAAACGTACAGTCCGTCCATCCATGCGGATCGTATCCTGAATATGTTCACTTCCTCCAATCATTTTGGGATGCTGATCCAGAACATTATATGTGTCGATAGAAGGCTGGAAGCCAAAAAAGGGTTTTGCAGCGGTAATATTGATATTAAAAGATAATATGCCGGAGCTGCTTCACCGCTTAATGTGCGGCGCTTGTCGATAAATATTTCTTCAAGTCTCAAGCGCATGCGATCGTTGAATAAAGGCTCAGTATAGTGCAACTTGACGAGATTCCGTGGCGAATTGATGGCATGAACCCAGTTGTTGCCCGATGCTTCGTCCCGCATGTCGGTCTGGTTATAAGTCCAGCTCAGCTTGATCAACCGGTCATTGTCCCAATGCTTTTCGCCCTGTAATTCAAAACCCAAGCTTTGGGGTGCACCTGTATTGACAAATTGCGCTGTACTTGGATCTTGAACCAGAAGTTTTTTTAAGTCATTGAAGAATACCGTGCCCAGGAAACGGACACCGTGAATAGGATACCATTCGGCGATGGCTTCGTAACTTTTGATCAATTCTTCACGATTATTGGGATTGCTGGCATTGGCATTCAATAATACATAATCCCATTCATAAATATTGGGAGCGCGGAACACCGAACCATACAGCAGTTTTGTCGTCAGGGTCGATGTGGCATGCCATATCAGACCTACACGCGGGTTAAACTGCAAGTGATCGATCAAATGATGATGATCCAGACGTAATCCCACATTGAACAATACCGTATCGATCAAGTGGTATTCGTCCTGGATATAGGCGCCAACCCGAACACCGTGGTTATTACTGTCGTTATACAAATAGTAAGGACTGATGTCGTAGTTGATCATCTGCTGACGTTGATCGTACTGAAAATCGACACCTGCAACCCATTTGTGATCCTTGAACTGGGTGCCAGTCAGTTTGAATTCTCCACCCCACCAGCGAGTTGCGGCGACATCCTTGTTGATGACACGCAAGAATTGAAATTTCTCTGCGTTGAGATCGTAAGCTTCGATCGTATGATAATCATACCAGTGATGGAACCCGCGCATCTGCAACCCCAGATTGGCATTGATCCGCGTGTTGTACTCCAGATCCGTATAAATCTGCCGGTCTACCGTATAAAAATCCTTGTCGTTGAAGATGGCTCCAAATGGAGCCGTCGGTGCACGGCGGAAACGATTGGCATACCCAGCACTGAGGGTAAAACCACGATAATTCAATCGACTAAACAAGCGGCTACTGCGTTCCTGGTCCATGTTATGGGCAATGCCATTGTTGAATTCCGAGAATTCAGGGAAAAATAACGTATCATTGCCATGACTCAAAAACTGAGACGCATTCAGCAAGAAATCCGCACCGTTTTTCCATTGTTTGCCATACGTAAAACGCCCTTGGTACATGCCCAGACTTCCGGTTTCACCCGTCAGTCTGAGTCCGTTAATATCCTGCCTCTGCTTGGTAATTACGTTGATTATCCTTAGCACTGCATTGGCACCGCATACCGATGATCCCGAACCTGGAATGTACCCGATACGATCGATAATGTTCGTGTCGAGCATAAATTCATTACTGATAAATCCTTGATTAAAAACAGCATCGTTCATGCGGCGATCGTTGGTCATGATCAGCACGCGTGAAATGTAATCAGCGGTGCGACCAAATCCGCGTACGCCCAAATAGGTATAATTGCGATCATCACGAACGTACAGGTCGCGCATGGCGCTGAGGGCTCGGCCAGCGTGCGCCAGCCAAAGCTGCGGATGTTTTCTGTGGTCAGGACTTCCACAGCAGAAGGGGCTTCGGAGGATTTTTGCGTGAATCGGGATGCGGTTTGCACTTCAACATTAACCAACTGTGTCAGCGGTAAATCAAATAACTCATCGTTCTTTTGTGTGCGAACGGTCAACGGGAATAAAACCAGTGCGAGCAATGACCACTTCCGAAGCTCTAATGTCGAATTGCTATTCGAAACTTTCAATGCGTCATCCGATAAACGCACAATAGTCATTTTAAAAACGCCATGACACACCACCATAAATTCCTTGCGGAATGACAGTCGGTATCGTCGGAATGGTATCGGGTACAAACTCCCTATGGTGTTGGCTGAACAAGTTCTGACCGACAACGAACAACTCGGTGTTGGGTTTGATCTTGTAGAGCAATTTGGCATCCATCGTCACGTAACCAGGAATGTTGTAAAACGTGATTGGGCTGACATAGCGCAACCACAGATTCAACTGCAGTTTTTCTGAGAAATCGTAATTCGAGCGTAGGGAAAAGCGATGGTGCGGGCTGATTTTGTCCGCGCCGCCTGTGGTTGGATCGAATTCCTGCAGCAGGTCATTGGAACGCATATGCATTTTCAGAAAACTGTAACTGCCCTGCAAACGCCAGTTATGGCGCGGCTTCCAGTCCACCGAGGTTTCGAATCCGTAGGTCAGTGCCGAGGCGTTATTGTTCAACGTGAGCGGGGCAATGAAACGCAACGGCACACCTGTTCCCGGTACGAGATTACCCAAATTGATATCACGCAACTGATCAAAGTCATTGATGAATCCGGTCATGTCGATGGATGCTTGCGAAGTCAATTGCCGGCGGTAACCCAGTTCGTAAGCGATCATCTTTTCCGATTTGAATTGGCTCGTGCCGTGTACTTGCGACGTAATGGCAAACGGTATGCTGGAAAATCTGGGCAAATCGTTGATCAATCCAGTATTTAAGAGGAAATCGTTTTCCGAGCGAGATGGGGTTCTGACCGCACGTGATACGGCTGCCCAGATCGAATTCTCCGAGTTGGGTGTCCACATGAGACGTGCATTGGGCTGGATTTCCCAACCTGTGAAGTCGTTGTGCTCGAACCGGCTACCCACGGTGAATACCAGCCGATCAGGAATCAGCGTGACATCGTCGCGGACAAACGTACTGATCAGGTGATTGGTTTGTGCCTGTGGCGAAAATGTCACAAACGGGTTGTTCCAGACTTTGTTGTGATACAAGCGGTAGTTGCTGCCCCAGGTGATGCTGTGCCGATCAAACAACGGAAAGCGATGTTGAAAATCGACATCGAAACTTTCCGAATCGGAACTGGCAATCGGAAACAGCAGGAAGCGATTCCGATCATAGTAGGTTTGCAGCATGATGGCGGATTGTTCCGAGTAGGTGCGATCCCAGCGAAAGCGGATATTGCCGCCTTCCTGATGGCCGCGCAAATTGCGCTGTAAATTCGATGCAAGACTCAGCCCATCCCGATCCAGTGCATTGCCGTCGAAGTTCAGGAACATGTCGCCTTGCAGGGTAAATTGATCGATCCCGCGAAGATGGTCTACTCTAAAACCACCTCGGGCGGAATGCCATTGATCGTTTGTGCTTTCACCGATTAACGATTGCGTGTGATCCCGTGTAAATCCTTTCGCATAAACCCGAAACGGCGTTTCGGCATTGATGCGGCCACCATAGCGACCGCTGACAAAGCCGCGTTCAAAACTGCCACCGCCAGCGGTCAACAATGAACCCTGCGTGTCGGCGGCTTTCTTGGTGATGATATTGATCACGCCATCGACCGCATTCGACCCCCACACCGAGGCTGCGGGTCCGCGAATGACTTCTATACGCTCGATGTCCTCCATCAACGTATCCTGCTGTTCCCACAGCACGCCTGAGAACAAGGGAGAATAAACGCTGCGTCCGTCCATCAGCACTTGCAGCTTATTGGCATACAGACCATTGAAACCGCGTATGCTGACAGCCCACTTGTCCGTGCTGGAACGTTCGACCTGCACGCCTGGAGCCATTCTAAGGGCATCCGGGATATTCGTTGCACCTGAACGCCTGATGTCATCCTGAGTAATGACAAAAACTGCGGAAGCCACTTCGGTCAGTTTTTGTGAGCGTCGCGATACCGAGGTGACTTCGACTTTCATCAGCTCCTCAATGGTCAAATCCAATAAAGGACCGCTTTCACGTGTGCCGGCAGCGTGACTGATATATGAAGAAAATGAAAGTGTTGCTATGGCCATGAATTTCCAGCCTGCCTGCAAGATCAAGCCGGAATGCTTACGCACAGCACTTGCATTTAAGCGATTAAGTTTTGATAAGGCGTTAATTCTTCTAACCACCGAAGTGTCTTAAATTAGATTTACATATGCCCAATCATAAATTGCCCCGATGCTGACTAATGGATTGATTAAAATATTTTTTGGGGCGTTATTTGAGCTCTTGCTTTATTGATCTTGCTGGGTCAAAAGCGCCATTGCACACCGACATAAACACCCCGTGGGATCGTGGCAGCAGTGGTGGGAATCGTATCGGAAACAAATTCTCTGTGATTCTGACTGAACAGGTTTTGTCCTACGATAAAAATCTCTGTATTTTTTAGGGGTTTATACAACAGCTTGGCATCCATCGTTACATAATTCGAGATGTTGTAAAACGGAATGGCGTCGACATAGCGCAACCAAAGATTCAGTTGCAGTTTTTCGGAGAAATCGTAATTGGATCGTAGTGATAAGCGGTGCTGAGGACTGATTTTATCGGCACCACCGGTAGTGGGGTCGCTACGTTGCAGAAGGACATTGGAAGTGACGTGCATGTCCAGGAAGCTGTAACTGCCTTGCAGGCGCCAATTGTGGCGAGGTTTCCAGTCGATTGAGGTTTCAAAACCATAAGTGAATGCCGTTGCCCGATTATTCATTAATACCGGTGCGATAAGCTGCCGAGGCAATCCAGTGGTCAGTGTGAACGCACCGAGACTGAGATCCCTCAACTGATCGTAATCGTTAATGAAGCCTGTCATATCGATGGAGGCTTGCTGAGATAACTGACGCCGGTAGCCGATTTCATAAGCAAGCAATTTTTCTGAATCGAATTGAGACGATGTCTGCAATACGGATGTCACAGAAAAGGGGAGTGCAGACAAGCCGGGAATGCCTCGGAGTTCACCGGTATTGAGTGTTAAATCGTTTTCTCCGCGCGATGGCGTTCTCACAGCACGGGAGACAGCAGCCCAGAAGGAATGCTCGTTATTCGGTGTCCACATTAGTCGGGCATTGGGTTGTATCTCCCAACCGGTAAAATCGTTATGCTCGAAACGACTACCCAGGGTCATCGACAGTTGCTCCGGTATCAGAATAATGTCATCGCGAATGAACGTGCTGATCAGATGATTGGTGCGTGTACGCGGCGAAAACTGCATGAATGGAGTATCAAATACAGTGTTGTGATACAGGCGATAATTGCTCCCCCATGTCACATTATGCCGGTCATACAAGGGAAATCGATGCTGAAAATCGATATCGAAACTTTCTGCGTCAATGACACCGATTGGCATCAGATGCGTACGGATGCGATCATAATAGCTTTGCAGCATGATCGAGGATTGCTCCGAAAAAGTTCGATCCCAGCGAAAGCGAATATTGCCGCCTTCCTGATGTCCCCGTAGCCCCGCATTGAGGTTTGGAGCTAGGCTGAGTCCAGCACTATTGAGAGTATTGCCGTCGGCCATATAGAACACGTCACCCTGCAAGGTGAATTGATCGATCCCGCGCTGATGATCGATGCGAAAGCCGCCACGTGCGGAACGCCATTGGTCGTTGACACTATCGCCCGTCAGGGATTGGGTATGATCTCGACTGAATCCCTTGGCGTAAATCCGAAAAGGCGTATCTTCATTGATTCTGGCGCCATAACGAGCACCAGCAAACCCTTGCTCGAAACTACCGCCCCCGGCAGTCAGTAACGTACCTTGAGTATCCGCGGCTTTCTTGGTAATGATATTGATGACGCCATTGACAGCGTTGGATCCCCATACCGAGGCAGCCGGTCCACGGATCACTTCGATACGATCGATATCTTCCATCATCGTATCCTGTTGCTCCCAGAGTACGCCCGAAAAAATCGGCGAGTAAACGCTGCGCCCGTCCATCAGCACTTGCAGTTTATTGGCATACAAGCCATTGAAACCGCGTATGCTGACCGCCCATTTGTCAGTGCTGACGCGCTCGACCTGAACACCAGGCGCCATGCGCAATGCATCGGGAATGTTCGTGGCGCCCGAACGGCGAATGTCATCCTGCGTGATGACGAATACGGCGGAGGCAACTTCAGTGAGTTTTTGTGACCGCCGGGATACCGATGTGACCTCGACACGCATCAATTCCTCGATGGACATATCCAGCAGCGTGTTGTTGGCACGCAGTGTGGTGGCATTAACCCAAATTGGGTAATAGTGCACAATACCTACAACCAAAAAGATCCATAACCTCCGTATCCGGGTGCGCATGTTATCTTTGACAGTGTTTAAAAGCGCCATTGCACACCGCCATAGACGCCGCGAGGAATCTGTACGGGTATGGATGGAACGAAATCGCCCACCGATTCCTGATGGAATTGACTGAACAAGTTTTGCCCCACCACGAACAGCTCCGTATTTCTATAAGGCTTATATATCAGCTTACTATCCATCGTGACATAGTCGGGGATATGATAAAACGGGATGGAGCTGGTATAGCGCAACCACATATTGAGTTGCAATTTATCCGAGAAATCGTAATTGGAACGGAAAGAAACTTGGTGATTTGGATTGGATTTGCCAGCGCCTGCGGTGGAGGCATCGAAATCCCTGGTCAATGGATTGGAGGAATTGACATCCAGTTGGATGAAACTGTAGCTACCTTGCAGGCGCCATTTTTCAGTAGGTTTCCAGTCCATGGCAACTTCAACCCCGTAGGTAAGGGCAGAAGCACCATTATTCGTAGTAACGGTGGCCACGAGATGTCTGGGCAGCCCTGTTCCCAGCGTAATTCCACCTAAGCTAAAATCGCGTAGCTGACTATAATCGTTGATAAATGCGGCGATGTCGATCGATGCACGCGGTGTCAGCAGTCGCCGATAACCTAATTCATAAGCCAGCAATTTCTCGGATTTGAAGCCGGACTGTCCGGTGAAAGCAGCCTGAATCGGAAAAGGAAGCGCAGACAGTCCCGGGATACTGGTTAACTGTAACGCTTTAAGAAATGCATCTTCTTCGGCGCGGGAAGGCGTGCGGACTGCGCGTGATACGGCTGCCCATACCGAGTTCTCCGCATTGGGGGTCCACATCAGGCGGGCATTGGGCTGAATTTCCAGTCCGGTGAAATCGTTGCGATCCAAACGTGTTCCCAGAGTGAGAGACAGGCGCTCCGGTATCAAGGTGATTTCATCGCGTATGAATCCGCTGAAAACATTGTTAGTTCTCGAGGGCGGGTTCATTCGGATGAGGTCGGTCTCGGTCACATGAGTATGGTACATGCGATAATTTGCACCCCAAGTTACATCATGGCGATTGAAGAGAGGCAAGCGATGCTGGAAGTCGATATCGAAACTTTCGGTATCAAAATCAATGGCCGATCCCGCTTTATGCTTTAATTTGTCGAAATAAGTTTGCAACATGATCGACGACCGCTCCGACAGCGTGCGGTCCCAGCGGAACCGGATATTGCCACCTTCATTCGATCCTCGGATACCACTCGGACTGAGTGATGGCAAACTGAGTTTAGACGGATCGATCGTATCGCCGATGAAATTCGAGAAAAAATCACCCTGTAGTGTGAACTGGTCGATACCGCGAGCATGATCGATGCGAAATCCACCGCGAGCCGAGTGCCATTCATCGTTGTTGCTGCTACCTGCTAACGAAGTCGTACTGTCGCGGGTGAATCCCTTAGCGTAAATTCGAAAGGGAGTTTCTTCATTGATTTTGCTGCCGTAGCGCGCGCCAACGAATCCATGTTCAAAATTGCCGCCGCCGGCGGTCAGCAGGGTGCCTTGTGTTTCCGCTGCTTTTTTGGTGATGATATTGATGACGCCATTCACCGAATTGATGCCCCACACCGTAGCGGCAGGGCCCCGGATGACTTCGATGCGGTCGATATCCTCGATCATCGTATCCTGCTGATCCCACATCGTGCCGGACATGATCGGGTTATAAACGCTGCGACCGTCCATCAACACTTGCAGTTTGTTAGCAAACCGGCCATTGAATCCCCGGATACTGACGGACCAGCGATCCGTGCCGACTCTTTCGACTTGCACTCCAGGCGCCATCCTCAGTGCATCGGGAATATTCGTGACTCCGGAACGTTTGATGTCGTCCTGGGTGATGACAAAAATGGCCGAGGGCACATCGGTCAGCTTCTGCGCACGCCGGGACGCCGAGGTGACTTCAACTTTCATTAACTCCTCGATTGGCAGATCCAGTAGGGCATTGTCGGCGCGCATGCCGCTGGCTGTGGCCGTAGAGACTAACGTAGCGAATGACAACAGAGCCAACCCGGCATGAAGCGTATTCCATTCTTGTGAGAAAAACCGGATAGTTCGCCACCATCTGAAGTCTTGTTTTCTAGTTAGCTTCATCGTCCTCTGACCTCCCGTGCGATTTGCAGCAATTGTGCACTCAGTTTGAGTGACGATTGCCGCACCATATCCAGATTGACCGAGAAATGCAGGTTCTTGCCGTCGTTGTTCAAAACGAGCATTCCACCCATGTCGAGAAATCCGTTGATATTGCTGACTACCAGAACCGGTTTGGTATTGACGGTTTTGAGCCAGTCACGAATACGTTCTGCACCTTCTTCTTGTGGCAGGTACAGTAATTGGCAATCCTGCGTACTATCACCCAATTGCAGGCGTTTGATCTTTACCGGTTTACCTTGCGCCGGGCGACCGCCAATCGCATTCAATTCCTCAAATGCGGGATGTTTGCTGGTGCAAAGCGTTAACTCCGCACCAAGACTATTTTCCGGCCATTCGGTAAATTTAAGGAAGTTGAAAAGAAACGCGGCAATCAGGGTTTGCTCGCTGGCAGCCGAAGCAGCCATGGCCGGCGTAGTAGGACCAAAAGATGTAATACTTACGAGCAGGTAGAAAAGTAGGGCGCGCAGCACGATCTTTATGCGCTTCATGATCGAAACTCCGTTACCGGGAAAGACAGATAGCTGCACTGCTGCAAGGCTACGCAGGCTGGCGTAACTATGTAACCTGCGTATTGCAGCGTGCAATCCTGATCAGTTTTATATGTACTTTTCATGTACTCCCGGGTTTGACTTCTTTAAAAGCGCCACTGTGCACCGGCATAGACCCCCCGCGGAACTTGCGTTGCCATGGAAGGAATGAAATCGGATACGAATTCACGGTGGTTCTGGCTAAACAGATTTTGACCTACGACAAATAGCTCGACGTTCTTGAACGGCTTGTAGGTCAGCTTGCCATCCATCGTGACGTAATCCTGAATGTCGTATAAGCTGATATCGCTGACGTAGCGGAGCCATAGATTGAGCTGCAGTCGCTCAGAAAAATCGTAGTGCGAGCGCACCGAAACCTGATGCTGCGGCGTAACCTTCCCGGCACTGCCCACCGAAGCATCCGAGAGCTTGAAAAAAGGATTGGAATCGGTATGGATCTGGATAAAACTGTAATTGCCCTGTAACCGCCATTTTTCAAGCGGACGCCAATCGGCCGATACTTCCACGCCGTAAGTGTATCCGCTGGCCTGATTGTTGATCTGCACCGGCAGTGTCAGATGTACAGGAAAAGTAGTCTGGAGTGTCAGGGCGTGCGCAGACAAATCGCGCAATTGACTGTAGTCATTGAAGAACCCGGTCAGATCGATAGAAGCTTGTTGTGACCACTGATACCGATAGCCCAATTCATAAGCCAGTAATTTTTCCGATGTGAAGTGGTTATTGCCGGCGAGTTGCACCAGCAATGGAAAAGGTAGTAGTGCCGTGGTTCCAGGTAACGAATTGAGCGTACGGGTATTTAGCAGGACATCGTTCTCGGCACGCGAGGGTGTGCGCACGGCACGGGAGATGGCAGCCCAGACCGAATGCTTCTGATCCGGAGTCCACATCAACCGTGAATTGGGTTGGACTTCCAGACCGCTAAAATCGTTGTGATCCACACGTACACCCAGAGTCAGTTTCAAACGATCCGGCAGCAGGGCGATTTCATCGCGTGCATAACCACTGATCAGGTGATTGGTTTGTTGGCGCGGGTTCAGTGAAATGAGCTCGGAATCGAAGACCTTATTGTGATACAGACGATAATTTGTTCCCCAGGTTATGTCATGACGATCGAACAATGGGAAACGGTGCTGGAAGTCAATATCGAAGCTTTCCGCGCGAAATTGCGCTGCAGTCAACTGCCGGTAATCGACCCGATCATAGTAGGTTTGCAACATGATCGAAGATTGGTCGGAAAAGGTGCGATCCCAGCGCATGCGAATGTTGCCGCCTTCGATATGCCCCCGAGTAGCTTCCATCTGGATCAGAGGGGCGCTTAACTGGGTCTTGTCTAGCGTATCGCCGATTGAATTGTAGAATAGGTCACCCTGAGCGGTAAACTGATCGTTGCCACGCTGATGGTCGACTCGAAAACCACCCCGGGCGCTGTGCCAGGCATCGTCAACTGAATGGCCTGAAAGCGACGACATGTTAGCACGCGAAAAGCCCTTGGCATAAATGCGAAATGGCGTGTTTTCACTGAATTTTCCACCGTAACGTGCACCTGCAAAGGCATGCTCAAAACTGCCGCCGCCGGCTGTCAGCAGGGTACCCTGGGTGTCGGCTGCTTTCTTGGTGATGATGTTAATGACGCCATTGACTGCATTTGCTCCCCATAATGCTGCGCTGGGTCCCCGAATGACTTCGATACGATCGATATCTTCCAGCAGCGTATCCTGTTGCTCCCATTGCACGCCGGCAAACAATGGGTTATAGACACTGCGACCGTCCATGAGCACTTGGAGCTTGTTGGCAAAACGTCCATTGAAACCGCGTATGTTGATAGCCCATTTGTCGGTTCCGATGCGTGTCACTTCAACACCCGGAGCCATGCGTAAAGCTTCGGGGATGCTCGTGACACCGGAGCGTTTGATGTCATCTTGCGTAATGACAAACACAGCGAATGGCGTTTCGGATAGTTTCTGCGAGCGGCGTGAGGCCGTGATGACTTCGACTTTCATCAGTTCTTCGATTGAAAGATCCAGAAGCGCAGGGGTTGCGCGCATATCGGCAGCAATCGCTATATTCGCATGACAGTAGACTGTGATCATCATCAATACATAGCCAAATTTTAAGATCAAGTCATTGCTCAAAGTCATAAACAATTTGCCTGTGGTATGTCGGCCACAGCTTACTCACTTTTCCGGATATTGTGAATTTTCACCTTATTTTTCATTGGCTAACAATGATAATCTGTTGTAATGACCGCTAATTTGCGAATTAAAGGGTATTAAATTGCTTTATTCCGAATTGCCGGATCGTGAAAATGATGTCAATAGACTTTTTGCAATGCTGCTATTACTTGTTAAACTGGCCGCTCCGGTGATTACGAGCGTAATCATCATTTTTCTTTATAACTTGGTGCTTCCGATAATGAAATTACTTGCTTTGGGTGTTGTTGTTTTGGCTGTTTTTCTGACTGGATGTGTCACAGAACCGGTGGTGGGAGTACCCGTTGCACCCGTGATACCTGCTGGTGTCACTTATGTTGCACCTACTTATGTGCGTCCGGGACCGGGGTATCTATGGAGTTATCATGTTGATTATGGCTGGGGCTGGCACCATCCCAACAGGGGGTGGCATCGGGGTTGGAGATAGCTTCGTCAGCAGAAACTACCATGTTCAGCACATACCAACCATCAATACCATCTTGCCGACAATATTGGCGCTGATTATTCCGATTAAAGTACCGATTAGAGACATGGTTAACACGCGCTTGGAATACCCAAGGTATCGCGAGCTTCAACCTTGCGAATATCACTATAACAGCTTTGAATCGGTAGCGCATGCATAGTGGGATCATAAGCGGCATGACAAGATCGAGCGACATGCAAGCTACACGATTCGACGCATAAAAGCGGATATATTCATAACCCCATGAATGAAATTACCACAACTCAGGCTAGTAGCTACTTGTGCAATGACTGTCCGTTATTTTGTTTCTTAGCGGTTCTCTGACGAGTCTATACCGTCCGCTATGCGAAAGCGGGAGTCATATTATCCTCTTAAACCCAGAAAAATAGAGAGTGTAACTTTCCTGTTTTTGAAATTTACCCATTTTTAGAAAAGTACCTCCCTTAATTGCGCAACGATACGTAATTGAATACGTCAGAAATCCTTCCCTTGAAAATAAGGGGTTTTAATCTTGCCCTTAACTATTATCCAATTCAGCCTCAACGGCCTTGGCGATCTCTACACATTCGATACCGTGAAGTAAAAGCCAGTGCGAAACACCAGAAGGGAGGGCCGATATAAACGCACTGGAGGAAGCCAGTCACCAAAAAATGGAAAATGATGACTGAGAGGGTACAGTTCCAATAACGATTGAATCGACTTTGCGTTGACACATTGCCTGAAGATGGGGGTCACACAATCTTCGTAAACGCTTTGGCAGGTTGTCAGAGTTTCTTGAATCGATTCGGAGAAGCAACTAGAGCGTGTGGACAATTAGCAAGCAAACAGTTGGTGTAACAGCGAAGGATAACAGGCTATTTGTTGAAGCTGTTTTGTACCGTTACCGTGCTGGGATACCATGGCGTGATCTGCCGGAGCGTTTTGGAGATTGGAACAACATAGCCCGTCGTCATTGCTGCTGGTCGGAAAGCGGCGTATGGGAAAGGGTTTTCACGTATTTGGCCGAAGATGCTGATAATGAGTATGCGATGATTGATAGTACAATCATTCGTGCTCATCAGCATGCTG
>JAAEXZ010000055.1 GCA_017879645.1 Nitrosomonas sp.
TGGTGAATGTGGCGTATATTCCCTTTGCGATCGATCAGGTACGATGTGGGCATCGCCATCAGTTCGAAAACCTTGGCACACTGCTTACTCGGATCAGCCACAATGGAAAAATCTACCGGATGCTTGCTCAGAAAATCCTGTGCATCGGCCATTTTTTCATCCAGATTGATGCCAACGACCTGTAATCCTTGCTCTTTCAGCTCATGATCCAATTGATTCAGGAAGGGAAAGGATTTGACACATGGCGGGCACCAGGAAGCCCAGAAGTCCATATACACCACTTTTCCCTTCAGATCCTGCAGATTCATTGCGGGCCGGCCATCGAGTGTCGTCAGAGCACAGGACGCTGAAGCCTGCTCCAGGTGTTCTGCAGCAACTGGTGCCATGAAACTGAGTAGCATTAATGCAGAAAAGATCACTTTAAATTGATTCATTGCAATTTAACCTCAATAACGCTCTTCACATCAAAATCCGATCAAAATCATTAATCGAATTGATAAACACCGATATCCGTTGCGGTATGCGTACCATCCGCAGCTTTACAGTGATAGCTTACCGAAAATGATCTCGGTCCTACACCGGTTTTATTGACGATCAGATAATAGGTGCCATTACCGGCTTCAACCTTAACCGTCGGACTAAACTGATCATCTCCTGACACCGGGTCGGTCGTATTGACAGCGCGATTTATACCACTACCCAGATGAAAAACCTGCAGATTAATCAGCAGATTATCCTGCGGCACGTCGGTATCCTTGACGCTCGCTTCCAGATAGCTTGTTGGCAGATTTCCTTCATTAGTACACGTGACTACTGCAAATCCGGTAAAACTGGCCGATGTGCCAGTTGGATCCATTGTGGCGTCCGCTTCATGCGCATTGCTCAAACCGGAAAAAGTCAGCGCAGCGATCAATAGTGTCGATTGCGCCATTTTATCAAATAACTTGTATTTCATTTTGGTGAATCTCCTTTTGTAACGCCACACTATGATTACTCATGCTGACGTGACACGGTTAAGTTAGAACAGTATCCATCGAAAAGAAACCCCGCTCTAGGAGGAAAAGGAGGGAAGAGCGAGGATTTCGAAGCACTGATTCTCCTGTTAAATTGTTACTGTGGCCAAACTTGCTGACCGTTATAAATAATCGGCATGTCACGATTGATTTGCGCGGCCGATGGTTTCACTTTAACAACTTGCCCGGCTCCACAGGAAGCCGGCAATGTACTGGTACGCGTTACAGTCAGTGAAGCAGGACCGTCATCTTCTGTGCCTTGACGATCATACGGTGTGCCTAATGAATTGTGCGTCCAGAGCCCTACGGTACTTTCACTGAATCCGGAAATTGGAGTAATTTCGCAGATATCCACAATTGAGATAAAGAATTCGACGCTACTGGCACAAGATCCTTCTGTAAACGTAACCGCATTGATCCTGAATGGCACATATCCATTCATGCTTGTCGGCAGAGGATTACCACCCGCCCAGAAGCCGATAACATTACCTTGAGAATCGGTTTTTACATCCTGCAAATCGAACACAGCACGACTGTAGTTTTGCTTTGGAATGTTTACCCAGTTGTCTATAAAGTCACTCAGGTTGCCAGTATACGGTTGACCATCAACGGTAATCGTTGAATCGACGCCATCCGGAAACACTACGCTGGTTCCAATTACGGGATTACGCACGGTCGATCCTTCTGCTCCACAACCATGTCCAATAACAACATTGTTGGTTACTCGCACACCATCAGTAATGGAAGGTGTTTCAAGACGAGTGTGCGAAAACGCAGCACTGGCGAATACGAGCGATACGGCAGTTAGTGTAAAAGTGGCGAGTTGTTTATACATTTAGCAATTACCTTTAATATTCATTGAATTATTATTAAATTTTGCGTAACTACCCTACTCCCATTCAAAAAGTAGTCACTGCAAATCAACAGCTTCAAGTTCGAAATACTCTCTCTTTAACTTAGAGGCTAAAGTGATTATCAAATGACAAGGCGCAAAGATCAATGCGGCATAATGTCGCACCTGCACGCACACCGACTAACTTTATCGAAATGGAATTGGAATGGACAGACGAGTGATAACTCGCAAGAGAGAATAACTACTTGGCTCACTGGTTGATACGAAATCCTGATTTTCCCAATACGCCATTGCAGCAATGGGAAAATCAGGCATCAAGATGATTTATTGCTGTTGTCTGGAACCAAAACTGGTTCCGGTATGCACACCGCCGGAGGTTTTACAATGTGCGATCACATCGTAAGTATCGGTACCCGTTGCGGTATGTTGCACAAACAGATTATAGGTACCCGCACCCTGCGTTACCCTTACTAGCGGACTGTACCCCGTATCGCCGTCCGTTGTATCCAGACTGAATTGTGCACATTTGTTGGTGGTGCAACTCGTGCCTTTATAGAGCAGAATATTGACTTTGGAGCTGTTGGCAGTGATGTCCTTGACTTGGGCTTCGACATACGAAGGCGCGCCATTCCCATCATCGAAACAGGAAATCTGGTAAAAATCGACACCACTTGCCACGCCGGTTGTAAAGCCGCCCGCTTGATTATCCGCCAGCACCATACTCATTTGACCGAGCAACACTGCACCAGCAATGGCTTGCAAGCCATGTTTCAAAATTGAAATATTCATTATCGAATTCCTTCTAATTGATCAGATTCAGTATCACAACAACCGATTTCCGGTAAATTGCGATCGATTAATGCCCGGTTGATGTCGATACCGTATCGAGCTTGGCTGCCGCCAATTCCCGCACTGCTTCGGCTTCATCATTGAGTGCTTGTTCCAAAAGCTGTATCCCCGTGTCATCGACATTCAGATTATCAACGGCCATCAAGCGTACTGGCAGCTCACTGTCGTTCAGGGCCTGCCCCAGGAAAAGTATGTTATCGGCACAGCTTTGCTGCACTATGGCATGCACAGCCTGCGCCCTGACATTGGCATCCTGATCGCGCAGCGCAGCTTGCAGAATTTTTTGTGCGCTGGCGCTATCCAGTACGCCTTTGACCGCAAGTTGCGACAATGCCCCGATCCGTTCGCCTGGTTTGGTCGAATTTGCGCCTTTGACGATATGTTCCGCCGTCGCTGCATTGGATGCGACGCCATCGGCATCACAGTTGATCTGGAAAGTCTCCAGACTATTGAAAACCGGCCTGCCGCCGACAGCTTCGGATTCATCGGCTGCCTTGACCGCCCCGCTGAACTGCATCAGGACAAACGATGTCATGGTCAACGCCAATCCGATGCCGATTCTTTGATTGCGTAATTTCAACATGATTACTCCTTGCGCGAAAGAGACGAACCGGAGCTCCCTGCCCAATTCATCCCTTTCTTTCAAAAACTGCTAAAAAGAATCTAATTAATGCCCAGCTTTAGGCCAGAATTGCTTGCCTTTTTTGACGATCGGCATGTCACGATTGAGTTGCGCGGCCGATGGAATGATTTCAACGGTTGAACCCGCTTCGCTACAGCCTTCCGGTAATGGATTGGTTTCCAGATTACGAGTGTAGGTAATGGTCGCAGGCGAATTGAAACCATGCAATCCCGGACCGTCAAAATTGGAGCCTACTGCCGGTGTCCACAAATTAACCGTGGTATCGGCAAACCCTGAAGCTGCGGTGATTTTACAAATGTCGGCAACAGCTATGACGACTTTGACGCTGGAAGCACATGAGCTGGGTTCAATGAAACCTGCAGTGGATCTGAACGGAACATAAGTGTTGTAATGATTAGGGTTCTTTCCGCCTTCCACCCAGTATCCAACTACATTGCCTGCTGCATCAGCTTTCTCGTCTTCATTGGCGAAAACACTGTGATTCATGATTTTCTGGTTCAGATTGCCATAATTTGTCACATAATCCGAAGCCGAACCCGTCACTTCGGCACCATCCACCTTGATGATAGAATCCACACCATCCGGAAATACAGCGGTGTGTGCGACAACATTACTACCTTCGCCGCAAGCATGACCAATAACGACATTGTTAGACGCACGTACACCTTCGACAACCGTTGGTATTTCCAGACGTGTGTGAGAAAATGCGGATTGTGAGGCTCCCAACAGCAAGGCAATGACCAGTGCGGCTTGGGTTGATAATTTGAATTGATTAGGTCTAATCATTTCGAGTGATCCCCTTGTTAATTTGAATTATTGTAAATACTCACTAGCGTTGCCTTTTGAGGTGGTGCTCAAAAGGCAACGTGAAATCGATCTTTTCCCCGCTTGACATTCTTCTCCCAAGTCCTCGTCAAAATACCCGTTCCAGAACGTTTATTGAGAAAAGATTCTTTTCAGCGGCGGATCATATTGTTCCGCCTACCAAAACACAATGCGGCATAATGTCGCACGTTTTCGGGTCGTTTCTCTTGAATCACTCAATCCCCTGATTCTTCATAATTTAATTTTTTTCATCCTGCTGATCTTTTCGTGAAATCGCCCACACTGCGGCAATTTGCCGCATTTTCCATTGGCCTGTTTTTTCTATAATGCAAACCGGACAACGAGTAAATATGCATTTCTAGCACTGGAAATCCAGTTTTGAACAACACACGAGTCGGCTCAGTGACTGCATTCAGAACGCTTGCAAACCATCCGACTTCAGAAAGATCTAGACCAAGGAACATAAATGAACCACTCCACTTTTAGCAAAACCGCCCTTTTGGGCAGCCTGATGCTTGTCGTCCTACTGGGCGTCAATCCAGCTCACGCGGCACAAAATGACATCCTTTCCGATATCCGATTCATCGACATCCATCGAAACTATGTCGGTACCCTGGAACAAAGCAAGGCTAGCGAATCGCAAAAAAATCATTGCTATGTCTTGCTTGCAGACCGGGTATTTGATGGACACAATCTGATAGAGAATGCTGCGATTGTCTATAAAAACGGCATCATTGAACAGGTCGGTAACGGTCAAAAAATCGGTCAAGCCTGCAACCGCACACTGGATCTCGGCGATGCCACCATTCTGCCCGGATTTATCGAAACCCACGCGCACATCACATTCCAGAATGTTTCCAGGGACACCGTTCTGAAGCATGGCATCACGACCGCACGCGATACCGGCGGTCCACTCTTACCACCGCAGGGTGGAAAAGGATCACTACGGTTACTGAGCGTCGGTCCCATCCTACAAGCAGCTGGCGGCTATCCCCTGAATGTTTTCGGAGGCGGTGACGGCGGTTACGATAAAATCGGTCTCCCCGTTGCCACCATCAGCGAAGCCGAACATGTGGTGACCGATCTCATTGCAGGCGGAGCAACAGCCATCAAGATTGCGCTGGAACCCGGCGGTGAAACCGGAGCACCCTGGATGCAGCCACACGAAGGCCCCGTTCCGGCAACACCGTGGCCGCTTTTGCCACAGGAAATCGTCAATGCCATCGTGGCCAAGGCCCATAACCTGGGTAAACGCGTCATCGTTCATGCCGGAGAGAACGAAGGTTTTGAACGCGCACTGAATGCCGGCGTCGATGAATTTGCCCATATTCCCTGCGCAGAAATCAGCGAAAGCTTGCTGCAACGCGCTGTCGATCAAGGCGTCACGTTCGTGACCACCGTGGACACGCTGTCCGCTTGTGTCGATACCTCCACACACAAGGGTATACACAGCAACACCATGAGTTTGGCAGCCAAAGGCGCAAAACTGGTTTACGGCTCCGAGATTGGCCACGACAATGTACCTTGGGGAATCAACGGGGAAGAACTCAGCATGATGCTGCACCTGACCAGCGGCGCATCGATCGATTTCAGCGATGTCATGGCTGTCATCAAGGCAGCCACCTCCAAGGCTGGGGAGCATCTGAACGTGGCACCACTCGGCACACTGACACCGGGGGCACCAGCTGACATCATTGCTGTTCGTGGCAATCCGTTTTTGCGATTCAAACTGCTGGAGTATCCTGATCTGGTGATTTCGGGAGGTCAGATTGTGGTCAATCAATTCAACAACAAAAAACTCGGTCACTAGGTCATCATGAATAGTCCCTCTCCTTCAAAATTTTTTGGCAAGGCTTGGTTGTATTGCACCGTATTTCTGACCGGTGCAGCCGTCATGGTAATCGAACTGCTGGGTACACGACTGATCGCACCATTTTATGGCGCCAGTCTGTATGTCTGGACCTCGCTGATTGCAGTCACATTGATTGCCTTGGCGCTGGGTTATTATTTTGGTGGCATCCTGGCCGATCGTGCGCGATCCGGATTGTCCACGATCATTGCGATTTCAGGCCTGTTGACCTTGGTCATTCCCTGGCTGACCGAACCGGTGCTATTGGCTACCGATCCACTGGGGTTGCGTCTGGGCAGTTTCGTCAGTACCCTGATTCTGTTTTCGCCGAGTCTGATCATGTTGGGCATGATCGGACCGTTTGCGGTCAAGCTGGCTACTTCCACGCTGGCCAATGTGGGCGCCAGCACCGGCTCCATTTATGCCATCAGTACGGTGGGCAGCGTCATTGGCACGCTATTTCTGGGTTTTTATCTCTTTCCCCTGGTGGGTTCGCGTGAAATTTTCATTGGATTGGGCGTTGCACTCCTTATGCTGGCGCTGATCGTCGCTTTAATCGAGCGTCATTTTTTCCACGCCACCCGAACACTTGCTTCCACAATGGTATTGATTGTCATCAGTGCCGGACTCTATCCTCAAATTGCCAATTCAGGTCGGGTACAAAACGATGATACCTTTACCACCCGGTTTGAGCGCGAGAGCCTGTATGGCTGGGTACGTGTGATTGACAAACCGAAAGAAAACATTCGCCTGCTAACCGTTGACGCATCCACCATCGGTGCAGCCAGCATCAGCGGTAGCGAAAACTTGCTGAGCTATCAGAAAATTGTCGCGCATTTGCCGGCATTGGCATCCAGCCTGAAGCGTGCGCTGCTCATCGGGCAGGGTGCTGGTCACATGGCTATGACCCTGAAGCATCACGGGGTAGTTACGGATACGCTGGAAATCGACCCTGCCGTTGCCGAAGCCGCAAACACGTTTTTTAACTTCGTTCCCAATGGTCGAACCATCATAGGCGATGCACGCTATGAAATCCGGCAACTTGCAGAAAAATACGATCTGATCATACTGGACGTTTTTACAGGAGGAACGGAGCCCACTCACCTGCTCACGGTGGAAGCATTGCAGCAATTGCGCAACCTGATGGCACCCCAAGGGATGCTGGCATTGAATTTTGTGTCTTTCCTGGACAATGGCAAAAATCCTGCCCTGGCTTCCGTTGCCCAGACCATTGCCCAGGTTTTTCCCTACCAACAGGTATTCATTTCCACACCGGGTGAGAATTTCAACGATTTTATTTTCGTGGCTTCGGATCACCAGATCGATCTGGATAGCAGCCATTTGCCAGTAGCGCATACGCAATGGCTCAAACAGCGACACATTTCAGTCGACGCTACCCAGGGCTTTGTTCTGACGGACAATCTGAGTCAGCTGGAGCGTTTGCAAACACGCAAATCCGAACATTATCGTCAATTGATCGTCGACATGGTGGGTGCAAACCACTTTATTCGCTGACATGTTCCGAATAACACGTTAGTCACCAAACTTCGGACCCGCTATTGCTCACGGTTGTTGCACCGCAGCATTTCCGCCGCATGTCGGCGAGTCACTTCGGAAATATTGACACCACCGAGCATGCGCGCAATTTCCTCAATCCGCCCCTGCTGGTCCAGTGGAATAATTCGACTGCAAGGCGATTGATTGTTGCCGGTAACACTGGATTTCGTGACTTGCCACTGTTGATCGCCCATGGCTGCAACTTGCGGTAAATGCGTAATGCAGAGCACCTGCCGCTGCTGCCCAAGCTGTTTCAGCAGACCGCCGACAATTTCCGCGACCCGGCCACCGATACCCACATCCACCTCATCAAAAACCAGTGTCGGCACAAGGCTCACCTTACTGGCGATCACTTGAATTGCCAGGCTGATGCGCGACAGTTCTCCCCCCGAAGCAACCTTGGCCAGAGGCCGGAGGGGCACGCCGGAATTGGCTGTAACCTGGAATTCGACTTGCTCCTGACCCATGGCGCTTTCCTGCTGCAATGGTGACAGCGTCACTGCGAATGCCCCACCCGCCATCGCTAGCGATTGCATGGCCACAGTCACCTGTTGCGACAACGCTGTGCCAGCCCGTTGCCGTTCTGCAGTCAGCGCCGCTGCCTGTTGCAGGTATGCTTCATGAGCCAGTTTTTCCTGTTGTAGGAGATGTTCAATGTCACTGAACGAATCCAACGCATCCAGTTGTTCATTCGTGCTTTGCAGCAGTTGCGGCAATTCATTCGGCGCGACGCGAAATTTTCTTGCAGCCGCATGGATAGTTGCCAGTCGCTGCTCAATGTCTTGTAACAGTTGCGGATCCAGATCGATACTCTGTTGGTAGTGCCGCAATTCGTAAACACTTTCCTGCAACTGAATCTGCACGGCATCCAACAATTCCGTGACGGGCTGGAGCTGACTATCGTATTCCAGCAATTGATGTAACTGATGATGGACACTGTGAATGAGCGTCAGGGCGGCATGCTCCTGTTCGGACAGTACGTCGATGCCGGACTCCGCCGCCGCCATCAATGCCGCTGCATGCGATAGACGGGCATGGGTGATTTGCAGCGACTCCCATTCATTGGCCGTGAGACTCAACTCCGCCAACTCACGTCGTTGCCATTCCAACAATTCCTTTTTTTCGTGCAACTCGGCAGTGCGCTGCTCACAGGTTATTCTTTGCTGACGGCAATCCTGCCAGTCCCGATAAGTTTGATTCACGGACCGAACCAGTTGCTCGCACCCTGCAAAAGCATCCAGTAGCTGACGTTGTGTATCTTTCTGCAATAGCGACTGGTGTGCATGCTGACTATGTATCGACAGCAGGAATTCCCCCATCGTGCGCAGCTGCTGCACGGTCACTGCATGCCCATTGATATAACTACGGGAGCGGCCATTGGTATCGATAATTCGTCGCACCAGGCAACAATCGGGGTCGCCCTGCAAGTCACTTTCTTCCAGCCAGCGTTTCAAGTCCGGCAAGTCATCGATCTCGAATGTGGCAACAATTTCAGCTCGTTCACAACCGAGTTTAATCTGGCTGGCATCGCTTCGCTCCCCTAAAGCAAGGGACAAGGCATCGATCAGAATGGATTTACCGGCTCCCGTTTCTCCAGTCAGTACGGTGAAACCCGGCATAAAATCCAGATCAATCTGATCGACAATGACAAAATCCTTGATGCTCAGATGTTTAAGCATGATCAGAAGGATAAAGAGACGACACTAGGGAAATTCACTCCACCCCAGTTTCTCCCGCAACATGCGGTAGTAGCTGTGATTAACCGGGTGCAGCAAGCGAACGGTTTGAGGAAAACGCCGAATCACGATTTTATCGGGCAACTCGAGATCAAAATAGGCATGACTGTCACAATTGATACGCACATTGGTGCAACTGTTCATGCGGATCTGCACGCTGGATTCCGGACCGATAACAACCGGACGATTACTCAGTGTGTGCGGACACACCGGTACCAGAGCGATCAGATCCAATCCCGGATGCAGGATTGGCCCACCCGAGGAAAGGGCATAGGCTGTGGAGCCGGTCGGTGTGGCCACGATCAAACCGTCCGATCGCAGTGTATTGACATATTCATCATTAACCTGCACTTCGAATTCGATCATACCGCTGCTCATGCCGCGATATAGCACGACATCATTGAATGCCAGGCTGCTGAAAACACTGATATCATCGCGAAACACCTCGGCGTGAAGCAACATGCGACGTTCGGTGATGAATTGTCCCGAGAGCATGACATCGAGTGTCTCGTACATGGTATCCACCGACAAATCGGTCAAAAACCCCAGTCTTCCCTGATTGATCCCAATCAGAGGAACATCATCGGCAGCCAGCATGCGGGCAATATTGAGCATCGTACCGTCGCCACCCATTACAATGGCCAGATCCGATTGCTGACCAATCTCCTCCAATGTCATCACGGGGTATTGATCACTGCAAATATGCAAGGCAGTGAGATGATCAAGATGAATCTGATAGTGTTTGGCTTGCAGGTATTGCGCCAGACTCAGCAATGGAGCAGCAATTTCGGGATTTTTATGCTTACCGATCAACGCAATAGTTTTGAATTGAGAATTCATCAGTCAAAAATTAAAAGCCACGGATAAATATTCTTCAAAATTAAGTTTTAATGCAAGCTGATCAGTTTTGATCTGCCCTCAGGCTTGACTAACGAATCCCCAAGATTGGAAAACGGCCTGCAGTATTGATCGTCAAATGGATTCGCCCCAAATGGGTGTTACTTTAGCATATATGGGGCAAAATCACTGCTTATACCAAACTATCCATTTGCCGATTCGTGTAAAATAATTCCATGTTAAACGAACGTGCTCAAATTCTGTTAAAAACGCTGGTCGAGCGATATATTCATGAAGGTCAACCGGTTGGCTCCCGTGCACTGTCAAAATTTTCCGGATTGGATTTAAGCCCTGCAACCATTCGCAACGTCATGTCCGATCTGGAGGAAATTGGCCTGGTTACCAGCCCTCATACTTCGGCAGGCCGCATTCCTACTTCCAAGGGATATCGTTTTTTTGTTGACTCCTTGATGATCGTCAAGTCACTGGACGCGATCGAAATCAGCCATCTGGAAAGTCAATTGCACCCGGACAATCCATCACGCTTGCTCAATGTCGCTTCGCAGTTACTATCCGAATTGACCCAGTTTGCGGGTGTCGTCATTACCCCGAAACGCAAGGGCCCGGTTTTTCGTTACATCGAATTTATGGCGCTATCGGAAAAAAGGATTTTACTGATCATCGTCACCCCCGAAGGGGATGTCCAGAACCGCATTATTTTTACCGACAAGACTTACTCTCAGACAGATCTGATCGAGGCAGGCAATTTCATCAATCAGCACTATGCAGGTTGTACACTGGACGAGATTCGCGGACGACTCGATAATGAACTGAGGCAATTACGCAGTGAAATGACCAGCTTGATGAGCGCTGCGATTGAAGTGGGTGGCAATGCAGTCAATGAAAGTAGCGAAGCAGTGGTACTGACCGGAGAACGCAATCTGCTGCAGGTAGACGATCTCGCTGAAAATTTATCCAGCCTGAAGAATCTGTTCGAACTTTTCGAACGCAAAACCAAGCTGTTGCAACTACTGGAATTAAGCCGCCAGGCGCACGGCGTCAAAATTTTTATAGGTGGTGAATCGGAAGTCATGTCACTGGAAGAATTCAGCGTCGTAACCGCACCCTATGAAATCGAAGGTGAAGTAGTTGGCACAGTCGGTGTCATTGGCCCCAGACGTATGGCGTATGAACGCGTCATTCCAATCGTCGATATCACGGCAAAACTGATTTCCAGCGGATTATCGCAACACTGACCAAATTCGATTTGGTCAGAACGTTTTCATTCCCTAAATATTCGTTTTCTATGAGTTCACATCCCATTTATCGTCATGGTTCACCCAGCAAAACGGGTGTACTGCTCGTTAATCTCGGCACACCGGACGCACCTACTGTCCAAGCGCTACGCCCCTATCTCAAGGACTTTCTCAGCAATCCACGAGTCATCGAAGTACCTCGCTTGATCTGGTGGCCGATCCTACATGGTTTCATTCTCCGCTTCAGGCCAAAAGCTTCTGCAGAAAAATATGCAAAAATCTGGATGCCCGAAGGCTCCCCTTTAAAGGTACACACGGAGCGTCAGGCCAATTTGTTGCGTCATGCACTGCAACATCGACTGGATCATCCTCCTTTGGTGGAATACGCCATGAACATTGGAAATCCGTCCATTGCATCGGTATTAAAATCTATGCAACAGCAAGGCTGTGAGCGGATTCTGGTCATTCCGCTATTTCCCCAGTACGCTGCAAGCAGCACGGCTGCTGCCATGGACAATGTCTTTTCAGTATTAAGCACAATGCGCAATCAACCTGCCATACGCACCATCAGGCAATACCACGATCACCCTGGCTACATCGCGGCTCTGGCACAAAACGTTCGCGATTACTGGGATAAACATGGACGCCCAGATCGATTGATTATCAGTTTTCACGGCACACCGCGTGCCAATCTCGACAAGGGTGATCCCTATCATTGTACCTGCCAGAAAACAGGCAGACTGCTGGCGGAAGCGCTGGGCTTGAATAACGATCAATACTCGGTTTCTTTTCAATCGCGCTTCGGTAGAGCCCAGTGGCTCACACCCTACACCGCTAACACAGTAACCGAATTAGGTAAACAGCAGGTTAACCGGATTGATGTGGTTTGTCCCGGCTTTACTTCGGATTGTCTGGAAACGCTGGAAGAAATTGCCATGGAGGTTAAGGATACTTTTCTGCAAGCCGGTGGCAAGGAATTTCACTACATACCGTGTCTGAATGAGCGTAGCGATTGGATACAAGCACTGGCCGACATAGCTTGCACCCATTTGCAAGGCTGGCTGGAACCTCAGGTTGGCACCGAGGAATCGCAGCTTTCACGCCAACGTGCATTGCAAATGGGTGCTCGTGACTAATTACATCAGACTACCCAGATATCACTTGCACTGATCGATGGATGAGTGGCACTACCCAGCACCGCAATGACCACGGCGCCGCCTGATCCACTGCCATTACTATCATAGGTTAATATGCCACTAGTCGTGTTATAAACCAGTCGATCGTCCAGATCATGAGCGGCACCGGTATCCGATATCCAGAATCGCGCATCGGATACCGAAAATTGCCCAACGTTTCCAATCGCAGTAAAAATACTCTTGCTCAGCAGTATCTTGTCTGCACCAGTGGTAAAATCGGCAATCGTATCCTTGTTTGATGAAGCGTTAGCGGTGGCATTGAGCCAGAAAATATCCGATCCTGCACCACCGGTTAATTCGTCATTACCCACGCCACCAATCAATGTATCATTTCCCTCACCACCATACAGGATGTCATTACCCGCCAAACCATACAAACTATCGCTTCCACCCCCCCCTGCCAGAATATTGATACTTGCATTGCCGGTAATCGTGTTATCACTTCCATTTCCGGTACCATTCAATGCAGCCTTACCCGATAACATCAAATTCTCGACATTGGCGCCAAGTGTATAACTTACACTCGACTGCATAACAGTATCCATTCCATTGATCGATGCATCGGCACCTTCCGTAATTTGATCAAGCTCGCTATCAACAAAGTAAGTATCGTCTCCTCCCCCCCCGATGAGCGAATCGTTACCGATACCGCCATCCAGAACATCATTTCCTAGATTACCCTTCAAGGTGTCGTTACCCGCTCCCCCGGAAATATTGTCGATAAATGCGGTACCCATAAGCTGGTTGTTACCTGCATTACCTATGATAACAAGACCATAGGATGCCAGTGATGCATCCACATTCAATGCCGTCACTGCCGTGGATACGACTGCAGCAGCAGTGCCCGTGCCAATGGTCACTTTTTCGATTCCTGCCTCACCGGCAAACAGTTTTAATGTCTCGCCAGCAGTCGCCGATGCAAACCTTATCTCATCAGCCGTGCCGCCGCTATCCGAAATCTCTGCTGCCTGATGATCAGCCGCGGCATTCATGACATAAATATCGTTCCCGGCACCACCATTCAGGGTATCGTTACCTCCCCCGCCGATCAATTTGTCATCTCCCGCACCTGCATCAATCGCGTCTCCCAGAGCCGTACCCCACAAGATATTGATGCCTGCATTACCCAAAATGCTTAGTGCGTTTAATACAGCAGTTGCGTTAACATTGAGTGCAGTGGTACCTGTAGTTACCGCATTCGTATCCGTACCCGTGCCAATGACAACACGCTCGATTCCCGCATCACCTGCGAACAGATTCAGTGTTCCTGCTGCACTGGCGGCAAACCGGATTTCGTCTGTTCCAGTATTTCCCGTATCTGACACTTCGGCATCTGGATGATCTGCTGCTGAATCGAATACATAAATATCCGAACCTTTTCCTCCATTTAAGCTATCTATACCGGCTTTACCATTAAGAACATTGTCGCCATCATTCCCAACAATGATGTTGACCAGTTTATTGCCCACACCCTTACTGTTTGCCGTATCCACCAGAGTCAGATTTTCCAGATTGTTACCCAGAATATAGTCAATCGAGGATCGAACCTGATCAATACCACCCGTTGCAGAGCTCTCAACCACACTATCCTTAACGCTGTCAACCACATAGGTGTCGTTACCGTTTCCGCCTGTCATCGAATCCGCGCCGCTTCCGCCGTTGAGCAAATCACCACCACTGTCACCACTGAGTGTATCGTTGCCCTCCATTCCAAACAGAGTATCGTCCCCTATCGTGCCCGTAAGGGTATTGGCATTCTCATCACCATTCAGAATTTTTCCTTTGAAGGTGGCGCCGCTGATCGAATACACTCCGGTTGCAGCAGCAGCATCCCAAGCCGCAAGATAATAGGTTCCTGTTGTTGGAGCCGTATAAATGATTTGTGAATCCGTCGTTGCAGCGGTCGCATTATTATTGACTGCAACGCCTTTCAAACCCGAGTTATACAACTCAAGATAAGGATTCAAATCACCACTGACCCGATGCAGATCAAAAACATAGGTGGTTCCGGCTTCAAGATTCACTTTGAAAAGATCGCCATCGTCAGTTTTTTCGATTGCACCTGAGACAGCAGTACCATTGATTGTAACGACCCCGTTCGTACTGGTCGACAACGAATAATCATCAACATTGGATGCAAAATCGTCATTTAAAATAATTCCATTGGCTGTTGAATTTCCCAGAATCAAACCTGAAGATGGATTGGATAGGGTTACCGCAAAGCTCTCTGTCGATTCCAAGCTGGTGTCTCCCACTACAGACAGGGATAATGATTTAGCTGTCTCGCCTGGCTGAAATGTCACCGTCCCTGATGTCGTCAAGAAATCACTAGTATTGGTAGGTGCCGCACCGCTCCCGGTAACTGTCCAGCCAACAGTCTGAACACTGCTGCTAGGCGCGCTCAGGCTAATGGTAAAAGGATAAATCGTCGATCCGCTGTTCCCCTCGGTTACAGATGAAATACTGGTGGCGATCGACACTGCCGGATTGGATGTTTCAACGGGTGGCACGGTCCCGATTAATTCGGCGGCCGTTTTGATGGCATCTGCAAAAACAAAAGTCTCGCAATTTTTAACCGTATCGGATCCGGTTTCACTGCTATTGAAGGTAAAAATATTGTTTGTGGTCACAGACAGCGAATAGCTGGACCATACCCCTGAAAACACCACGGAATCTGTTCCGCCACCGCCATCCAGTGTGTCATTGCCGCTTCCGGCAACCAATGTATCCGTTCCATCACCTCCCGATAACGTATCATTCCCTGCACCACCATCCAGCCTATTATTCAGCAAATTACCACTAATCGTGTCTGCACCTGATCCGGTGATGGCATTTTCAATATCGCACGAATAGGCAATGGCAATGTTATTCGTCATGCTATTAGCTGACGAAAAACTCCCTGGCATTAAATCTATTGAGCTTGAAGTAGACCAACCCGAAAAATTCAGCGTGTCGGTTCCATTAGCATCGTAAATTGTCAGAATAGGATTCAAATTCAATGAAAAATTATAAATTGCAGATAGCTTATCCGTAATATTGGTGTTGAAGCCATAAACGGTATCGCCAGTTCGAGTCGTCGTCTCTGCACCATACATGGTCTGGATCGCCATAATGTCGTTCAACATGGGGGTTTG
>JAAEXZ010000161.1 GCA_017879645.1 Nitrosomonas sp.
GGATTTATCGAAGAGTACCCAGTATGACATTCCGTTGTTTGAGGTCATTCAGGATTGCCAATCCGCTTTGAATCACATTATCGGGTTGGGGATGGCCCAATTCGGTTGCAATGTGACGTAGTAAAATTTCTCCGGGTATGTCGTTATGATTGCTGATGAGATCGAGCAGGCGAGCAGTCACAGGATTGATGTCGATGAAGTGGATTGCGAAGTGATTGTCCCGGTAGACCAGTAAATGTGTAATTGTGGTGTCGGGTGCCGTGGGTAGAAACGTCGGTCCGATCTTGTGAACGGGGAAACGGTAGGTAAGCGGCCAGGCGAATGGCGACAACACGGGTACACTCTGCAATAGATCGCCCTGTGGATCGATTGAGGATGGGTCAATTGGATGATCCAGCAGGGATAGGGCCAGCTCGACCCACTCATAGTGGGCCAGTTCAAGCAGGAAGGGGGGATCATCAGGAAGCGGAGTGCGTTCGAGCTCGAGATATTTCAGGAACTCGCCGGATAGTTCAGGAAACAGCGGTGTGTGTGAAAGATGATTCGAATAAAAATCCCGGATCATGGCATGCCAGCGATCATCGGGGGTGATGTTTCTCAATACGGGAAAGGTGTTGGCTATCGACTCCTCGATATTGTTGTAAAACAATTCACGGTAAATCTTCATATGCCGCTCTTCCACATCATTGGGACGTGGATAGACATCCGGGTTACGGATATGTGCTGCAAACGCATATTGCTGTCTGATGAATTCGGGTTTGTCAGCCATGCTGAGTCAGTGCATCGACCGGATGTTGGTATTTTGCCTGAAGCATGTGGATTGTATTGACTTCATCCAGTAATGTCGCCAGTGGAGGGATGTTGAAGTCGCGTTCGAGTACGGTCGGTATGACGCCAAAATGCCGATAGGCGTGTTCGAGTAGCTGCCATACCGGATCGATGACCGCTGCGCCATGGGTATCGATGAGCAGATCCTCGACTTCGGTGTAATGTCCGGCTACGTGGAGGTAACGGATGCGCTTTGCCGGAATTTTTTCTAGAAACGATTTTGCGTCATAGCGGTGATTGACGCTATTGACGTAAATATTGTTGATATCAAGCAGCAGATCGCAATCGGCTTCATCGAGCACGGCATTCAGGAAATCGATTTCTTCCATGTTTTTTCCCGGAGCGGCATAGTAGGAGACGTTTTCGATTGCGATGCGCCGTTCCAGAATCTGTTGTACCTTGCGGATGCGCTGGGCTACGTAATGCACTGCTTCTTCGGTAAAAGGGATGGGCATCAGATCATACAAATGTCCATCGTCGCTGCAGTAACTTAGGTGCTCGCTATAGTGATGAATATGGTGTATTTGCAGAAATTTCTTGAGTTGCTGCAAAAAGGTTTCGTCAAGTGGTGACGGGCTGCCAATGGAAAGTGACAGGCCATGGCAGATAAAGGGAAATCTTTGAGTCAGGGCACGAAACTGCTCGCCATAATAACCCCCCACATTCATCCAGTTCTCCGGAGCAATTTCCCAGAAGTGAACCGTATCGACAGACTGGTCTGCGAGTTCACGAATAAATGCCCTGCGCAGACCCAAACCTGCACCTTGAACCAATAAGGGATCATTGTGCATGGTTATCGGTGTGTGATTTATTTCTTAGTAGAACCGCATTTGCCTTCACCGCACTTACCTTCCTGTTCGGCCTTTTTCCCGCCACATTTGCCTTCCATGTTCTTTTTCATATCATTTTTGTTACCACATTTACCTTCGCCACATTTTCCTTCCTGCTCGGGTTTTTTATTGCCGCATTTTCCTTCTTGTACTGTCTTGTCAGCGCTGCTGGCATCGGCCAATTGCATATAACCACCGGACAGTTCTGTCAGCGTAAATGGATTGGTGGCTTCACTCGCCGATAGTTGACCAGCTGCGAGACTGGTTACCAATGCCGTACCCAGAGCCAGCGAAGCTGGTTTTATTAATTTTTTTGCCATAAATAGTCTCCGTAAACATTTATTCAGAATAATGAAGTGAGCGATATTAACTTTAATTCGTGTCGAAGTCTTTATTTTTGGCAAATGTGCTGTTTGTATGCTGTCTTTGGGGGAGCCATGAGATGTGGCACCAAATGACAACCAGGTCGGATGGAGGTAACCAAAGAATAGAGACGCACGCATTCGCAGTATTTTAAATGCGATATCGAGAGCCGGACTTTAATCCGGCTTGAGTGCTGTTTTTCCTCGGCTTGTCTAGCGAGATCTGACTTGCCAGCGTGTGGACATACCTGCTGTCATGTGATCATCGACATGGCAATGAAATAGCCAGTTTCCCGCAGAGCGTGGAACCATGTCGGCAGAAGTCATGCTGGCAGGCATCAGTTCGATGACATCGGTACGACGCCCATGATGAAGGACAGTCTGCCCATGCCAATGGATGGAGTGATTGTCCTGTTCGTTGCCCAGTGCCATGAGGTGCCAGCGCACCCGTTCATCCACGACGGTATCGTAGCCAGGTAAATTACCGAAGATTCGACCATTGACTGTATGTTTCATGCCACTTTCTTCGTCATTTTCTTCGTTGAAGATCAGAAACAAGGCCGTAAATTCCTGGTCGACATCCTGTGGTTTGGGATTGGACTCCGAACTCTGGCTACCGGCACGGGTGACAACAATGGTGCCAATCAATCCCAGACTGGTTTCGTCATCCGACATGACATGCGAGTGATACAACCAGGCAATCGAGGAGGGATCATTGGGTCCTGGTCCGGCATTTTCATCGACAATCCAGGTATAAGTGTAGCTTTTACCAGGAAGGATACTGGCACCTTTGCCCCCATCGGCACCTTCGTTATCCTTGTCATAGAGAACGCCATGTGGGTGCATGGAAAGAGGGCGGTCAGTTTTATTGAGGAAATGCACCTTTAACGTGTCTCCAACCACGGCACGCAATTGTGGTCCGAGTATGCCCATCCATTCGGGTTGTTCAATTGGTTTTTTGTAACTGCCATCGGTATAGCCAATGTATCGGTATTTGGTATAAACCAGGGTCTGCCCCCAAACATTCAAGCCATCTGCTTCGTGAATCAGGTTTTTGCCAGATGGAGCATAATTCCATGGCATTTTCTCGGCGGCTATCCAGTATTCCCTGACCGCACCTTGTGCGGTGGTTATCATCATCAGGGT
>JAAEXZ010000162.1 GCA_017879645.1 Nitrosomonas sp.
ACTATCCCAATTGGTGGAACAAGCCGCCAGGGGTGAGTCATTTATCATCGCTAAGGCAGGAAAGCCCATGGTCAAGGGGATTGCGCTCGATGCGCCAGAACCTCATCAGAGCAGGCGATTTTGTTTTATGGCGGGACAAATCAATGTGCCTAAAGATTTCGACCGAATGGGGGAAGGGGATATCTGAACCAAAAAAATGGCCAAGTCTAATTTACGACTTGGCCATTTTACTCAGCAGCTGCTTCACATAGGGGCGTGAGAAGTTGCTGTTTGAACCGAATTTACTTCTGCAATACTTGCTTGAATTTGTTTGAACCAAATGAGGCAATCAACAAGTAGCTCAGGTACAGTACTGATCCCAGTATGGCATCAGAAACAATCCATTCAATTGTGGACAGGTTAAAGAAAGACAGGACACCAAAGAATACGCTACTCAAAATGACTGCCCAAAGCACAAAGACTTGAATTGTGTTCATGAATGACTCCAAAGGAATAGATTGATCATATTCATAGGATCATCATGTTCACAAAAAGTTCACAGAATATTTACATTATTTTCACATATTAAGCTTTTTATCCTAAGTCGATCTAAATTATAGAAAATATATTAACAGATCATGGAATTTTGCCGATATAACAGGAGCATTAACCTTCTGTGAGACAACTTTTATACGGGAAAGGGCTTAATACCCTTTCCCGTTTTCTTTGATTGAGCGTGATGGTTCGAAGTATGAATGAAGCTTTGTTTCAGTTAACCCATCACTGATTCTATGGAAGACAGTGATCGATCAACTGTCTTATTCAGCATTTCTCCTGCCCGAGTACCTTCAAATTCTTGAGAGACAGCAGCAATTCTCGCTGCAAATCCCAAGTGAAATGCACTAAACCATTCTGGGTGTGGCTCAGGACCAGGGTCAGGGTCGGGTACCGGAGGCCACCAGGGAGGAAGTTTTGGAAGTGCCGGTCGTGTCGGACACCAGTCATCCAATTCGTCAAAGACATTTTCATGATTGATACCGAAACGTTCGGCTAACCACATCGATTGAATGAATTCTGCCGCAATGGCAGCCCCGAGCTCATGGGGTGGAAGTGGTTGCGGATTCAGTGCTACTTCAGAGATTCTGCTGGACAGTCCTATCCTGGGTCCGTGTGGAAATATGGCGTCATAACTGGCAGGAATCCGTTTACCAATGATGGATAACAGACGTCGGTCAATAATAGACATACTGGTTACTCCTTTTGACGGGCGGCATTGAACGGCGATGCCGTAGCGCCTCATGCAAACGACAGCTTAAGTCTAACGATATATTTGTTAATATTATGTGATTAATGCCACGAGCAACAGGGTTATTTTGGAGGGGAGTTTTTACGGATCGGCACGGGGATACAACCGGAGAATCGAAGCAGGCTTCTGTCTATCTACGTCATCACTTCAACGGGCTGGATCAGGTTCGGCCCTTGATTGGCGGATTTATTGACTGCTGTTGACACCGGCCAGAGCTGAATCTGCTGCGATGCAGATGGCTTCAAGATATTTTCAGCGATATCTTCTGGTAATTCACTTGGCTTTAACCAAACATCAAATGTCTCTGGTGACAGGATGACGGGCATTCTGTCATGAACGGGTCGCATCAAATCATTGCGTGCAGTGGTGATGATTGCGCAGGTTTGCATGACGACATTGTCTTGAGTAACGGTATCCCAAATTCCAGCAAAAGACAGAGGATGACCCTCTATCGGTGAAATATAGTAGGGTTGCTTGTGCTTTCCATCTTGCAGCAGCTTCCATTCATAGAAGCCGGAGGCGGGTATGATGCACCGCTGTTTCCGGAAAGCCGATCTGAACATGGGTTTGGTGGCTATCGTCTCAGAACGTGCATTGTTAAGTACTGGCAATTTATCGGTTTCTTTTGCCCAATGAGGAATAAATCCCCAGCGCATTACCGAGCTAACTCTTATATCCGATTTATTATGGATGACCAATATGTCAGTCATGGGAGCAATGTTGTACCGAGGGAACAAGCTGGGCATGGGGGGTACCGTACCATTCAGCAAGCGTCGAACTCGTATAATCCAGCGCAAATCTTCCACACATTGTGTTATGGCGACCAATTTAAAATGTTGGTGGCATCATTGCATACTCATCCAATTATACTCTGTATGCCGATATGAGCAGCCGGGTAATGTATATCTCAGCATGTTTAGTCCGAACCAGGAAATGGAGTTTATAACCTGAACGAGATGACGCCATACCATCAGGATGCATGCTTTGGCAAAATCGAAGTAGGGGAGATATGGGGTATTGGACGCAAGCTAGCATCGAAATTAACTGCCATGGACGTGCTTACCGTGCTCGATTTGAAACGATCTTCTCCTGTGTTTATGCGTAACAGCTATTCGGTCAATATGGAGAAAATAGTTCGTGAATTAAATGGTGTGTCCTGTATCGATCTGGAAGAAGTCGCACCGCCCAAGAAAGAGATTGTCTGTTCCCGATCGTTTGGTATCAAAGTCACTGATCTCGTGAGTCTTTAGCAAGCCGTCACGTTGTATGCCAGTCGTGCAGCAGAAAAGCTGCGTCGGCAACAATCCTGTGCCAGTACCGTTCAAGTGTTTATCAATACCAGTAGATTCAATGATCTCAGAGAGAACTATGCCAATTCGATCAGAATCCCGCTCACGACCCAGACATCCAGCACCATCGTACTGACAAAGGTCGCGATATGGGGATTACGCAAGATTTACCGTCGTGGTTATCAATACCAGAAAGCTGGCGTGATGTTATCTGGATTGGTTGACGAAGAAACACGCCAGGCTGATCTGTTTGGGGTGACTTCGGGAAGAGCCCGGTCAATGAAACTGATGGAAGTGATGGATACAATTAATGACAAAATGGGGAGAGGAACAATACACCTGGCATCGGAAGGGATCAGCAAGGCCTGGTCAATGCGCCGTGGCAACAAAAGTCCGAACTACACGACGGATTGGGATGAATTGGTTTGTGTGGAATAGATTTAATGATTGGTTGCTATGCTATTTAATTGTAGTAGTTCAGATTTGATCTGACAAGAAGGACTTGCCAAAGGGTGGGATTACCCGGTTTGATAGAGGTGCGAATCTTTATCAAGCGAGCGCGCAAGCGCAAAGGAGTAATCCCATG
>JAAEXZ010000056.1 GCA_017879645.1 Nitrosomonas sp.
AGTCTGGAAGAGGCATTGTCGCAACACGCGCTCCAGTCCTGCTTGCAAATGGAGATGCAAAGCCAGGGTTGGGTGACGCCGCGCGAGGAGCAGGATAATTTTGTGCATGTCTACGGGCAGCAGTGGTTGATCGCCATGGGCGTGGAGAAGAAGTTGCTGCCGGGGTCGGTAGTCAATCAGCAGGCCAAGGAGCGTTTGCAGAAGATCGAGCAGATGCAGGGCTATAAACCTGGCAAGAAGCAGATCCGCGATATCAAGGAGGCGGCGCTGATCGAGCTGATGCCGCGTGCTTTTGTGCAACGGCATAAAACATACGCCTGGATCGATTCCGTGGCTAACCGGTTGATCATCGACACGGCAAGCGCCAACAAGGCGGAGGAGTTCATTCAGTTGTTGCTGAAGTCACATAGCGGCGTGACGCTGGCGCCTTTTGAAACCAAGGTTTCGCCGTCCACGGCGATGACACGCTGGCTATCCGGGGATGAGCCGTCGACGGCTTTTAGCATCGACCGCGATTGCGAGTTGCAGGGCATGAACGATGAGAAGGAAATCATCCGCTACTGTTGCCACGTGCTGGATACCGAGGAGATTACCCGCCACATCCGTGCCGGCAAGAAAGTCATCAAACTGGCGATGACCTGGGATGGCAAGGTTTCGTTTGTGCTGCATGACACGCTGCAACTGCGCCGCATCGCTCCACAGGACATCCTGAAGGAGTCGACCGAAAGTGCAGAGGAGCTGTTCGCCAGCGATTTTGCCATCATGAGCGGCGAGGTGAGTCAATTGATCACGGACATCGCCACCGAACTGGGCGGCGAGGACCGTGACTGAGTCGGCCAAGAAGTCAGTTAGGATTTGTTGTTCTTGCTTTGATCGTGCATGCCGGCAACGACGCCGTTGGCGATCTTGCTGACAAAATCAGCGGTGGAGTGAGCGAGACTGGCGCCGGTTTCCATCTGCGCATGCCCGACAGAAGCGATTTGCTGGGCAAAGATGGCCAGCGTTTCCTTGATTTGCGAACCCACTACGGTGCCGTTATTTTGCGCATGCCGTCCGAGATCGTGCAGGATGTCGGCCACCAGACCTTGCGCACCGGCGGCGGTATGATGCAAGGTGTCGAGAAACAGGCTTTCCAGCCCTTCCAGGTCCGAGCGGGTTCGGGATAATTCCGTTTGCGAAAATTTCTTGGCCTGACTGGCGGCTTCCTGCACGGCCAGTTTGGATGCTTCGGCAAAGCTGGCGAGCGCAGAATCCAGTCCCGCTACCGCTTCACCGATTTGCGATTTAGCCGCCTGGGCTTGGTTGGTGACGAGTTGCAGGCGCTGTTGTGCGCCGTCGTGCACACCGCGTAATACGGCGGCGACGATACGTTGCAGTGCATCCAGGTCGATATGTTGCGCATTCATGGCTTTCAGCGTCAGCCGACGCACCGTGTCCTGAACGTGCGTGCCTTGTGCAACCGCTTCGCGAATTTCGGCTTCCAGTGTGCTGAGGTCATTGTCTGAAAAACCAGCATTGTCATTATTCATAATTATTGATCCTATAGATTATTGGGGAGTGAACTGTTTTCATTTTCCCCCGCTACTCCCGAGTTGGTCAAGACCATTCATGTAAGGTTTCAATGCAGCCGGGATGGTGACACTGCCGTCGGCATTCTGATAATTTTCCAGTACCGCAACCAGCGTGCGACCGACGGCAAGCCCCGAGCCGTTCAGGGTATGCAGCAGCGCCGGTTTGCCGTTCTCGCCGCGGAAACGGGCCTGCATGCGGCGTGCCTGGAAGGCTTCGCAGTTGCTGCAGGAGGAAATCTCGCGGTAGGTATTTTGCGCAGGTAGCCACACTTCGATATCGTAGGTTTTGGTTGCTGAAAACCCCATGTCGCCGGTGCACAGCGCCATGACGCGGTAGGGCAGTTCGAGTTTCTGCAGGATCTTTTCCGCATGGCCAACCAGTTGTTCCAGTGCTTCGTAGGATTGATCCGGGTGAACGATATGCACCAGCTCAACCTTGTCGAATTGATGCTGGCGGATCAGGCCGCGCGTGTCACGGCCGTAGCTGCCCGCTTCGGAACGGAAACACGGGGTGTGCGATACGAATTTCAGCGGCAATGCCTCCAGAGGGACGATGGTGTCGCGCACCATGTTAGTGATCGGTACCTCTGCGGTTGGAATCAGGTGATAATCCGGCAGCTTTTCCTGTCCTTCGGTGGGGCCGCTACCGGCATGTACGGAAAACAGGTCTGCCTCGAATTTGGGTAACTGCCCGGTGCCGCGCAGGCTATCGCGATTGACCAGATAGGGTACATAAGTCTCGACGTAGCCATGTTCCTGGGTGTGGGTGTCCAGCATGAACTGCGCCAGAGCACGATGCAGGCGGGCCAGTCCGCCTTTCATCAGGCTGAAGCGGGCGCCGCTGAGCTTGGCCGCGGTTTCGAAATCCAGCAAGGCAAGCCCTTCGCCGACGCTGACATGATCCTGGATGGCAAAATCGAACGTGCGCGATTCGCCCCAGCGGCGGATTTGCACGTTGTGGATCTCGTCCTTGCCTTCCGGCACGGTGGTATGGGGCAGGTTGGGTACTTCCAGCAGGATTTTTTGCAGTTGCTGTTGAATCTGCTCCAGATGGTCTTCCGCTGCTTTCAGGGCGTCGCCGAGATGGGCGACTTCGGCCATGATGGCGGTAACATCTTCGCCCTTGCTTTTGGCCTGGCCGATTTTCTTGGATGCCGAATTACGCTGTGCCTGCAATTCCTGAGTCTGTGTCTGGACGATTTTGCGCTCCGCTTCCAGGGCATTGAAAGCATCTGCCGGAAAAGCAAAGCCGCGTTTGGCGAGCTCCCGGGTGACGTGATCCAGATCGCTGCGTAATTGTTGAATATCTAACATGCCAAGACTCCCAAAGTGATCGATAGAAACGAAGCGCTATATTTTATGCTGTGCCTTCTTGTCCAGGTTGCGCAAATAAGCCAGTTTTTCCTGAATTTTTTGCTCCAGTCCATAGGCCGTGGGGTGATAAAAGCCGATTTCGGGCATGCCATCCGGAAAGTAGCGTTCGCCTGCAGCGTAGGCGTCAGGGCAATCGTGTGCGTAACGATAGGCGCTACCATGACCGAGTTCCTGCATCAATTGGGTAGGGGCGTTGCGCAAATGCAGGGGAACGCGGCGCGAACCATCTTCAGCGATGAACGCGCGGGCCTTCTTGTAGGCCAGATAGGCTGCATTGCTTTTGGGGGCGCAAGCCAGATACAGAACGGCTTGGGCCAGTGCCAGTTCGCCTTCGGGGCTACCCAGGCGTTCGTAGGTTTCACAGGCGTCCAGTGCCAGCCGCAGCGCCCGCGGATCAGCCAGGCCAATATCCTCGGAAGCCATGCGCACCAGCCTGCGGCCGATATACAGTGCATCGGCACCACCATCGAGCATGCGGCACAACCAGTACAAGGCGGCATCCGGCGATGAGCCGCGCACGGATTTGTGCAATGCGGAAATCTGGTCGTAAAAGGCGTCACCACCTTTGTCGAACCCGCGGTTATTGCGTGACAGCGCGTTACGCACCAATGCTTCATCGATCAGTATGACCTTGGCGGCTGTGGCCGCGGTATCGATCTGTTCCAGCAGATTGAGCAGACGCCGGGCATCGCCATCGGCGAATCCGATCAGTAACTGACGGGCTTCGGGACTCCACTGCCAATGCGCCAGCACCTGCTGGCACGCACGGTCGAGCAATTGGCCCAGCTCTTGTTCGGACAGCGCGATGAGGACATAGACCTGGGCACGGGAAAGCAGGGCATTATTGACTTCAAACGAAGGATTTTCCGTGGTTGCACCCACGAACGTGATCAACCCCTGTTCGACATAAGGCAAAAAAGCGTCCTGCTGTGATTTGTTGAAGCGGTGTACTTCATCGACAAACAGGATGGTATGACGTCCGCTGTGCTGCAATACCTGTTGTGCCCGTTCGATGGCGGCACGGATGTCCTTGACGCCGCTGAATACGGCGGACAGCGCAATGAATTCGCAATTGAATTCGGTCGACATGATGCGCGCCAGCGTGGTTTTGCCGCTTCCGGGTGGGCCCCAGAGAATCATGGAATGCGGTTTGCCGGCCTGAAATGCCAATTGCAATGGCTTGCCCGGACCTAGCAAATGGGTTTGACCGATGATGGCGTCCAGCTGTTTGGGGCGCAGTTGCTCTGCAAGCGGCATCCGGGGCAGATGCGGCGCAAACAGATCATCATTCGTTGATGACATCGGCGTTATCGGGAGGTGTGAATTGGAAAGTATCGGGCGTCAGCTCGGGGTTTTTTTGCAGATCGGAAAATACCAGCACGGTGGTTTGTCCGAGTGCGTCCCGCAGCGCCATGATCTTGAGTTCGCCGTCGGTTGAAAATGCCATCTGCACAAATTCAAACGCACTTTCCTTGTTTTTGGGGATGGCTTCGAGCCATTCCATGTCGTTTTGCAGGCCCAGTTCGTGCAATTCGAAATTGTCCTCGATGCTGCTGTTACCTGCCAGGAGCGCTGCGGGACTACTGCCGATGGCGTTGGTGAATGGTCGTGCCGTGACCTGATTCAGATCGGGATCGTAGAACCATACTTTGACGCCATTGCCTATGATCAGTTGGGCATACGGTTTGTCATAGCTCCAGCGAAATTTTTCCGGGCGTTCGAATTGCAGGGTGCCTGCCGATTCCTGAAGTGTGCGGGCTTGCTTGTCGTACAGGGTCTGAGCGAAATGGGCGCGTACCGTGCGTGTTTCACTGATGAATTTCTTCAGGTTGCCAATGGCGGTGGCAGTGGCCTGCGAGGGATTCAGCAGAGTGCAGAGCAATAGCAATGCGATGCCGGTTGTGTGTAACTTCATGATATTCCTCAAAGGAGAGTGGCAGGAATGGCGTATTAGGTAACAAGGCCATCATTCGGCGCGGGCCGGTGCCAGAACTTCGCGGTTGCCGTTGCTTTGCATCGACGAGACCAGTCCGGTGCGTTCCATTTCTTCAATAAGCCTTGCTGCGCGATTATAACCGATACGCAAATTGCGCTGTACCAGTGAAATGGAAGCGCGGCGTGTCTTGACGACAATCGCCACAGCCTCGTCGTAAAGCGGATCGGCTTCGCCCTCTCCCGACTTTTTGATATCGATGCTGCCTGCGGCATCGCTTTCTTCATCGCCGGTTTGCAGGATCTCTTCGATGTAGTTGGGTTCTCCGTGTTCCTTCAGATATTCGACCACCTTGTGTACCTCGTGGTCGGCGACAAAGGCGCCATGCACGCGCTGCGGATAACCGCTACCGGGAGGCAGGTAGAGCATGTCACCCTGTCCCAGCAAGGCTTCGGCGCCCATTTGATCGAGAATGGTGCGGGAATCGATTTTGCTCGATACCTGAAATGCGATACGGGTCGGGATATTGGCTTTAATCAGGCCGGTGATGACATCGACCGACGGGCGCTGCGTGGCCAGTAGCAGGTGAATGCCGGATGCCCGGGCTTTTTGCGCCAGCCGTGCGATCAGTTGTTCGACCTTTTTTCCGGCAACCATCATGAGGTCGGCCAGTTCATCAATGACGACGACGATGAGCGGCAGTTCTTCCAGAAAGTCACCGGCGTCACCGGTAGGGCTGAGTGGATTGAGCAGCGGTTCTTCCTTTTTAATGGCTTCCTGGATCTTGTGATTGTAGCCAGCGAGGTTGCGTACCCCGAGAGCAGACATCAGCTTGTAGCGTCGCTCCATTTCCGCCACGCACCAGCGCAGCGCACTGGCAGCCTCGCGCATGTCGGTCACCACCGGTGTCAGAAGATGCGGGATGCCTTCATAGACCGACAATTCCAGCATTTTGGGATCGATCAGGATCAAGCGGGTTTGTTCCGGCGTAGTTTTATAGATCAGGCTCAGGATGACGGCGTTGATGGCAACCGATTTGCCCGAGCCGGTCGTGCCTGCGACCAGGGCATGCGGCATTTTGGCCAGATCCGATACCACCGGACGGCCGCTGATGTCCTTGCCCAGTGCGATGGTCAACTGTGATGCAGAATCGGCATAGGCTTGAGCACTGAGAATTTCCTGCAAGCGGACGACTTGCCGCTTGGGATTGGGTAATTCCAGCCCCATGCTGGTTTTGCCCGGAATGGTTTCGACCACGCGAATGCTGGCAACGGAGAGTGCGCGTGCCAGATCCTTGATGAGGTTGATGACCTGATTGCCCTTGACACCGACAGCCGGCTCGATTTCATACCGGGTGATAACCGGTCCGGGGAATGCAGCGACGACTTTGACTTCGACGCCGAATTCCTTGAGTTTGCGTTCGATCAGGCGGGATGTGAATTCCAGTGTTTCCTTGGAAAGTACTTCAAAATCCTTTTCCGGTTCATCCAGTAAATGCAAAGGTGGCAGAGGGGAGTCGGGTAAATCGGAAAACAGCGGCGTCTGTTTCTCCCGGACGACACGCTGGGATTTCGAAATGGTTGTGGCAGGCAGTTCGATATGGAGTTGCGGTGTTTCCTCGATGCGTTTCTTTTCGATTTCAACCATTTCTTCACGAACCCGCGAGGCGATGGAACCGGCGAATTTGTCTTGCCGGGTTTGCCAGGTATCTTTGAGGAAAAGCAGGGCATTTTCGATATTTTCGCCGATGCGTTCCACAAAGCGTACCCAGGAAAGACCGGTAAACTGACTGAAACCGACGGCTATGAGGATCAGTAAGGTCAGCGTTGCGCCGGTAAAGCCCAGTATTTTTTCCAGATAAAAACTGATGGTGTCGCCCAGCATGCCGCCCGGCATCAGTGGCAACGATATATTGCTGGTATGGAAGCGCAGGGCTTCGAGGCCACTGCTGGCGGAGAGCAGGAGCAGGAATCCGCCGGCGGACAGAAGTAGCGAGTGCCGGTCAAATATGCCGGCGACATCGATGCGTCGATAGCTCCAGGCGACTGCGGACAGGAAAAAAGCAATCCACCACCAGGCGGATGCACCAAAAAGATAAAGCAGCAAATCTGCCAGCCATGCTCCGGCATGGCCTCCGGCATTGGCTGTAAAACCTGAATCGCCGCTATGCGACCAGCCGGCATCACCGCGGTCATAGCTGATAAAAATCAGGATGAGATAGAGGGCTGCGCCGACGAGAATCAATGTGCCGGATTCACGCAACAGTCGGGCAACCTTGGGGGATAGGGATTGGCCACTTGTTTTTCTGGCCATGGGTTTGTTGATTAAACTCATAGGTTTTGCCAAGACATGCAATCTTGTTAGATTGGGATGTTGTTAATTGTACAGGAGAAAGTGAATTTTTTACTGTCGTGCAACGAATGTGAATGCGATTGTAACCTGAGCAAGTCAGAATAGTGATGGTGTCCAATCAAACCGGGCAAATTCAAACTAAAATATTCGATTCTCAGTTGTAATCAACTATTTTTTCAAGTGATTTTTGCTTTATCGAAATACCTGATGAATTGTCCTGAGCGCGTTCGTCATTCGTGCATTTGGACAGGAAATGGGATGTTAACAGTTTTTGGCGGTAACGAAGCTACGATCAATCCGATCTGGATCGCGTTAGAATGGCCGCTACCTGTGATTTATCCTTGCTGGGTACTTCGGGTAAGGTGGTGACTAGGTTGCCGCCACTCCGTTTGGACATGAACAGCGCTTCCTCTGTACGTTTGCACAGACTCATCTGGTTGTCAGTATGATCCAGCATCGCCACGCCAATACTGATAGTAATCTTGTTTTCGTTGACGGCATCCATTCTGGCAGAAACTTTTTTGCGGATGGCTTCGCAAACTTCCTTGGCTTTGGCCAGATCGGTTTCAGGAAAAGAGATGGCGAATACATTGATGTCGATGCGGTAGAAAATATCCGATGTTCTGATGTTGGCGGTAATTTCCTGGGCAATAGTTCTGATGGAATTGTTTGAACTGCCGAAATGATTGGAGCGGTCACTGAAGAGCTTGAAAAGATCGATGTCAATGATGGCAATCGATAGGTTTCGCTCATAGCGTTTGCATCTAACGATCTCGGTTTCGAGTTCGGTTTCAAAAGCCTGCCGGTTTTTATAGCCAGTCGTTGGATCGATCAGTGTTTGATTAGTGAGTGTCGATATGTCAATGTTGGCTTTCTTGAGTTTTAGCACCATGATAGCCGAGCATGCGATCAGCATTAACGTCAATCCACGATTGATGATGACGGCTTCCATTGTCGTGATGATTACTGGGGTCAGGAAAAATTTGATAATGGTAAAGATCACGCCCAAAACTGCAATCAAAATGGTGAACTGTGAACCACTCACCCACAGTGTGGCAAAAACGACCAGTGCAAAGGGCACCGCAGCAGCAATGCCAAGAGGCAATTGCATATCAATGAAGAAAATAAATAAAGTGGCAAACAGTATGATGACGTAGTTTGTTTGAATGGGTAAATCTCTAAGAAATAGCTTCAACGCAGATGCTACGGAGAGAATATGACTACGCATTTTTCTAGGCTATTACATCAAATTAAAGTAGTTTGCTCACGAAGAAAACATATTGATACAGATGGTTTCTTGCACTATTGATCTCATCATTCATTTACGAGGCACTAATATAAATCTGAAAACGCATTGATACAAGAAAATTTTCAACGGCTGTGATTATCCCATGTAAATAATACGGGTTTTTGCCAAACGATCATGAAGAAACTGGTGATCACGATCAACTAACGCCCAAAAAATTCCTATGCCAAAAAGGGAGTTGCCGATGAGGGCTAGCAAGTAGCGGATGATGGCCTGTTTTAATGTCAACCCATTGCCATCGGTGGTAACTACGCGCATCTTCCAGGTTTGCATGGCTAGCGTTTGTCCGCCGTGAGTCCAGAACCAGGTGAAGTAATAACCCATGATCAATAGCAAATAGAATTGAAATAAGGGCCTGAAATAGGTGCTTTGTGTATCGGTGACAATAAAATGAAAAATGAAGCTGGCTGCGAACAGAACCGCCAGAATGAGTAGAAATTCATAAATCAGGCAAATAAGTCTGCGCCAGAATCCGGGAGTAGAGTTTGTCATGTTTGATGTAAAGCAATAAATGATTTTCGTAAGTAATATAATTTCCAACTATTTCGATTCTCGGTTGCATTTTAAGATGAGTTCAGCACGCGTGAAATGCTTTGTTTGTCAAAGAAAGCGAATTAAGAGAATTAGTGATTGATAATTGTTATCGTTTTCGTTAATATGCTGCTTGTTAAAATTTGTGTTTTGTGTTCTGGGGAATAGAAGTTATACGGTTTTAAGAAATAATTCTCTATTTTTTAAAAGTTGTAACTTCAAATTCCACAAGTCTGTTTGGATCTCTAGTTTTCAATGCATTCATTATCTCGGAAAAATTTTGAGTATTTGGGGGCGTCCCAACGTCTGATTTCATTGCCCGGTTTGTTGTTTGTGTTGCTGATTCATGCAGGCATTTTTTATTTTTTATGGAATCAACGATTAATTCAGAACCCGGAGCGCGTTGTCACCTTATTTGCTGAACTCATTACTGCGCCTGTCGCAAATCCGGATAAACCCACTAAGATTGCTCCCGAACCTGAACCAGTTAAACTCCAGCCAGCAAAAAAGCCTATTGTCAAACCAAAGCAAGAACGACTGGTTGCAAAAGCTCCTGCGGAATCCAAACAAAAGGCCGTGGAATCGTTACCTGAACCTGCGCCACAATTGCCATCCGAGCCGGTGAAGCCTGCTCCAGCATCACAACTACCTGCTGGACCGGTTACATTGTCCACCGAATTATCGGTTTCTTGTCCCAAATTGACACCCCCTGCATATCCTGCTATTTCAAGGCGAATGGGTGAAGAAGGTAAGTTGCTGTTGCGTGTGGAGCTGAACGAGAGGGGGCGCATAGATGATGCAAAAATTATCAACAGTAGCGGTTATGAGCGTCTCGATACCGCTGCATTAACCGCAGTAAAAGGTTGGCAGTGCAATCCTTCGCTACGGAATGGGCAACCGGTTCGGGCTGTTGCGTTGCAACCTTTCAATTTTGTACTGCAAGGAAATTAACGAATGGAACATGGATTGGGTTTTTCTCATTTTCTCGACCAGATAGATGGGGTTGGAATGAGTGTGTTGGTGCTGCTTGTGTCGCTTTCTATTGCAAGCTGGTATTTGATCATCACCAAGATCGTTGGTAATTTTATGGCAAAGCGACGTGCAGAAGCCTTTTTGACGCATTTTTGGAGTTTTGATTCTTTGCAGGCCGTGAATGTGGAGTTTAAGAATGCCCCTCCCGATAATGTTTTTGCTGAATTGGCCAAATTGGGTATTGAGGCTGCAGCAGATTCCAAGATTCACGGTACGTATAAATTGGCAGCGGCAGGTGGCACGAGTGACTTTTTGACACGGACACTGCGTAATGGAATCGATCAGGAAGCAACGCGGATCGAAAACGGTTTGACTTTGATTGCTACGGCCGGTTCTGCCGCACCCTATATTGGTTTGTTCGGTACAGTATGGGGCATTTACCATGCGTTGATTCAAATTGGACTGTCAGGACAGGGAACGCTCGATAAAGTGGCTGGTCCGGTTGGTGAAGCCTTGATCATGACGGCGTTAGGACTTGCAGTGGCCATTCCTGCAGTACTGGCATACAACGCATTCGTGCGCCGCAATCGTATCTGGCTTGCTCGCCTGGAGGCGTTTGCTCACGACTTGTTCATTTTGCTTACCGTTGGTGATAATCAAGATGTTTCTATGGCATCGCAGCCATTGACCGAACGGAATAACGAAAACCCCATCGCACAACGAGGACAATAATGACATTTGGAAGCATGCACGATGGTGGGCGCCAAGCGCCCATGTCGGAAATCAATGTGGTGCCTTTAGTAGATGTGATGTTGGTATTGTTGATCATATTCATTATTACAGCACCGCTGCTGACACATTCTGTAAAAATTGATCTTCCCAAGGCGGAGAGTAATCCTAATTTTACTCAGCCTGAGCATGTCGAATTGGCAATTCGTGCTGATGGAAGTTTGTTCTGGAATGGTGAAACGGTTCAGTTCGAACAGTTGCCTTCCCGTTTTGAAGCCACCGTGACCCAGACTCCCAAAACGGAACTGCATATCAAAGCTGATAAATTATCGCATTATGAACATGTCGCTCGGGTCATGAGCGTGGCGGCCAAAGCTGGCATGGCAAAAATTGGTTTTATCACAGATCCTTCTTTGGAAAAGTAAAGGTAGACAATGCTTATTTTTTTAAGAATGATATGACAATACTGAAAGGGGGGGGGCGGAGTTCTATTCCCGTTTAGCTAATTGTTTTGATTTGATTATTCTATAAGTGATTTCGAAGTATTAATTACTATTGCAATTTTTTTGGGAAACAATATAATTGGTAATCATTCTCATTATTGCTTTTATTAGGCAAGAACTTTAGGATTGTGATCAATTATGTATGTATGTGTTTGCAAAGGGATAACGGAAAATGCAATTCGGGAAGCAGTGCATCAGGGCGCTGATCGGATGCGTGATTTAAAGACAAATCTGGGAGTGTCCGAACAATGTGGGATTTGTGCATGCCACGCAAAGCAGGTGCTTGATCAGACACTGTCTCAAAAATCGCAAATCCAGAATCTCATGTCTGTAACATCGTGCTTGTGTGAGACAGGTGCATAATTCCTATAAGTCTTTTTGAGAATTGGTAAACCGCTCTGATCGATTTGTAATGTTATCAGTCCCATCTTTTTCTTCGAGTAAATATCGCAAGTGTTATGTGTTTTTATAGGGGTTGAACAACCCAGGAATGCTGCAAGCCATCATGTCTATTAGCAATTTGGTAGTAATAAGGATTTGTTTTAGAGTAGTACTATTATGTGTAGGTGTGGTGGCATTCTCTTTTGTGGCACCAAGTTTTGCTGAGGATACTGGGACTGATGTTAAGACGTTAAAGACCTACAATATTCCAGCAGGGACCTTACAAGATGCTTTGCAGCATTTTTCGCAACAGGCTGGTGTAAAGCTGGAACTCAATCCTGCAATCATTCAAGGCAAGGTATCGCGTGGTCTTACCGGTGATCATGGTGTCAAGGCGGGCCTTGATTTAATACTCTCTGGATCAGGTTTGCAGGCCATTGAACAGCAGGGTGGTTTTACAGTTTTGGAGATTGCAGAATCCTCCGTTGATCCAGTTGTTACTACCTTACCTTCGATTCAGATCACTGCAGGTAACGATAGCAATCGCTATGCTGCTGCCAGTACCAGTACTGCTACAAAAACCAATACATTGCTTAGAGACGTACCTCAATCCATTTCCATCATCACCAACCAATTGATCCAGGATCAATCAATCCGGAGTATTGGAGACGCGATACGCTATGTACCCGGTGTGGGTGTCTCGCAAGGTGAGGGGAATCGTGATGCAGTCGTGTTTCGTGGCAATCGTTCCACTGGCGATTTCTTTACCGATGGGATTCGGGATGATGTTGAATACTATAGAGATTTGTACAATATCGAACGAATAGAGGTGCTCAAGGGTGCCAATGGTATGATTTTTGGGCGCGGTGGTTCGGGCGGGGTGATCAACAGGGTGACCAAGCAGGCCAACTGGAATCCTACCAAGGAATTTTTCTTTCAAGGTGGATCCTATAACCTGAAGCGAATGACTGCGGATGTGGGACATGTTATCAACGATGTTGTCGCCGTGCGTCTGAATGCGCTATACGAGGATGCAGGCAGTTTCAGGGATGGAGTCGATTCGGAGCGACTGGGTATCTCGCCTACGGTTACCATCAAACCCACAAACCGCACCAAGGTTGTGGTCAACATGGAACGCTATCATGATGATCGGGTTGCCGATCGCGGTATCCCTTCATTTAATGGGCAGCCTGTCAATGTGCCGCGCTCACAGTTTTTTGGTGATCCCAGACGCAGTCATACCAATGCCGAGGTTCTGGGGTTTAATTCATTCATTGAACACAAATTCGAGTCCGGTGTGACTTTCCAGAACCGCACCAATTATGCCTTGTATGATAAGTTCTATCAGAACATCTATGCCGCATCGCAGTATACGGCAGCCAGAGGGGTGTTTCTCGGTGCTTACAATAATACGGCTGACCGCGAGAATGTGTTCAATCAGACCAATCTGATCTATTCATTGAATACTGGCCCCTTTCTGCACACTTTGATGGCTGGTGTCGAAGTAGGGCGACAAGAAACACACAACAGACGGCAAAGCGGAACTTTCAGAGGAAGTAACCAGGTTTTTCTGAATAACTCGATTACGAATGTTCCGGTCACATTTGCAACCAGTAACTCGATTGGCAATGTCGATGCGTATAACCGGAGTGTGGTCAATATCACTTCACTTTACATACAAGATCAGATCGAATTTACACCACAGTTGCAGGTGGTGGCAGGGGTGCGCTACGACCTGTTTGAAGTTGATTTTCAACAAAGGAATGGTGCAAAAGATCACTTAAAAACGAGTGATGATCTGATTGCTCCGCGCTTTGGGGTGATATACAAGCCTTTCGAGGCTATTTCGTTTTATGGCAGTTACAGTCGTGCTTATGTTCCCAGGGCGGGAGATCAGCTTACAGGATTGAATATCACGACAGCCGTTCTCAAACCCGAAAAATTCACGACTTTAGAAGCTGGAGTGAAGTGGGATATTCGACCCGATCTGGCCGTAACAGGGGCGGTGTTTCAGCTTGATCGTACCAACGTGATCACCATTGATCCTGTCGATTCTTCGAAGTCTTTCTTAACCAAGGGTCAGAGAACACATGGTGTTGAAGTTGGCATCAATGGTCAGCTTACTTCAAGTTGGAATATTATGGGGGGGTACGCCTACCAGGTTGGTGAGATAACCAGTAATCAATTGGGAGCGCCGAAAGGCGCATCTGTTGGTGAATTGCCACGCCATACTTTTTCTCTGTGGAATCGCTATGATTTTACGCCTCGAATCGGTGCTGCCGTCGGTGTCATATATCGAGGGAGTATGTTTGCGTCTACTGACAATACCGTGCGTATACCCGATTTTACACGTGTAGATGCTGCATTATTCGCACAATTTTCCAAGCATTTTCGTGGACAATTGAACATCGAAAATATTTTTGATGTTCACTATTTTGCTTCGGTTCAAAACAACAACAACATTTCTCCCGGCTCACCCATTGTGGTAAGAGCTTCTTTAATCGCTAATTTCTAAGTTTATTAAACTAGAACTTCAAGTCTTCTGCGAGGTTTATTGTAGTTATCATATCAAGCGATATATTTGTTGAAATATATAATAGGAATAGTTATCATTTGGTTTCGTATTTATAATTAATGTGAGATATGAATGAAAATACTCTTGAATCGAATGGGTCACTCTTTGTTTTTGATATGAAAATTGCAGGTTATTGCCTGTTTTTTTTCGGTATGCATATTATGAATTTGCACGCTGCAATTCCAGAAGATTTGACGAATACCGAATCTGTTGAAGCCGCGGTCACCGCATACAAAACGATTGGTGATTTGCGCAAACAATCTCCGATAGATGCTGATGCCATTGCACAGAACTACGCAGGTGCTTTGCAGAATTTAACGAAAGAAGTAGACGAAGCCAACAATCTGGGACTGGATCGCGATGTTCTGGAGGCAATCAATGAGATAAAGCTGGGTCATGAACCTGCCTTAGCAGCCCAGGTTGTTGACAAAACACTGCAGCGCGTTTTTTATCAAATCATCTGGAATCGTATTAGCATGATACGAGATGAATTTGAAACAGCCTCATCGGCAGCATTGACCTCTTTGTTGGATAACGCCGAAGCAGCATTCCAAGCCATTTCTGGGACGGTTGCAAGAGAAATCCAGGTTCTGAGTGCTGATAGACAAACCTTGATCACCGGCGCCAATCCAGGACTGGATACGGTCGTAAATTCTGCTTTTGCACGTGTTAGAACTGCAGTGAGCAAAGGTAATGCTGCTGAAGACGCGAGTGTGATTGCCGTAGAACGCTATGAAATCAGACTTTCCCTGACTCAGGCCTATTACAATGCCGTATTACGTGAAATCGCCGGTGTCATGGAACATAGAGACTCCGATGCTGAAGAAACGCGCAAAGAGCAAAAGGAAGCCGAGATTTTTTATCGTGTAATCGAGCCGCTCATTGTACGGGGTAATCCTGCGGGAAATGCTTTCATCAAATCACGATTGATCGGAAACGCAGCTGATATCCGTGCCGATGAAATCGTCAGTGAAATGAGTAAGGGCCTGATTCCACGCGTTGAAGCCGAACTCAATGGACAGGCGGGTGCAATTGGTGAAAATCGTGTGCAAGCCATGGCGGAAGCCGCAGGTGCACTATATTTTGCCAAGATTTTCCTGCCGGATCTGGAATTGCGTCAGGGCGCGAATGTGCGTGCTGATCTGGACAGTGCGATGTCTCGCCTGCAAACAGCGAGTAGCGATAATAGTGTAAGTGCATCGGAAGAAGCGCGTCAATCCATTCAGGCCATTCTGGATAATTACGAGACTGGTCTCCACCTGGCACAATATTCGACGACTACTGATGTGGCTTTTATCAATAATGCCGTGTCGAGCTATCAAGTCATCGGCGAGTTGCGCGGGCAGGCAG
>JAAEXZ010000163.1 GCA_017879645.1 Nitrosomonas sp.
GTGACATTACTTTTTCCATCACTCCACTTTCACATAACGCTGATATCCCACCTCCGGAGAACCGATAAAATAAATTCCCGGACCCATATCTTCCAACCGGCAATTTATGGGGTTCTCTATAATTGAAAAGTGCTTGATTATGCGCCCCGTCATGTCTTTGATGTATAAATCCTGGCTCGTTTCTTCCGGAAATTTAATTACAACATAGTCATTACCGGGATTTGGATAGATAGTAAACGACCGACCTCCCAATTCGTCAATCTTACTTTGCAACGCAGTGTAAGAGACCACCCAATAATCGCTTTGACCGTGATTTCCTGAGACCATGCCATTATTTGAAAAGGTCGTCCCCACCATTAGATTATCCCCGTGCTGATCCAGTCCCATCGCAAAAACGAGGTCCTCGCTGGCGCCTCCAAGACAATAGGAATTCAGAATGTTACCAACTGAATCCACGTGTAAAAACCAGGCATCGATATATCCATGGTTACCCGATACATCCCCATCAAAGGACAAAGTGTTGGCCCCAATTAGTACTTCATCGTCTTGCAAGTGAAATATTGAAAAAGAATATGTATCGCCATTTGAACCACCATAGCATCTTGACCATTGTACCCCCCCCATCGAATCAAGACAGACTAACAGGATATCATAGGAGCCATGATTACCAGTCCCATAACCGTCTATAGAACTTATTCTTCCAGACAATACAATACGGCCTGAACCAAGCTCCGTAATTGAATATGCTTCCTCCATATTGCTGCCGCCATAACTCCCCTGCCAAAGCACATTACCTATCGAATCACATCGCACAGCCCACAATTCAGAACCAATCAGACCAGCTAATAACAGGTCTCCATTATTGGCCTCATAAATATTATTAAAATACTCATTACCAATTGTGCCAATACACTTAGACCAGATTACAGTTCCATTGGTATCCACCTTTACCAATAAACCGTCCTGACGGCCGTGTGAACTTGCCGCTTCATTATTAGCGGAATTCGTCATACCAGAGATCAATATCTTACCATCTCTTGTTTTTATCATCTCCGGATAACGGTCATAATTACTCCCGCCCAATCGTCTACTCCACAATTCATTTCCCACAGAGTCAATCGCCATCACGAACAAATCGTCGTCACCATAGCCAGACGAACCATTGGCAGGCCAATCCGGACTATTGGTGATCCCTGCAACGATAAATATATTCGGGCTAAACTCAATAATTCCGAGGGCACAATCCTCCACTGAGCCGCCATATAAATAACTACTTTGAATATTCAATGCACTATTTAACTTGAGAATCCAAATATCTACTCCTCCTGAAATACTTGCCGACACATCGCCATCCATTGATGTGGTGCAACCACACACCAGATACCCGCCACTTGAAGTTAAGCAATAATGCTCAGCATAATCAAGTCCACTTCCACCAAAACATTTTGATTGGTTTATCACAACTTGAGCAGAAATAGCATTTATGAAAGCTATTAAACAGAATAATATATATTTAAGTTTCATGTAATGTTTATCTAAGTGTCTTAGCCCCCTAAATACCTGGACAAATTGTAGAGAACAATTTGTCCAGGTATTTAGGGGGCTAAGACACAGTTTAAAATCATTAGCAATATCAAAGGATAACAATGAATTATAAAAATGCAAGTGTTTCGGAAAATTTAACGAAGCACACGCCTGACTTTTCTATACTTGCATACTTATTCATCTTATATTTTCGATAAACACAATCTAACCCGACACTTTACTACCTCATGCACGTACGCTCCACTCACCTCTTCATCGCCGCTTCCCTCGACGGTTTCATCGCGGATGCGAACGACGATCTCAGCTTTCTAAGCAAAATGGAAGCGCCCGGGGAGGATTATGGATATACCGCTTTCATGGAGAAAGTGGACACGGTGGTGATGGGTCGTCGCACCTATGATAAAGTCATAAGCATGGGCATTCCGTTTCCGCATGCGGACCGTTCCTGTTACATAATCACGCGCACGCCTCGCGCGGCGATCGGGCGAACGATTTTCCATACCGGCGATCCCGCGGCACTCATCCGGGAACTGCGGGCCAAGCCGGGAGGCATCATCTTCTTGGACGGAGGCGCGCAGGTCGTGAACCGGTTGTTGCAGGAACGCCTGATCGACGGCATCACACTGTCGATCATTCCCGTCCTGCTCGGCGACGGCATACGGCTCTTTTCCGAGGGGGGATTGATGCAGGACCTGGAGCTCCTGGACCATCGCGCCTATCCCTCGGGACTGGTACAGCTCCGTTACCGGATCAAGCCGGGCAGTTGATGCGACTTCCAGCTCCGGCTTAGGTAAAGCGCCGCTCAAACACTACCTTGACACGATGTCGTCACTTGCTGCGCAATTTGAACGCGACGGGTTCCTCGTCTTGCCCGACTTCCACCCGGCCGCGGCCTGCCGGGAACTGATGGAGCGCGGACGACACTTGTCCGAAAACTATCGGCTGGACGGAAAAGGTTCGGTCTTCCAGACCTCGGAACAGACCAAGACCAGCGACGCGTATTTTCTGGAGAGCGGCGAGCGCATCAGTTTCTTCTTCGAGAAAGACGCCTTCGACGAGACCGGCACTTTAAAAGGCGACCTCTTTCGTTCGCTTAACAAGATCGGTCATGCCTTGCATGACCTGGACCCGGTCTTTGACCGCTTCTCGCGATCGCCGCAACTGAAAGCACTTTCGGCTTCGTTGGGTATGCAGGACCATCTGCTCATCCAAAGCATGCTGATCTTCAAACACGCCCGCATCGGGGGCGTGGTCGACGTGCACCAGGACAGCACCTTCCTGTATACCGAACCGGATTCCTGCGTCGGGTTCTGGTTCGCGCTCGAAGACGCGACGATTGAAAACGGCTGCCTCTGGGCCAAGCCGGGCGGGCATCGTACCAGCCTGCGATCGCGCTTCGCGCGCGACGGAAAGGGCGGAACGCGTTTTCTCGAACTCGATCCCGCGCCGCTCGAGACGGACGGGATGCAAGCACTCGAAGTGAAGCAGGGCACCTGCATCGTCCTCCACGGTCGCCTACCGCATTTCAGTCAGCCGAATACCAGCGGCAAATCGCGCCAGGCGTATGCGATCCACACCATCGAT
>JAAEXZ010000164.1 GCA_017879645.1 Nitrosomonas sp.
ACACGCATCGGCTGCCGCTGTGAGCTTGCGATAACGCGCTACCCACTGTAGTGGGATTCCCTTTGCGGGATTCCCTTGTTGCGCCGTCCCAGCCGCTGCAATGGCTCCCAGCATGATGGACCGACCGCAGCTATCCCCGCCAGCACGGATATTTTCCTCTATGGCCGTAGCATAATCCCCGGCATGCTGCAGGATATGCGCGATGACCGGTACACCCTGCAAGACATGACAAGCGGAACCAAAGCGCTTGGCCACTGCGAGTGTGTCGAGAGATCCGACCTGCAAGGCATCCGCCACCGGTTCCTGCACTATTTGATCTGCATGCGACAAGCATCGACTTAGTGCGGTCTGCACCGGTTCGCCCTGACATACTGCCATCAGCACACTCCCCAGGTAACGGACAGCGGCAACCGCCGTCGCGTTATCGTTGGTCAGTCGCACAATCTTTTCCAGCTTGTCTTGCAGCGCCTCTACCGAACCCTGATGAACTGCGATCGCAGCCGGCAAGGCTGCCAGTGCAGCAAATTGATCATCATCGACACCCGAAATTTGTGGAAACTGTTCCGGATTGAGTGGCAGCAGTTTTTGCAATGTCAGTCTGGTCGGAGAATCGACATAACCCGTATACGCTCCGCCCGGACCAAAATGATTACGATATTCTGTCTGGTACGCAACCCGATCAAACTCGCCATGCTGTGCCAGGTGCTTCAGCATCAGTAAACACAACTCGCCGTATGCCGACGCATCGCCAGCGGTTTTGCCGCCATGGGCAAAGTAACCACTGACACCGGCATAGTCATTCGCATCAGGCTGCAAAAACACCAGTCCCCGGACTTGTGCAATCTGTGCAATCCGCTCTGGGTCGTATAGCCAGTGTAGGCCCAGCGATGCGGAGTCGGCAATCAGTGCGCCCAGAATGGCCGCCACGCGGGGTTCAGTCAATATTCCTGTATTCATGTCGACTACTTGATCTCTACCGTATCCGGTATTCTTCGCGCTTCCTCGGCCAGCATGACCGGAATGCCATCCTTGATGGCAAAAGCCAGCCGGTCGGGCTTGCAGATCAATTCCTTATCATCCTTCTTGTAAATCAGTGGCCCCTTGCATAAAGGGCATACCAAAATATCCAGTAATCGTGCATCCATAATTTTCCTTTTTCATTCACGGGGCGCTTGAACATCCATCATGCGAAACGCCAGTTTCTAGTGCAGCAAGGTATTTTACACACGTTCAGCAGTGATAGCCGAAAGGCAGATGATTTTTATAACTTGGCGAGAATATCGTCTAACTGATCCAGACTGGTGTAGTGAATCACGACATTGCCCTGTCCGTTTTTTTTCGGTTTGATAGCGACTTGCGCACCCAGCCGCTCCGAAACATCTTCCTGCAAACGCAGTAAATCGCGATCCGGCTTCTTGACCGTTTTGGGTTGCGGATTCAGTATCTGATTAACCAATTTCTCCGTTTCACGCACTGACAACTGTTTCTGGGCGACCCAGTGCGCGATCCTGATCTGCTCGGAAACGGGCAAGGGCAGCAGGGCGCGTCCATGACCCATTTCGATTTCACCCAGCATCATCAGATCCTGCACCTGCGCAGCCAGATTGAGCAGCCGCAGCAGATTGGAAATCGTACTGCGCGAATGACCCAGCGCTTCCCCTGCACTTTGATGTGTCATCCCGAATTCATTGATCAAGCGCTGGATACCCAAAGCTTGCTCCAGTGGATTCAGGTTCTCCCGCTGGATATTTTCGATCAGCGACATCGCCAATGCCGCTTCATCGGGTACGGTGCGAACCAGAGCCGGCACCTCGGTGAGTCCGGCCAATTGGGCTGCACGCCATCTTCGTTCGCCGGCAATGATTTCGTACTGACCGTCACCAACCGGGCGCACCAGTATAGGCTGCATGATACCCTGCGCCTTGATCGATTCTGCGAGTTCGGCCAGGGTTGATTGATCCATGCTGGTTCTGGGCTGGTATTTTCCCGGTTGCAGTTGCAATATTGGCATGTTCTGCAGCGATTCCTCTGTGGCATCGATTCCGCCATCATGCGCCAGCAGTGCATCCAACCCTCTTCCCAGTCCCTTTTGCTTCACCATCTCAAAAAATCCTCAAATAAGCGATAACATCCATCAAGCGCTCAATACTTCTTTGGCCAGTTCCAGATAAGCCTGCGCCCCTTTCGACTGCTCATCGTGATACAGCACCGGCAAACCGAATCCAGGCGCCTCGGCCAAACGCACATTGCGTGGTATGACCGTACGGTAAACCTTGTCGCCAAAATGCTTTTGCAACTGTTCGGAAACCTGTTGCGCAAGGATATTCCGCGGATCGAACATAGTGCGCAGCAGTCCCTCGATTTTCAGGACAGGATTGAAATGTGCGCGTACGCGCTTGATGGTGTTCACCAGATCGCTCAATCCTTCCAGGGCATAGTATTCACATTGCATTGGAATCATCACGGCATGCGCTGCACACAAACCATTGAGCGTCAGCAGGTTCAGCGCGGGCGGACAATCGATCAGAATGTAATCATATTCCTGCTCGACCTTTTCCAATGCCGTTTTTAATCGCGTTTCACGTTGCTCAAAATCGACCATTTCGACTTCCGCGCCTGCCAGATCGCGATTCGCAGGTATCAGATCATATTTTCCCTGCACGCTTGCGACCCGTGCATGCTGCAATTGTGCTTGTTTCAGGAGCACATGATAAATCGTAACCTTGATGGTTTGCTTGTTGATACCACTTCCCATCGTGGCATTGGCTTGCGGATCCAGGTCCACCAGCAATACCCGCCTGCCGGATGCCGCCAGACTGGCAGCCAGATTAACGCTGGTGGTTGTTTTACCGACGCCGCCTTTTTGATTGGTGATAGCCAGAATTTTTGTCACAGCATCGACTCCTCATTCAGTGTAACGAAACAGACCAGGATGCGTAAAACTACCGTTTCTTGATGATAATTAGTTGCCTGTCCGCATTCAGTCCGAATACTTCCAGATTGACAATCCTGTCGATAAAAAAGGGCGGAGTGATTTGATCCAGCTCTTTCTGCGTGCAATGCGCTTTCATCGCGACCCACTGACAGTTTTCTGCACCCTGCAT
>JAAEXZ010000165.1 GCA_017879645.1 Nitrosomonas sp.
TCTTGCCCAGCGGGTGGTTGATGCCGGTTTTGCCGCCCACCGATGAGTCCACTTGCGCCAGCAAGGTGGTCGGAACCTGCACAAACGGAACACCACGCATGTAACAGGCGGCTGCAAAACCGGTCATGTCGCCAATAACTCCGCCGCCCAAGGCAAAGAGAACCGTCTTGCGGTCGCATCCGTGCTTCAGCAAGGCGTCAAAGATGAGATTCAGCGTTTGCCAGTTCTTGTGTTCTTCGCCGTCGGGGAGTTTGACAATGTGAACGACTTGGTAGCGCGCCTTGAGTGCTGCTACCAACTGAACTACGTAAAGTTGGGCGACGACATGGTTGGTAACAACCACCACTTGGCTGGCATGCGGCAATTCGCCGTAATCTTCGAAGGCGCGAGCGAATGCTCCCCCAATCATTATCGGATAACTGTGGCTGCCAAGTTCAATATTTATCGACTGCACTTAATTAACCCTGAAAATCACTTAAATACACAAATTTATCTAACGAAATTCCATTCGGCACATTCGCAATGCCAATCATCACTAACAGGCTACTGAAATACTGCTGTAAAACTCGAAAAACGGCGACCTTGAGAGTATCTCACCGCTTGCTGGGTTCCAAAAAAATCGCTTGTAGGCCGTTTTAAGCGATCGATGCTCTTGGCTGCCGATGGGTAAACCAGTATTTCAGGAGCCTGCAAAGCCCGCAAGCGAACGAGCCCCTCGCAAAGCGAGGGGCTCGCTAAAACACTAACAGCACCTAAGATTTTCAAGTACAAGTGATAGATACTTTTCTCGTATCAGACTGTGTGTCTCTTGTGGCAGTGATGAAAAATACGTGAACCCCTGGTGCAGGACAAGTTCCACTTAGCACCCCATTATTGCCGGCTGCTGACAAAGTCAACCAACCAGCTGGAGGAGTCGGGTTAGCCGTCCATGTAACCGGCTTGGTAGTGTCACCACCGGTGGCCGTCAAAGCATAAAGAAAGGGTGTAGCCACCGTCGCACCTGGCAAGGCACAGGTCGTGTTCGCGTCACCAGCGCAACCAGCCAATACGATTGAAAGAGCAGCTGGAGTTGGCGTCGGCGTTGGTGCTGGAGTAGGCAACGCGCCCGAAACTGTAACTTTCATGTTGCGAACAACCGTAGCACCAGAAGAGTCGGTCACCTGTACAACTACGTTGTAATCCCCTGGCTCAATAGATACGGTACCACTGATCACCCCAGATGAACTGAGTGTGAGCCCTGCAGGCAAACCACCCAATGCGCTCCATGTGTAAGGAGGCAATCCTCCCGATGCCGAAAGTGCATATGCAGATGGAACATTGTTAACCACAGTGATGGTGGCGTCTGAAATCGCCAACGAACCACTTGCAATGTTATCCACTACAGGTACAGCGAGCAATTGCATAATGGGATCCTGAATGCCATTGCTCACGTTGTTGTCACTACGATCTGCCACCATCTCCAGCAGAATCACACCGCTGTTTGGCCCACTGGACAGCGAAAACTGAGCCTCTCCACCAATTGTCTTGACTTGTAACACGCTTCCAGACTGGCTCCCGGAAATCAGACGCGCACCTGAAGACGCGCCAAATGGTCGGATGCTCACTTGAACGTTTGCGGCTGCGGGCGCAGGCGCCGGCTGATTTGCATCATCCATGACAAGGGCAGAAATAGCCACATTGTTGCGAATGTTCGCACTGTTCTCCCTGGAACCCAAGTAACCGGGCGCCTGCGCCGTTCCAATCACATTTGCAGGATTACCTGTCACAGCACCAACGACAATATCCACACTGGCAGTGGATACTCGCTTATCTGCAGGATTCGTCACCGAACAAGTGATGCGCGCAGTACCTGCTTTATCTCCAGCATGGAAATGGAACGAAGCGCCCCCGGCATTGGAGCCAAGCACAATGCTTCGATAGGCAGCTGGAACCTTGACTGTCCCACCCTTGCCATCATCTACTTCGACCATGTGCTCTTCCTTGCCATCAAGGTAATAGAGCGCTCCAGAATCCAGCCCACCCGCTACATTGCAGGCAAATATATCCTCCCCCCCAGGAATCGCCGTGTTTCCAGTGCGAGCCTCGACATAGAGTGTCGTGGTGAATCGCGCATAGGCACCCGTGCTTGCGATTTCGTTGCCTATATTAATAGGCAACTGACTCTTCGCGGTAGTCAGCTTGATCGTATAAGGCAAGTTCGTCTCACCCGGACTTCCACCGCCGCCGCCGCACGCCGTCAAAGCAGCCACGAGTGGCAGCGCCAGAAATTTTAATAATTTCCGCATTTTTTTTCCTATCACAGTTAAACCATCAACGCACCGAAACGCGGTCCGTGATTACCTTGGGAGTGATAAAAACTAGCATCTCCCGCTTTTTGCTCTCTTTGTTAGTGGTTTTGAAGAGATTTCCTACCACCGGCACATCGCCAAGAAATGGTACCTTGGTTTCACCATCGGTCTCCTCAATCTCAAAAATACCACCAATGACCACAGTCCCTCCATTCTCCACGAGCACTTGCGTCTTCACGCGCTTAGTATTGATGGCGCGAACGTTTTGCAAGATCTCACCAGGGCTGTCTTTGTTGACCACCAGGTCCATGATGATGTTGCCTTCAGGGGTGATCTGAGGAAGAACTTCCAGTTTCAAGACCGCCTTCTTGAAAGCGATCACCGTTGCGCCATTGGGCGCTGTTACCGGGTAAGGAAATTCGGTACCTTGCTCGATTTCTGCCTTGGTTTGGTCCGCGGTCACCACACGTGGACTCGAAACCACCTTACCCTTCCCATCAGCCTCCAGTGCAGAAATTTCCAAATTAAGAAAACGATTGGCCGCGGAATTAAAAATGGAAATTGCAAAGCTGCCTGGATCGTAACCGCCGATTGATTGAGCAGGCAAATTGACAAAATTTCCCAACGTATTGACCAAGCCTCCTGCACCAGTCGACGCAACCGCGTTGCTGTAACCTGTCCCAAAGCCTACTCGATTATCACCACTGAGAGCATAACCACCAGTCCCCCCCCTGTTGGCACGCAGATCTGTAGCACCAAGGCGCACTCCAAGTGATCGGCCAAAGGTATCCGACGCTTCCACAATGCGC
>JAAEXZ010000007.1 GCA_017879645.1 Nitrosomonas sp.
TCTGGCTCTGGTGAAAAATGGTCTGGCGATCGTCAGCATCATTCCCCCCAACTTACGCTATACCGATGAGCTCGTACAAGCTCAGCAGCAAGCCGAACGCCAGCAACTCGGGATATGGTCGATGAAACAATACCGCTCTCACCCCATTTCCCAGATTGCCGACCACACCAAAGGGTGGCAACGCTTTACCGGAACACCGAAGGCACTGACCAAAGCTAAAAAATATACGCGGCTGATATTCAATGACAAAACGGATATTCGCATTGCCAATACTCACCTACACCTGTTTCCAGACCTACAGACCTATTTGAATCAACCTCTGGAAGTCCGTGGTTGGGTATCACGCAGCAAGGATCGCTATTCCATCCCGGTTCAGCATCCCAGCGCGCTGATTCTGCAAGACCATTCAAAGCATTCCGGATTGCCTCCGCTGGCGCGCATCAGAAGCTGTCGTACCGGGAATGTCTGCGCTTAGCAAAGCGCGGCAATATCAATCCCAGTACGATTCCACCCAGCAACACCAGCGCCCCGGCAACAAACCAGTCCCTTTGCTTGCGGTCCCCCAGTTCGTTATTTTCCGTTTGCAAATTGAGAAAACTCTCCTCAGTCACGATCAGTTTCTGCTGCAGCTTCTTGTTCTCCTTATCGATCGACAGCACATTTGCCGAAGTTTTCCTGATGCTGTCGAGCTCGCCCTCGAGGCGCTTGTTGGTACTTTCCAGCGCTGCGATGCGCTTCCTCGCGGTATCGTATTCTTCCTTGATTGCATTCAGTTGCGCACGAACCGATCCGTCCAGATCCGCAGAGGTATTGATCTGCTTGGCAAATTTCTCTACCTGCGAACGCGCATCCGGCTCCGCCATCAAATAGCGACTTAGCAACCAGCCCTCGACACCACTGGATGTCTTGACCCGGGTGTAACCACTTTTCGGATCTTCTTCCAGGATTTCGAGTGCCACGCCGGCCCGCAGCATGCGCTGCACTGCATGCCCTAGACTAGGTCCAGTACGCAGCGTAGCCTCGATCTGATCTGAAACATAGCGTGTTTCAGCCAGTGACAAGATTGAAAAAAGCATGCAATACAGCCAGAAAACCAAAAGTGCGATATTTTTATTCATCATCGATATGCGAAACCTGAGCGTTGAAAATCACAGCAGCCACTCCACAGTGCCTGCCAACAGCGGGTTTTGTCCCGGAAAACTCTCCTAGTAGGTTCGGGCTTTGGGTGGAAAGGATTCCACGGTTAGCGGTTTGAGTCGCACCGGCTTGTAATCCAGCCGGTTAGCTTCACTGAAATACAGGGTATGTCTCAACCATTTGTTATCATCGCGCTGGGGATAGTCATCCCGGGCATGCGCACCCCGGCTTTCGCGTCGGGCTTCTGCCGAAATCATCGTGGCCGTGGCTACTTCTTTCAGATTATCCAGTTCCAGTGCCTCGATTCTTGCTGTATTGAATACCAAGCTCTTGTCGGTAATCTCGGTCGCAGCCACGCGCTGTCCCACTTCCAGAATTTTTTCCACGCCTTGAAGCAACATATCCTCGAAACGGAAAACACCGCAATAAGTCTGCATGGTTTTGGCCAAAGCAGCATTCACCTGCGCCACATTTTCGCCATCTTTCTGGTTCTCCAGACGATCCAGTCGCGCCAGTGTCTTGTCCGCCGCATTATCGGGCAAAGGTTTGTGATGCGGATGATGTTTCAGATCTTCGATAATCTGGTTGGCTGCTGCTCGTCCAAACACCACCAGATCCAGCAATGAATTGGTCCCCAGGCGATTGGCGCCATGTACGGAAACACAGGCGCATTCTCCCACCGCATAAAACCCGGAAACAATTTCTTCTGGCCCTGTTTTGTAGGGCGCCACGACTTGTCCGAAGTAATTGGTCGGAATGCCGCCCATCATATAATGCGCCGTTGGCACCACTGGAATCGGTTCAATAATGGGATCGACATGGGCGAACTTCATCGCCAGTTCCCGGATGCCGGGCAAACGGCTCTTGATGATTTCAGCACCGAGGTGATCGAGCTTCAGCATCAGGTGATCCTTTTCTTCACCACATCCATGCCCTTCCTTGACTTCGGTGGTCATGGCGCGCGCCACCACATCCCGGCTGGCCAGATCCTTGGCATTGGGTGCATAACGCTCCATAAAACGTTCGCCTTCTCGGTTCAGCAGATACCCCCCTTCACCACGCACTGCCTCGCTGATCAGTACACCGACCCCATAAACCCCGGTCGGGTGGAATTGCCAGAACTCCATGTCCTCGAGCGGAATGCCGGCACGCGCCGCCATACCCAAACCATCTCCGGTATTGATCAGTGCATTCGTACTGGCCTGGAATATTCGCCCTGCTCCGCCAGTGGCGAACATCGTGGCGCGCGCCTGCAGGATGGAAATCTCGCCCGTTTCCATCTCCAGCGCTGTAACCCCCAGCACGTCGCCTTGCTCGTCCCGAATCAGATCAAGCGCCATCCACTCGACAAAAAATTGTGTATTGGCACTCACGTTACGCTGATACAGGGTGTGTAGCAGCGCATGTCCGGTACGATCAGCTGCTGCGCACGAACGCGTGGCCTGAGCGCCACCAAAATGCTGTGACTGTCCACCGAAAGGACGTTGATAGATTTTGCCATTTTCCAGCCGGTCAAACGGCATGCCAAAATGCTCCAGCTCATACACGACTTCGTTGGCATGGCGGCACATAAACTCGATCGCATCCTGGTCACCCAGATAATCCGAACCTTTTACCGTGTCGTACATATGCCAGTGCCAGTTGTCCTCGGTCACATTACCCAACGATGCAGCAATTCCACCCTGTGCCGACACAGTATGCGAGCGCGTTGGAAACACTTTGGACAATACGGCAACTTTCAACCCAGCTTCGGATAACTGTAATGCGGCACGCATGCCAGCACCACCGGCACCGACGATAACCACATCGAATTTTCTTTTGATCAGTGCCACATCAACTCCACAAAATTTCAGCCGTCCACACTGCATAGAACAGCAGCGAAGCGATCACGGCAATTTGCACGGTCAATCGGATGCCCAGCGAATGAACATAATCCATCAGGATATTGCGCATGCCAATCCAGGCATGCCAGAACAGACATAAAAAGAAGATAAACGTAGCAATTCGCAACCATTGATGCTGAAAAATATTTTTCCAGGCGGCGTAATCCTGCGGCATCTGCATACCGATAACCCCTGCCAACACCACGAGGTAGATCAGCATGAATACGGCCGTCACACGTTGTGCCAGCCAATCTCGTGCACCATAATGCGCTCCCGTGACGGCAAGTTTTCTGGACGGTTTCACCATAGCAGCACTCCGCTTGCGACGGTCAGAATAAAACCGATGATCAACACCCACCGGCTGCTGGCGCGAGCTTGTGTCAACGCCAATCCAATTTGCAAATCCAGTAACAAATGGCGAATCCCGGCACAGAGGTGATGCAGAAAAAACCACAGCGGCAATAACAGGCCCAGTTTGATCAGTGGTTCACGCAACCCTTTCAGAATGCCGTCAAAACTATCCGGGGATTGCAGTAGCTGCTGCAAACCGCACAGCAGCAATGGAATACCTGGAAAAAACAACAGAGCACCACTGATCCGATGCAGAATGGATACAACTGCCGGCAAGGGTTGCTTGATTTTGAATAGATTCAGGTGCTTCGGACGTTTGCTGTGCAATTTCGCTTCCATCTGAGAAACTCTGTTGAAGAAAATTCTGCCGGAATGCTTAAAGTGGAAATTAGTTTAGTCGGTTATGGCACATCAGACAAGCCGCAACTTGAAGATACAAAAAAACCCGACCATACCGCACCGGGTTTTAATGACAGATCACCGCATGAAATTACCTGCGTCGCCGGTTATCCAGACTGAGTCCTTCGGCACCATGCACTACCAGCAATAGCAGGCCCCCGGTGATGGCCAGATTTTTCATGAACATGATCTGTTGCATCTGATCGGCAAAATTGTGATGGAAGATGACTGCGGCGACAAGCGTCAATACCGCCAGTGCAGCCGCATTCCAGCGCGTTTTCCATCCCAGCATGATGGCCAGTCCACTTCCCACTTCCAGCGCAATGACCAGTGGCAACATGGCGCCAGGTATGCCCATGGCTTCCATATAACCCTGTGTCGCGGCGTAACCGGTGATCTTGAAAATCCCTGACAACAAAAAAATCTGCCCTATTAAAATCCGTGCTGACAACTGTCCCAATTTTTCCATGATGTATCTTCTCCTTGATGATTGATTGACAAATTAACTGCGTCTGATCCATGCCCGTTCGCGCACAAACTGGCTGGTTTGAAAATCCTTCAGAGCCTGATCGATCTGCTCCCGGGTGTTCATGACGAACGGGCCATATTGCACGACAGGTTCCAGAATCGGTTTTCCGCTGACCACCAGCATGCGCACTCCATCCTTACCGGCAACGAAATCGATGGTACTGTCCAGCGCACCCAATGCCACAATCGAGTGCTGTGAAACCGGATGTTCATTGCAACGTCCGCTGCCTTCGAATACATACAGAAAACTATGATTACCAGGGGGCAACGCATGCCGAAAATGTTTACCGGGTTGCACCTTGACATCCCAATAGGAAACTTCCGTAATGGAATCAATAATCGGTGATTGTGCTCCGGCAAACTGCCCTATCAACACTTTGACTGCATAGTCCGGCGTGTCCACCACTGGAAAGGCCTGTGCCGAAAACTCCTGATATTCCGGATGATCCATCTTGTGACTGCCCGGCAAATTGATCCATAGCTGGAATCCACGCAACAAACCATTCTTCTGCGTTGGCATTTCCGAGTGAATCACACCACTCGCAGCCTTCATCCATTGCGCTCCACCCGGCTCCAGATCACCACTATTGCCCATGCTGTCCTGGTGAGCCATGTGGCCGTCGATCATGTAAGTAAAAGTAGTGAAGCCACGATGCGGATGTGATGGAAATCCGGCGATATAATCGCCAGGATCGTCACTACTGATATGATCCAGCAATAAAAACGGATCAAAGTTACGTAGCGTTGGCATACCGATCGTGCGATTAACCGTCACTCCGGCACCTTCTGGCACAGCTACTGCGGGTATCACCCGTGTCGTTTGCGTTACTGCATCCATTTTTCATACTCCTTCTGATGAATTGATTGATTGCACTGCACTTGACGAACGTATTATCATCGTTGCTTTAAAAACAATAAACACAGAGAACAAGAAAATATTGTTCTCAAAAACACAACAATATGGATCGTATTGAAAATATGAATGCGTTTGTGCGTGTTGTGGAAGCCGGCAGCATCAGTGCCGCAGCCGATCGCATGGACTTGGCCAAATCGGTAGTCAGTCGACGGCTCAAGGAACTGGAGCAGCACCTGGGCGCAGAATTGTTTCATCGCACCACACGTCAAATGAATCTGACCGATACCGGACGCACCTTCTATCATCAGTCGGTGCGCATTCTCGAAGATATTCTGGAAGCCGAGCGCGCAGCTTCACAAGACCACTGCGCCCTGAAAGGCAGCCTGAAAGTCGCCATACCCCACAGCTTCGGCCTGATGCATCTGGGCCCTGCCATCACAGAATTTCTGCAAATCCATCCCGATATGGAATTCGATCTGGATTTCAATGACCGGCAAATCGATCTACTGGCGGAAGGCTTTGACCTTGCCATTCGCATCGCCAATCTGCCGGATTCCAGTCTGATAGCGCGCAGACTTGCCCCCGTTCGCGCTATCTTATGCGCCAGCCCGGCCTATCTTGAGCGTTGTGGCAGTCCACAGACCCCTGCCGAACTGGCTCAACATCGTTGTCTGGTCTACAATCTGATCAATAACCATGAAACCTGGGATTTTCATGATCCGCAAGATCAACTGACACGCGTGAAGATCGTGCCATATCTAAAAGCCAGCAATGGAGAATATCTTCGCGATGCCGCCGTGGATGGACTGGGCATTATCCTGACACCCACTTTTATCGTCTACCAGGAAATACTGTCGGGAAACCTGGTACCGCTATTGCCTCAATATCGCTTGTGGGAACTCGCCGCCTATGCCATTTACCCGCAAACCCGCTACCTCTCTCAGCGCGTCAGGGCATTTGTAGATTTTCTCGTTCACCGATTCAGTGGATCGCCATACTGGGACACGCTTCACAAATCATGATCGATTGGTAAAAACGGGTATCGCAAGGCTTTAGGTCGCTCCAGTTTTCCATCAAGTACAAATTTTTCATGATATCAATCACCCGCATGATAAAATTTGCCCCTTTCTAGACCGTCTACTTTTCTTACCTGATTGTTCCAAGTGAACATTCAACGAAACCATGATACAGCTCACCATAAATGGACAACCGCAACAATTTGAATCCCCCATCAACTTGACCCAGCTGGTAGAACACCTTGCGCTGCAAGGCAAACGCATTGCGATCGAGCGCAATGGCGAAATCATTGCACGTAGTCAGTTTGCCGCTCAAATGCTGGAACATGGCGATCAACTTGAAATTGTGGTTGCTGTGGGTGGAGGGTAAAACCGTGCCGACAACCAATCGATCTCATTTACAGGAAAGCATGGATAATTTAGTTATTGCGGGTAAAGCCTATACTTCGCGCTTGCTGGTGGGTACTGGCAAATACAAGGATTTCAACGAAACGCGTATGGCCATCGAAGCCAGTGGCGCTGAAATCATTACGGTGGCGATACGGCGCACCAATATTGGGCAAAATGCCAACGAACCCAATTTACTCGATGTTTTGCCCCCCTCGCACTATACGCTGCTGCCGAATACGGCGGGATGTTATACCGTCGACGATGCGGTGCGCACCTTGCGACTAGCACGTGAATTACTGGACGGACACAGCCTGGTCAAACTGGAGGTACTGGGAGACCCCAAAACGCTGTACCCCAATATGGTAGAAACGCTGAAAGCAGCTGAAATCCTGATCAAGGAAGATTTTCAGGTGATGGTCTACACCTCTGACGACCCGATCATCGCCAAGCAACTGGAGGAAATGGGATGCGTAGCAGTCATGCCTCTGGCATCACTGATCGGTTCGGGTATGGGTATCCTGAATCCCTGGAACTTACAGATCATCATTGATAATGCCAGGATTCCGGTACTGGTCGACGCTGGGGTCGGTACGGCATCCGATGCCACAATTGCAATGGAGCTGGGTTGTGACGGCGTATTGATGAATACCGCCATTGCAGCGGCGACCCATCCTGTACTCATGGCATCGGCGATGAAAAAAGCCGTTGAATCCGGGCGTGAGGCTTATCAGGCCGGGCGCATGCCCAAAAAATTGTATAGCGCCAGTCCCAGTTCACCCGTTGACGGTGTGATCGCCCCTGCCGACAGCACTGTCACACGCAAAACAGCGCAATAGTCCAATGCGTGATCCATTCATCTTGCTATTTGTCTAGAAATCATGCACCAGCACGGTATTCGCAGCTATGTGCTGCGCCAGGGACGGATATCCAATGCACAACGTCGCGCATGTGAACAGCTCATGCCGCGCTATGGCATCCCATTCAGCGAACACAGACTGGATCTGGAACAAATTTTCAATCGCCAGGCTCCCAAAATCCTGGAGATTGGTTTTGGCATGGGTGAAACCACGGCGACCATTGCCCGTTCCAATCCCGGCAGTGACTATCTTGGACTTGAAGTACATACACCGGGAGTTGGCAGTTTGCTCAATCAGATCGAGCAATTCGAACTAACCAATCTGCGCATCATTCAACACGATGCCGTTGCCGTGCTGCATCACATGATTCCAGCCCAATCTCTTGATGGCGTGCATATATTTTTCCCCGATCCCTGGCCCAAGGCACGGCATCACAAGCGCAGACTCATTCAAGCAGAACTGGTCGCAAGCCTGTGTGATCGACTCGGAAATGGAGGCTATATCCACATCGCTACCGACTGGGAAGAATATGCGATACAGATCTTGCAGATACTTCAGCAAGAATCACAACTGCACAATACAGTGAATGACTTTGCACCCCGCCCATCTTATCGCCCGTTGACCAAGTTTGAACAACGTGGACTCAAACTTGGTCATGGCGTCTGGGATCTGATATTCACCAAAATCTAAATTCAACAAAATTTATACCGTTGCATATATCCAAAATAATATATGTGTATTGCTTAATACTATTTAAACAATTTTTGAAAAACGGTTATAGTGCGGCACGACCCAAGGTGCGCATCACTTAAATAAATTAAACTTATGAAACTCCGCAATCTCGATCTCAGCAGTAACACCGTCAACGAAGAACATCAGCAACTTGGCATCCCTCCCGTCGAAGATACTGTCTCTCATCTGGAAGCCCACCCCTTTCTGAAGGCAGCCGTCTGGTTTGCTGTCATCGTATTGATACTACTGATTGTTTTTCTAGTTGGTCGTTTCTTCCTTGCGCAGGATTGGGGTGATAGCGTACAAATCATCAATGACACGATCGAGAGTAAAACTTTCTGGAGTGCAGTTGCAGTAGGCTTTCTGGCCCAGGTAGTCGATGGTGCACTCGGTATGGCTTATGGCGTAACCGCTACGACATTCCTGCTCATGTCCGGCGCAACCCCAGCAGCGGCCAGCGCCAGTGTGCACATAGCCGAGATTTTTACCACCGGGGTTTCGGGCATTGCTCATGCCAAATTCGGTAATGTTGATAAACAACTGTTCACCCGTTTGCTGGTGCCCGGAATGCTGGGCGGCATACTGGGAGCGGTGCTGGTCACACATATCGATAGCGCAATGTTTAAGCCTTTTATATCCGGCTATCTGATTCTGCTGGGCATTTACATTCTGAGCAAGGCATTCCGTCAGCTTCAGATTCGCCGTGATGCACCCAAACATGTTGGTAAACTGGCCTGTTTTGGCGGCTTCATGGACGCAGCAGGCGGCGGTGGATGGGGACCAATCGTTACCACGACGCTTGTTGGCACAGGTAACGATCCTCGCACCACCATTGGTTCAGTCAATTTCGCAGAATTCTTTTTGACTTTGACCAGTGCAGCTGTTTTTGCATTGCTAATGGAGACCGATACCTGGCCACTGATCATCGGTCTGGTATTCGGAGGACTTTTCGCGGCTCCCTTCGCCGCCTATCTATGCAAAAAATTCCATGCACGCACCTTATTAATCCTGGTTGGTGTCTTGATCACTGGTATCAGCTGCTTTAATTTGTACAAAGCACTCAGCCCATTTCTTTAAAATCGAGATTCTTTGAAATCACATATTAGATAAGGAGAGAATTCGTTTCTTCCCGATTCTGAAAGCACGCATAGATTCGACTATTCCAATTAACTAGCTTATCCCTGCAATAGTGAAGTGGTGACTAAAATTCATGCAAAAAATGCTCGTCTCAGTCGTAGCCAGCTTATTCATGTTCTCAACGGCTCACGCTCAACAGTCTACCCGTCCCGGACTGTGGGAAGTTACCACAAGATCGGATTTGCTGGCACTTGTGCCGCATATTCCTTCCGAACATATGCAGCAGCTCACTTTGTTAGCCAAACGCTATGGACTGAAACTACCCGAGGTCGATAATGGCGCTGCTACATCACACCTCTGCATTACTCCAGAAATGGCACAGCAGGATATTCCCACTTATTTTTACGAAAATCGTTCGGGCTGTACCATTCAGAATGCAACCCGCAACGGCAATCAGTATTCCTTTGATCTGAGTTGTGCCAACCAATACTTTCAAGGCAACGGCTCTGCGCAAGGTACATTGACGAGCAACGAGAGCTTTGCGGGCCATATCGACTTCGATAGCACCGTAGGTGGAAACTCTATTCCGGCATCGGCAGAAACATCAGCACGTTGGATTGCCGAACGCTGCGTCGCGATCAATCCCTTACAATAGTTGCGACTGTTACTTATCTTGGAAACATACCCAGCCGCTCAAGTTTGCCATACCCTCTTAAATATGCTATACGTTCTGCCGGATAGGTAAAGCTACGCGGTAGTACTTTCTTGAACCGTAAAAAAGGAGACTTATATGACTCAAAGTAAAAAATCAGCATTAGCAGTCATCATTTTAAGCAGTACCATGCTCGCTAGTAATGCAATGGCTTTCGATCGATCTTTCCATCCTAACCATAAATTTGTCGAAATGGAAAGCATCGGACCGGAACTCAAATCTGGTTATGTTCTTGATCAAGAAAAAGCAGCTAAGGAAAAAAGCTCGGAACAGAATCTTCAGATTCCTTCTGGCATCAATCCACATAACCCTACGGGATCCAATCCTAATATTAAAGTTGGTGCCGATCGCAAGTAATATTTGATCAAAACAGCTTTTACCGTCACCAACCCACAATAAAGTCAGAAAGTAACTCTGGCTTTATTGTTGTCTGATTCTCTTCCTTAAATATCTGCGGATGTCTTACGATAATCCTGGTTTCTCAGTTTGTCGGTCAGTCTATTCAAAGTATTTTTCATTGATCTTGCTATCGGTTTCTCGATAGCAACATGAATCAAGAATGACAGCAGTATCATACCGATGATCAGGCTCCAGAATAAAATATATGGATTGATTCTGGTATATAAAGCGTTATAAATCATAAAACCAAGGCCCTGATGCAATAGATACAGTGGATACGTTATGGCACCCAGCCATATCCAGTTTATTCGACTGATCACACCGGTTTGCCTGCATGCAATCAGGCCCATGATCACAAAAAATGTACTGACAATGATAGCGATGACATAAGGACTCAGGTCATTCCGGATGCGAATCTCAAACTCATGCACATCGATTGTCGATTGATACAAAGCGCAACACCAGGCCAAAACGACTACCAAACAGCGAATCCAAGTCACCCCCTTGGACCACATGAAGAAAAATGCTGCGCCGGCTATGAAATTGGCGGAATAACCATCCAGAAGTACAATCTGAAAGCGCCAAACTGGATAAATAATTAATGTAATGGTAATCGCCAACCAGACCATGAATACCGTTTCGATTTGCTGGAACCTGCCCAATAGCAGGACAATTGCCACCAAGGTATAGAACTTAAGCTCTGTAAACAGGGACCAATAAACGCTATCAATCGATTCCGTTCCTATAAAACCACTCAACATCGTCATATTGATAAGGTACTGACCGAAAGTTGCCGAGTATTCCGATGATCCCATTGTCAGAATGGCCACAAATGTAATGGTACAGCACGCCCAGAACGCAGGGTAAAGACGAGTCAGCCGGGATAGAACAAAATGCCTCAAGTCTTCGTTGGCGGCTGTCATCAGAATGACGAATCCACTGATCATGAAAAACAGATCGACGCCCAAATAACCGTATCTGAATAGGGAAGTTAGTAATGGATAAGGTGTGATGGTCTGGAAATTCACCGCGAAGCCATTCAGTGAATAATGATGAAAAACGACTGACAATGCAGCGATAAATCTTAGCAAATCCAACTCGTTAACCCTGCTATGGCCGATACCACGCGCTATCACTTTAATCCACCCTGTCTGGTTTTGCGTTGATGCTGACCATGATGTTCCAGAATACAGCATCGGTCAAATCCTCATAACCGGGAATTCTAAATTACTATTCATGATATAGCTCCTGTCCTTCAGGACAGGTTTGAAAGAAAAGAACTTCCTGGCTTTGTCCGCCCTTTGCGAAACTCCGGGTTAACAAAATTCAAAGTTCGATTCCAGGTGCCGATACCTACCTATATTTTTACTCTGGAAGCAAGTCTTCATGAAACTCAGTGGAATTTTTACCAAGACGATCACGTTGCTCAAATCGGACAAAAGAAACAAAAACTACCGCTATCAATCCATGGAAGAGATGCTTTCCCATTCGGAACACAGTTTTCTCAGAATACTCAACGAATCACTTCCCCGAGGTTATGAGATTATTGCCAAAGTACGCATTACCGATGTGCTCACACCCGGTGAAATCTTTGAGCTGCAAAACTGCAGTGCTGCGTTGCACAGACATTCGCCGAAGCATTTTGACTATATATTGTGTGAAAAACACTCACTTGCGATCGTTGCCGTAATCGAACTGGATGATCGCAATCATATTCAACGCGAAGCCCGCGCAAGGGACAAGTTTATTGAGAAGGCATGCAAAACGGCTGGATTCAAACTGCTCCGGTTTCCTTATCGATCCAGTTACCATGTGCACATCGTCAGAGAAATCATCACTCATTCGCTAAATTCTCCTAATCTGGCACAAAGTCTGTAACATACAGACAGCAGCATGGATCCCTCAATCAAAACAAACCGTGAGCATGCGCATTCGATCACTCGTTACCCAACAGGACATACATATGAACGATCTTTTCGACATCACCATTTATTCTGTCATTGCACTGATTTCCGGTTTCATCATCGCGCAGAAGTTCCGTAAATAACAATCTTGTTTTCTCAGGTAGTGAAATGATTTGAGGTTTTTTCTCTCCGTCTCATTGGACAAGACAAACTATTCACTTAATTGAAAATATTTTACTGAACCACCACAAGCAGTACAATCGGTGTTCAATAAGTGGCTACCACAAAAAAAAACGGCTACCAGTAAAACTGGTAGCCGAACACCTCGGAACTACACTTCCGTTACTTAAAAATCAATTGACTACTGTATTGGGCTTCTTTGTTTATCGGTAAGCGCCCAGGTTGCAGGAACATTCTGTACCCAGCCGTTATACACGTTAGGAACAGCCAGAACACCCTGACCACCGAATCCAGGCAAACCGCTAACGGTATCATCCTTGGCCGTATTGATATCATCGACCAGAGAGATATAACCTGCAATTTCTGCATCATTAATTTTGCCATTACCATCTGGATCGACATCAACCACAGTCAATCTGTTACCAAATTTCGTCGTGACATAGGCGTAATACCCGCCACCAGCTTTTGCACCCCAGTTGGCACCATGACAGCCTGGGTCGCAAGGCAGCATCTTGACGATTTCATCTGTTTCAGTATCAATAATGACAATCTGACCACCCATCGCGGCAATGACGACTGCCTTACCATCCGGTGAAACCGGTGACTGAATCGGCAGCACCCCTATAGCTTTTTCTCCATTACCATCATTGTCTTTTACTTCACCCGTGATCGGATTGTAATCGGCAATCAGATTAATGGTTTTCAATAGTGCACCATTATTTCCATTCAGAACGGTCATGGAATGATGCAACAGATTCGCCGCATAAATTTTGCTGGAATCCGGCATCATACCAATTGCAATCGGATGCGCACCCGGAACATCGTTTCCGGTCGGCGTGCGTGCCTGGATACCGCCGTTGGCGCCATAGATACCGACATCATTGGTATTGATGTTTGGTGTCACAATTTTCGAACCATCGGCACTGATCCAGTGACCATGCGGATTGGCCGAAATATGGCCTTGTGCCTGGGTTGGCATCATCTTGGTGACATTGGTCGTTCCTGCCGGAATGACCATGACACCATTCTCACCATTGACAGCGATGGTAATGTCATCATTGGTTGGCAATGTCACCACATGCGAAGGCGAATAACCCACGGTAATATTCTTGATCAGCGCGCCCGTTTCACGGTCGATCATCGAGAATTTGTTATCAAACCACTGGGTCTGGTAAATCACCGACTGGTCGCGGCTTGACCACATATTGTGCGGGTTATTGTTGTTGATTTGCGGCAACGCAACCTTGCGTTTGACTTTCCATGTGGCAGTATCCACAACAGTCGAAGTTCCGGGCTTGTATTTATGGGCGGTTTTTTCAAACTGGGTATTGACCCATACTTCACCTACACCCGGTTTTGCTGGCACATTTCCAACCGCCAAAGCTTCATTGTTAACATTCAGAATAGACAGTTGTAATGGATATCCGCCATCTTGAACATTTCCGAATGGTGCACCGGAAATCCTTACCGGCAGGGTCGGGAATCTGACATTCCATAATCCCGAAGAATAATCCTTCCAGTTATCTGGCGCTGTGGCAATAAAGAATGTTTTCAGCAAAGTCACTGCCAAGTCACTGCTGGTTGGCAAATCTTTTAGTCCAGTAACCAGATCGATGGTGAAGTTCTTGGCTGGATTGCCCAGATCAAGACCTTCCGTATTAGGATCGTCCACAATCACAGCACCAAACATGAACGGATGAACCTTGCAGGTAAAGACATACAGACCGGGTGTATGCAATGTGACAAAACCACCACCACGATAAGCACTGCTTTGATTATAAGGCATATGCTCGGCTCCGCTCGGCCATAATAGTGAACTGATGGTATGCACCGCATTGGTATCCGACATGATGAAATTCACGCTGCTGCCGGGAACAATCACTTCCAGAGACTTGGTCTTGATGTCTGCACCTTGGAGCGGTGAACCGCTAGCGCTGGGCTTGCTCAGCTCCACGATGGCATCGCCGCGTGCGCTTCTGAACCAGCTTGCAGGTTCGTCACTGACTTCAAAGGTTACCACACCTGGTTCATCTTTCGGACCCAGTAAAATCCTGCCGTAAGGCGATGCACCCACGACACTGGTTCCATCTCCGCTTCCAACGGCATCCACTTTGAAGTTACCATGCATGCCGGCTTCCATGTGCGCAATCAAATGACAATGATACTGCCACGCACCTGCACCGACACCCGTTCCAGCTTTGATTGTAAAGGAATGGGTATCCGTGCCTTCAGCCAGCAACTTGGTATCGATCGCTTCCTGCGTATCTTTTTTCAACCAACGATGAGCGTGCAAGTGGAAGGTATGTCCGGGACCGATCGACAGAATATGGAAACGCACGATGTCGTTTTCGACAGCACCGGGATGAGGATTGGCCCACAGCGGCTTTTGCGAACCGTCTGCAGCGATTTCCGTACCCCAGAAAGTCGATCCGACCATGAACAGGACAAACTGTTTATCGATAGCATTTCTGTGCACCGGAACGATATTGCCATTGGCTTCCATATAGCGATCCACGGGACCCGTAGCTTTGTCCACCACCAGCGCACCAAACAGTCCCAGCAATTCCTTGCCATTCATATCGCCGTGGTAAACATAGGTTCCAGCCTTCTTGGCCTGCACCGTATAATTTTTGGTTTGACCTGGTTTTACCCTAGCAGAATTCGGTGCCGATAGACCCGGTACCTTGAAACTAACCACGGAGCTGGTATCGTTCTTCAGCGATACTTTGAGCGTGTCCCCTTCCTTCACAAACAGCGCCGGTCCTGGAATAACGGCCTCATTCGCTCCCAACGCATAAGCCAGTTGACCATTCGGCAGAATCTTGGCCGTCAGATTAAAACTATGAACCGCAGCAAAAGCCATTGCCGAGGTCAAAAATGCAGCAACAAAAAACAGGATCATCAGCGCCTGTTTTCTGATACCCGATGAATTCTTGTTGTTCATTGCACTATCCTTATCATTTAGGTGCTTGTTCTCTATTTTATTGAACATCGAATTTACCCCTCATGCCCAGCAGCCTGTTTGTCAGGTTTGTGTCCACATACTGCGCATCTTGCTGTGCCTTCACGCTAAATACATGCTTCTCGATCGGACCAATCGCAACCTGACTGATAAGATTGTTTGTACCTGGATCAAACCATTGATAGCCATTCAGTTTGAATGTGTGAATGTCGGTACCCAAGGCAATCAGATGAAAACGAACCCGGGTTCCCGCTTTGGCAGACAAGGTAGGATTAGGCCCATGTTTGGATTGTTTCTTGGTATGACCAACGATTTCCATTCCCCAGAATGCATCGTCACCCAGATACAGTACATACTCCCTGGCAAAAGTAGGACCACCAACGGGGTTGACAATAATGGCACCAAACAGACCCTTGTGTTCCGAACCATTATGAGTTTCGAAATTGTGATCATGATAGGCCCATGTACCAGCCGTTCCGTGTGCCACATCCCATTCATATTCATATATGGAATAGGTTTGCACCAGACCGGCCCCCGCACCTTCGTCATCGACTTGGTTGATCACTTTCAGCGTACCATCACTCAAAATATTGTAGTGAACACCATGCACGTGAATACTCACCTGTTTGCTGATACCGGCTACCGCAACATTATTATTCGGTATCGCGTTCATAATGGATATTTTGACTTTGTCGCCTTCAGTCAGCTCGATCGTCGGACCCGGAATCGTTGCGTCTGGGCTATAACGATCGGTTACATCCTGACCATTGATTGTATGGCTCAACATTTTGTAAGCCAATAATTTGTTACCAAAACCATCATCACGCGTCTCTTCCGCAGTCAGTGAAATGACGTGTTGAGCGGCGAAACAGTTTTGAATCAACAGGAAAGACACCATCGCTCCCATTCCCAACTTCAGCAGCTTTTGCTTCAGCGAAGGCTGTTGCGGTACAGTTCGCACAGTGCTAGAACTTTCTTCGTGTTCTAGTTCACCAGGCAACTGGTTTGATTGAAACAGCATTTTTAACACCCCTCCATAAATGTAATGAAACATAGCCGGTGGAATGCGGGAAACATTCGAAACCCTCCTCGACAATCATCAGTAACTGTCATTCCGAAATCCGCGATTCGCACCAGCGCGACAATAAAACGCAGCCATGCAACTCATCGCTATCTACTTCAATTAGCGATGAAATATTTTATCAAAGGGGTATAGGGGGAAATAGATGTCATTTGTCCCCGGAGTGAAGCTATTTTTCAGGATCTTCCGGGTTAAACATCCCGGTATTGTAGGAATCCCTGAAGTAGTTATAGAGCGGCGCTTTCAAACACAATTCAATCTGCTTCTTTACACCAATTTTTTTATAAATTACAGACAACTGATTTCTGACCGTCTTTTCCGTTACAAATAATTGGGTACTGATTTGCTTGGCGGAAAGCCCTCTGCAGGCCAAAAAAGCGATATGGCGTTCACTATCACTTAATTTGGGTTGCGGTATGGTTTGCGCGTTAGGTGACGCTTCAACCTGGGGGGGGGAGTGATGATCAAATTGGGCTTGCCACAACAGCTTGGTGATATGCCGGTCATACCATACTTGACCGGCATGAATGGCATAGATGGCTTTCAACAACAATTCGGAAGAATGATGCTTGCTGATGATGCCTACTGCACCGGCACGAAAAGTTTGCAGATAAATAGTTTCATTATTCTGGTGTGAAAAAGCCAGAACTTTACTTTGCGGGCAAGCATTCAGCAATTTGGAGATATGGTCAATACAATTGCCATTGTTCAATAGCAGATCGACCAGAATCACATCCGGTTTGTGTTGCAGTGTCAGATTGATCAGCTCATCAATACAACTGGTATCGGCAACAAGCCGGATCGAGGCATGGTTTTCAAACAAGGAACGTAGTCCGATACGAACCAGTTCGAAGCTTTCTGCAACCAAAATACGAATTTTGTTTTGAGATCGTTCAACCATATTTGGGCAATGGACACAGTCCTATGGCCGAGATCAGGAGACTTGGAGCAAGCGCTTGAGCCTTCATCTAGCCGTTGTTATTCTTATTTCTAAAGACTCGCAGCAACACCAAAGAAACCAGAGTCGCTACTATCTATCTAATTTATTTGGCTTTTGATTCTATCAAATTGTAATTTGATAGAATAGATGGCATTTGTCCCAGCATTGCAGTCTTTTTAAGACTTTTTCCGACAAAATATCCCGAATTTGTTCTTCACTGAAAATATTTATATTCATGTGCTTTCAGGCATAGTTCAACTTGTTTTTTAACACCCATTTTTTTATATATAACAGACAATTGGTTGCGCACCGTCTTTTCGGATATCAACAGTCTTGCGCCAATCTCCTTCGCCGATAGCCCCTGACTCGCCAAGCCAGCGACCCGACGTTCACAGTTACTCAATTTTGAAGAATCAATTAACACATCATTATTTTGTGTGCCAACCAATTTATTGTGGATGCCATTCGGTACTTTTGTCGATCGAACCGGACGATCAAACCAACCTTTATCCGATGCAATGGCATGAATCGCCTTGAGTATCATTTTGCAGGAATGACCTTTACTAATGATTCCAGCAGCCCCAGAATGCAATGCCTGCAAATAAGCACTTTCAGAATTATTCTGTGAGAAAGCAAGCACCCTGCTGTTGGGACTTGCATACATCAGCCGAGCAATTGATTCCGCAACATTGTTGTTTTCGCTCAACTGCAAATCCAAGATAACGACATCCGGTTTATGCAATTTGACCAACTCAAGTAACTCCTTCATATGAGTCGTTTCAGCAACTAAATGAAACGATGCATGATCACTGAATAGCGACCGCAAACCGATACGAACCAACTCTATACTTTCAGCCACCAGAATATTTATTTTCGTATTGTTTGATTTCATTTTGTGCCCTCCTCAAATTTTGACCCTTCATCTAACGACAACAAACACAGGGTCATGAATTCTGGCAACTGTTTCAGCGTAGCGACGGCCCCTTCCATAAAAATGGACTGGCATGGAATCTCTGGACACCCTATACCAATCTGCTTTTTTCATAACTTGCCGATTCTCAAACCCCATCGATAGTCAACTCACCTTTTGTTCGGTAGCACTCAAATACAAATTTAAAAAATTGCCATACATTGTTCTCATCTTCTCAGCCCAAAACTTAAAAAAATACTGCTTCAGCACATAAATTCAACATGTTGAAAACAATTCACACAAGCATATTTGTCATGATTACATGATCTATACCCGCAGAACATCATCTATATGAGTGAGATGCATTTTGACTACTTTATTGCTCCCATATTACAAAATTAAAAATCAGTCGAGGGATGCGATCGACAAAAATTGACCAGATCCCGCTGATTCTTGGTGCGCGTTTTTGCAAACAATGCTTTGAGGTGAGAACGTAATGTATTGATACTAATATTTAATATACTGGCGATTTCGCGAGTACCCTGTTGTCGCAACAAATGCTCAAGAACTCGCATCTCTGCATTCGTCAGTCCGTACAATCCGGCAAAAGTCACGAGCGCGTTATTCTTGCACTGACTGACTTCGGTAATGATCACCATGACTCTGGCCAACATATCTGATCGCTCTCCTGGTATGGCTTTAATAGGTGAAAATAACGCGATTCGAGTGGCAAAGGAGGAAAGGTGATCAAATTTCTGCACGCCTCCCATACCTTCCATCGCGTTGCGCAAGGCGATCCTAAGTGCACTATTTTCAGCCGAATCATGACTGTACAACTGATTTTGCTTGATAGTCAGATTACCCTGGCAAAGCATCGATTCGGCTTTCCGATTGGCAAACACTACCCTGGATGTCTCATCCAGGAAAATAATGGCATCCCCACTCTGATCGAAAGCTTGTTCCATCAACTGACACCTCTGCTTTTCCTCGATCATTTTGCGGCGAATCAACAGCGAGCGCTGAAAATGCGGCATCAAATGCCGGATCAAGTCTTCATCCTGTTGATTGAACGGTTCAGCCGAAAATGATTTATAAAAACTAAGCACAACCGGATTGGGGTGTTGCTGCGCAGATTCTTCGATAATCGAGGTCAGAACGACCCCGGTTCCATTCATCATGGGTTTAAAAAAATCGCAATAGATCTCGGTATCCTTGAATGAACGTCGATCAATGAACTGGTCACCGTGAAAAATCGCGCCACTATAAGCCAATTGATGCTGGGTGGCGCCAGCCCGCCAAATATCATGCTTCCAGTGATAGGCTTCATAAGCTTTTGCGGCATCAATACCGGCATGAAGCAATGGGGACAGCACAATCATCTGATTATTGGTACTTTCCGGCGAACCAAACAATATGCTGTCTTCGGCCTTGAGAAGTCGTGCAAGTCGCTGTACAACGACAGGCCATTGCGTGTCATCCAAGGCAGCATCATAAATTTGAGCGATGAGTGCATTTACTTTTTCTAAATCATATTGCATGGTAAAAGCTCGCAAAAATCCAAACTGTTATTGATTTACCCTGAATAACCTGTTTTTCATACGTCGCACATCGGATAGCTAGTTCTCTCAGAAAATGAGTGTCTCGCCTCCACAATGCTAAGCTTGACTCGTGACGTTCCATTATCAGCACATGCACTTGGCTTTGCTGTGACAATTGCCACCGACAAAACGGCCAACTTAATTTTTAAGTGGGTGTACCACTGGAGATATATTACGAAGTGATGGATTCAGTATGTTGATCGAACGCAACATCCTAACGGATAGCGGCTATGGAAGAAGCTATGGGAATAGGGAACGAAAAAAAGATGATACACCTGGCATTTTGGGTCCTCCCTTATCGCAGTCAAAGATTAACTGGATAAGAAATGCGACCTCGTTTTATTCAGTTCAGAAAACCGGTCAATCAGGCTTCCAGCTTTCTTTTGAGCATGGCATTTACTTGTGCAGGATTCGCCTTACCCTGCGTGGCTTTCATAATCTGACCAATGAGTGAGTTGAAAGCCTTCTCCTTGCCACCACGAAAATCGGCAACCTGCTGGGGATTGGCCGTCAGTACCTGATCAATCAGTGTTTCAAGTGCACCATCGTCGGAGATCTGTTTCAGCCCTTTTTCGGCAATAATGGTATCGACATCCTGTCCAAACTCACCTTTCCACAGGCTGTCAAATACCGTTTTGGCCGCCTTGCCAGAAATGGTTTTGTCGACAATCCTTGCCAGCAGGGTCGCAAGCCGGTCCGGACTGATCGGGCAGGAACCGATCTCGATACCATCCTTGTTCAATTGCCCGCTGATTTCCCCCATGATCCAGTTGGCACACAGTTTTCCCTGGCCTGGCAAATGTCCGACCGTCGCTTCAAAAAAATCGGCGGTTTCCCGCGAAGCGGTCAGTACCGACGCATCGTACTGCGACAGTGCAAATTCGGTCATATAACGCTCCTGGCGTACACGAGGTAATTCCGGTAGCGCTCGTCCAATCTGTTCGATCCATGCGGGAGAAATTTCCAGAGGCAGCAGATCGGGATCAGGGAAATAGCGGTAATCGTTGGCATCTTCCTTGGTTCGCATGGTGCGCGTCTCGTCCCGGTTGGCGTCGTACAAACGGGTTTCCTGACGAATCACCCCACCATCTTCCAGAATCTCGATTTGCCGACCGACCTCGAAATCAATGGCTTTCTCCAGAAAACGGAAGGAATTGAGATTCTTGATTTCGCATCGTGTGCCGAGTTTTTCCGTACCTTTGGGGCGCACCGAAACATTGGCATCACAGCGAAACGATCCTTCCTGCATGTTGCCATCACAAATGCCAATCCAGCGTACCAACGCATGCAATGTCTTGGCATAAGCCACTGCTTCGGCACTGCTACGTATATCAGGTTCGGACACAATTTCAAGCAGCGGTGTCCCTGCACGATTCAGATCGATACCGCTCATGCCATGGAAATCCTCATGCAACGATTTGCCGGCATCTTCTTCCAAGTGTGCGCGCGTCAATCGGATTACTTTCTCACCACTTTCTGTTTGAATCCGGATGGTTCCACCCTGCACCACCGGCAACTCATACTGACTGATCTGATAACCTTTTGGTAAATCCGGATAAAAATAATTCTTGCGCGCAAAAATAGATGGCGAATTGATGGCTGCCCCAACCGACAAACCAAACCGGATGGCGCGTTCAACCGCTCCTTTGTTCAATACCGGCAACACGCCGGGCAATGCCAGATCGATAGCGCATGCCTGGGTATTGGGTGGTGCGCCATAGGCTGTTGAAGCACCTGAAAAAATTTTGGACCGCGTTGAAAGTTGAGCATGCACTTCCAGACCAATGACGATTTCCCACTGCATGATTTGATTTCCGGCTAAAAATTGGGTTTCACGATAACGGACGAACTCAGACGGGTGATTGCACATGCCAGTCAGTGACCTGCTGATACTGATGGGCAATATTCAGTAACTGTGCTTCCCTGAAATAATTACCGATGAGATGCAGACCGATAGGTCGCCTTTTCTCACCGAATCCCACCGGAATCGACATCGCCGGCATTCCGGTCAGATTGGCTGCACTGGTGTAGATATCCGACAGATACATCTGGATCGGATCGCCACTCTTTTCTCCCAGATTGAATGCCACGGTGGGTGTCGTGGGTCCCATGATGACATCGCACTGTTGATAGGCATCGGCAAAATCCTGTGCGATCAGTCGCCGCAGTTTCTGCGCCTTGATGTAATACGCATCATAGTAACCATGGGACAACACGTAAGTTCCGATCAGGATTCGGCGCTTGACCTCGGCACCAAAACCTTGCGCCCGGGATTTACGGTACATATCCGCCAGATCGGTATACGATTCGGCACGATAGCCATAGCGCACGCCGTCGAAACGCGACAAGTTACTCGAGGCTTCCGCCGGCGCCAGCACATAATAAACGGGAATCGACAAGGGCACATTCGGCAGCGATATTTCGACCGTCTGTGCACCCAGTTTGCGAAATTCTTCCAAGGCATGGGTCACTGCCAGTTCAACCTCGCTGCTCATGCCGGCGGCGAAGTATTCCTTCGGCAAGCCGATACGCAAACCATGCAACGGCTTCTGCAGTTCGCCAGCATAGTCTTCCACATCTCGCTGCAGGCTCGTGGAATCACGTGCATCGAAACCTACCATGACATTCAGCAGCAAAGCCAGGTCTTCAGCCGATTTGGCCATCGGCCCACCCTGATCCAGACTGGACGCAAAAGCAATCATGCCGTATCGCGATACCAGACCGTAAGTGGGTTTGATTCCTGAAATCCCGCACAATGCAGCAGGTTGCCGGATGGAACCGCCAGTGTCGGTACCGGTGGCGGCCGGCGCCAATCGGGCTGCAACGGCGCAAGCCGCGCCACCTGAACTGCCCCCCGGTACGGCAGTAACATCCCAAGGATTCCTGACGAAACCATAATGCGAGGTCTCATTGCTCGAACCCATGGCGAACTCATCCATGTTGGTCTTGCCGATATTGACTGCTCCCGCCGCATTGAAGCGTTCGATGACGCCTGCATCGTAGGGGGACACAAAATTCGACAACATTTTTGATCCACAGGTCGTCAACCAGCCTTTGGCACAAAAAATATCCTTCTGCGCCACCGGAATGCCTGTCAACGGACCGGACCGGCCAGAAGCGATTAGGGCATCTGCTGTTTGTGCTTGCGCCAGACTCATTTCCTCGTTTACCGTGATGAAGGCATTGTACTCGGGGTTCAGGCGCTTGATGCGATCGAGGCATTCTGTCGTCAGCTCGACACTGGAAATTTTTTTCTGGGCAAGTTGACCGGACAACTGCTTGAGGCTGGCATTTAGCATGATTTATGAAAAAGGATAGAATTCGCTTAAAACAGGGTTTAACAGATCAGGTGCTCGGATAAACAGTAGCGTTCTGATTATCCACGACCATTCATTCGATGACTTTGGGAACCAGATATAACCCGGCCTCTACGTCGGGTGCAATGGATTGAAACAATTCACGCTGATCCATTTCGGTGACTGTATCCTCGCGCAAGCGCTGCGTCACGCTTTGGGCATGTGACATGGGTTCAACATTTGATGCATCAACGGCCTGCATGGATTCGATAAGACCGAAGATCCCCGAAAGCTGGGTCAGGGCAGCATTGGCCTCATCTTCATTAATTTCAATGTATGCGAGATCAGCAATACGTTTTACATCATCGACAGTCAGAGTCATGTTAAATTGGCAGCCTTATATTTGAATGCGTATTAGGGTATTATGCCCGATTTCAACCGGCGTATTATTTTTTGGTGGTTCTAATTTTCTCTCATCTTCATCATCAATCATAAATTAATAACGGATTTTGCCACAATGTTTAATTTCTTGAACAACAGTATTCTTGGAAGCTATTTCTCAACTGATATGGCAATTGATCTGGGCACAGCCAATACGCTGATTTATGTTCATGGCCAGGGCATCGTACTGGATGAACCTTCGGTCGTCGCCATTCGCGAAGAAAGCGGTGCCAATGGCAAGAAAATGATCCAGCAAGTAGGACTGGCAGCCAAGCAGATGCTGGGACGCACGCCTGGCAACATCACCGCCATCCGTCCCATGAAAGACGGTGTGATTGCCGATTTCACCGTCACCGAGCAAATGCTCAAGATGTTCATTCGCAAGGTCAACCCCCCCCGATTGTTTTCTGCCAATCCACGCATCGTCATTTGCGTTCCCTACGGCTCCACGCAAGTGGAACGTCGCGCCATCCGCGAAGCAGCTTATGGTGCCGGTGCACGTAAGGTTGAGCTGATTGAGGAGCCGATGGCCGCCGCACTCGGCGCCGATCTTCCCGTGGAATCTCCAACCGGATCGATGGTAGTGGATATTGGCGGTGGTACGACGGAAGTCGGCGTAGTTTCACTGGGCGGTATTGTTTACTCGAATTCGGTGCGGGTCGGTGGAGACAAATTTGATGAAGCCATCATCAACTATATTCGCCGCAACTATGGCATGCTGATTGGTGAAGTGACGGCAGAAATCATCAAAAAGGAAATCGGTTCGGCTTTTCCCGGTTCCGAAGTACGCGAAATCGAGGTCAAGGGGCGCAACCTCGCGGAAGGCATTCCTCGCAGTTTTACCATTTCCAGTAACGAAATTCTCGAAGCCCTCACCGAACCCCTGAACAGCATTGTGAGTGCCGTCAAAACGACACTGGAGCACACCCCCCCCGAATTGGGTGCCGATATTGCCGAAAAGGGAATGGTAATGACTGGAGGAGGAGCCCTGTTACGGGATATAGACCGTTTATTGATGGAAGAGACAGGACTATCGGTGATCATTGCCGAAGATCCACTGACATGCGTGGTGCGCGGCGCCGGTATCGCACTGGAAAACATAGACCGCACCATCGGCATTTTTGCACGCGATTAGGTAAATCCGGCAGTTCACTTTTCAAATCCTTGAATGACGGACTGCCAGCATAATCAATACTGGAAGTCATGACAGCTGATCCTCAGTTTTTCAGGCATGGACCAGGTCCATTTGCGCGACTGTTCGTATTCGCACTGCTCGCTTGCATTCTTATTGCCGAAGACTTGCGATTCAAGCAGTTCCCGGAATTACGCCAAGCTGTCGGCATAGTCGTTTTTCCTCTGCAAAAAATTGCCTATATCCCGACCAACATTTATGACCAGATTGAAAAACTGATCGCCAGTTTCTATCTCGTTGAAGAAAATCAGTGGTTGAAACAGCAATACCAGGAAGATCGCGAGAAATTACTGAAATTACAGTCACTGGAAGCGGAAAATGTGCAATTACGCAAGCTGCTGGGCGCCATGCAAGGTATCGAGACCGATACACATACTCAAGCTGTCATGGCAGAAATCCTGTACACACCCCGCGATCCGTTCAATCATAAAATTACGCTCAACAAGGGTAGCCAGCACGACATCAAACTGGGACAGGCCGTCATTGACGATCAGGGTATCGTCGGACAGATTACGCGTATTTATCCTTGGTCTTCGGAAGTCACATTACTGATTGACAAGAATCATTCGGTTCCGGTACAAGTAGTTCGCAACGGACTACGCTCCGTCATTTCCGGTACGGGAAAACAGGATGCCCTGCTGTTGCGCTATTTGTCCGTCAACACGGACATCATTCCCGGCGATCTGTTAGTCACATCGGGAATCGGTGGCATCTACCCTCCGGGTATCCCAGTTGCAACGGTTGATAAAATTGAGCGGGATCCTGTGGATGATTTTGCGCACATCATCGGTACACCGATCGCTGGCGTCGATCGTAATCGCCAGGTCCTGATTCTATCGTTAACACCGCCTCCTGCGGACGAACTTGCAGAGACAGTCAAAATTGAATCGCAAAGTAAATAACGACAATCACTCTGATGCAGAGGGTTATTTTCGAGAAGAAATCTACTTGCCGGCCAGTACGGGCTATATTCTGCTCAGCCTGATCATTGCGCTCACTCTGAATCTATTGCCGCTGCAACAGGAATTCCTGATCTATCGTCCCGATTTCGTCGCCATCACACTGATTTACTGGTGCGTCAACGAGTCGCACAAAATGGGCATGAGCATTGCATTTCTCATGGGATTGATGATGGATGCCGGCAATACCAGCATATTCGGCCAGCACGCACTGGCTTATTGCATTGCCGTCTACCTCGCGTTGATTCTCGGGCGCCGGTTGCGCATCTTCAGTCTGATGCAGCAGGCTCCGCAAGTCGGTTTAATCTTGTTTGTCATGCAAGCCATCATCGTTCTGGTTGCCATCGCCGGCGGTTCCAACTTTCCCGGATGGCAGTATTTCTCGGCCACCCTCTCCGGTATCCTGCTTTGGGCACCCATTGCGGTTCTGATCAGCATACCGCTGAAACAAAAACCTGATCCCGATGCGCTATGAATCACAAGGTCGAACTACGAAATCATCCTGAAGAACTGCGTAAATTTCGCATTCGCCTGGCAGTCAGTAGCGGATTCGTCATCCTGTTCTTTTCGATTCTGTATGTCCGATTCTATTATCTGCAGGTCACCCAGCAAGACCATTACCATACCTTGGCAGAAGCCAACCGGATTTCCATATTGCCACTGGTTCCGAATCGCGGCCTGATCTTTGATCGGCACGGCAAGACACTGGCGCAAAATTATTCCGCGTATACATTGGAAGTCATTCCCAGCAAGGTGCCGAATCTCGATGCTACACTCGATGAACTGGCAACATTGATCGAGATCACTCCCACCGATCGCCAGCGTTTCAAGAAATTGCTCAGGGAAAGCAAGCGCTTCAAGAGCTTGCCTATTCGCAGCCGGTTGACCGACTTGGAAATCGCCAGTTTTGCCGTTAACCGCTACCGTTTCCCCGGTATCGAGATCAAGGCCCGCGTGTTTCGCCAGTATCCGGAAAAAGAGCGGGTATCGCATGTTGTCGGCTATATCAGCCGTATCAACGATCAGGATCTGGAACAACTCGAATCCAGCGGGGAACTGAATAACTATCGCGGTTCACAACATATCGGCAAAATCGGCATAGAGCAAAGCTACGAAAGACAGTTGCACGGTATTGCCGGTTTTGAGGAAGTGGAAACGGATGCAGCAGGTCGCTCCATCCGGGTCTTGTCGCGCACTCCCCCGACCCCAGGTAACAATCTGATCCTGACATTGGATCTGGGATTACAGGAAGCAGCCGAGAAAGCTTTTGGTGAATTTCGTGGTGCTCTCGTAGCCCTGGATCCGAATAACGGCGAAATTCTCGCTTTTGTCAGCAAACCGGGCTATGACAATAACCTGTTCATTGGCGGCATCGATCAGGAAAACTGGAATCTGCTCAACCATTCCATCGATCGTCCCCTGAACAACCGTGCACTGCGCGGCGTCTATCCCCCGGGTTCCACATTCAAGCCATTCATGGCACTAGCTGCGTTGGAGCTGGGAAAACGCACGCCCGAATACACCATGAGCGATCCGGGATTCTTTTCTTTACCCGGCGTGGATCGCCGTTATCGCGACTGGAAGCCCGGAGGTCATGGACGTGTCAATCTGCACCGCTCCCTGGTAGTTTCCTGTGACACTTATTACTACAGCCTGGCCAATGATCTGGGCATCGACAACATTCACAATTTCATTGGCCAGTTCGGGTTGGGTAAAAAAACAGGTATTGATATCGAGGGAGAAGTATCCGGACTCCTGCCCTCGGCAGCCTGGAAAATGAAGCAGTACAAACAAAAATGGTATGCCGGAGACACCATCTCGGTCGCCATCGGACAGGGATACAATCTGACCACGCCACTGCAGCTTGCTTTCGCGACCATGATCATCGCCAACAATGGCAAAGCTTATCTGCCCCATCTGGTCAAGCAGGTTCAAAACAGCAAAACGGGCAATACCGAGGAGGTGCCCGCCAAATTGCTCTACCAGGTCAACATGAAACCCAGTCATCTGGAAATCGTCAAGAATGCACTCGTCGATGTCACCCGCCCTGGCGGCACGGCTGCAAAAGCCGGTATCAATGCCGGTTACTCGTTTGCCGGAAAAACAGGCACGTCACAAGTGATCGGTATTAAACAGGGCGAGCGATACAATGAAAAATCGATCAATGAGCGACATCGGGACCATGCCATGTTCATCGCCTACGCCCCTGCGGACGATCCCAAGATTGCACTGGCTGTGCTGGTCGAAAATAGCGGTACGGGGGGTTCGACCGCAGCACCGATTGCCCGCAAGGTTTTTGATTATTACCTGCTCGGACAGCACCCCGAACCCACAATTGCACAGTTATCCGAACCTGCCGATGAGCATCAGCATGACCATCTGTAATCGGCCGAAATTACAGCGCGCATTCATGCCAGCAACATCATGATCGACATTCGTAAAATCTGGTACTACCTGACGCGCTATATCGATGGATTGCTGCTTGCCGGTATCCTGGCCCTGATGCTGGTCGGTTTGATTGTGCTGTATAGCGCAACCGGCGCCAATATCAACAAGGTCAGTCATCAAATGGTCAATATGGTTATTGCCTTGGTCATCATGTGGCTGGTAGCCAATATTCCATTGCAACAAATCAAGCGGCTGGCTTTACCGATGTATGTTCTAGGCTTTGCATTACTGATTGCTGTGGCCCTGTTCGGCGAGATCAGCAATGGCGCACGACGCTGGCTTGACATCTGGGTCACCAAAATCCAGCCTTCGGAATTGATGAAAATCGCTATCCCGCTGATGATGGCCTGGTATTTCGACAAGCATGAAATCACGCTGCGTCTGCGCGATTATCTGGGAGCCGTGATCGTACTGATGTTGCCCGTCGCACTGATACTCAAACAACCCGACCTCGGAACGGCCATCCTGATAGCCGCCAGCGGCTTTTATGTCCTGTTTCTTGCAGGCCTGTCCTGGCGCATCATCGCCGGTTTGATCGTGACTGCAGCTGCAAGCTTTCCACTGATGTGGTCATTTATGCATGATTACCAGCGGCAACGCATTATGACCCTGCTCGACCCGTCACAGGACCCACTCGGCTCCGGATATCACACCATCCAATCTTCAATTGCCATTGGATCCGGTGGTCTTATTGGCAAAGGATGGCAAAATGGTACGCAGACTCAACTGGATTTTTTACCTGAGCAAAGCACGGATTTTATCTTTGCAGTCTTTTCCGAGGAATTCGGATTGATCGGTAATACGCTGCTATTACTGTTGTATCTGGGGGTTATCGGACGCTGCATGGTCATTACCGCCAATGCATCCACGCAATTCACCCGTTTGATTGCTGGATCAATTACACTGACTTTTTTCACTTATATCTTCGTTAACATGGGCATGGTTAGTGGTATCCTACCCGTTGTCGGCGTGCCGCTGCCCTTGATCAGCTATGGTGGGACATCGATGGTGACAATGTTGCTCGGTTTTGGTATTTTGATGAGTATTCAAACACATCCCAAACTCATAAAAACATGACAGATACGGATTCGGTTTTATATCATGATTTCAAAAGGCGCTTGAGAATTGTTGCCGGCGTTTCGCTCTCGACCATGATTCTATTGTCCGCTTGCAGTAGTCCACCCCAATACGGTCACCAACACAAATCCAAATCAAAATCTTCATCTAGCCTTGCCAAAGGGGAAACATCCTCTCACACCGGCCGATCAGGTGGAAAAGGAGGCGGTTATTATCTTGACGACGGACCGGGTGACAATCCGCCACCCAATTTACATTTGACCCCGGATGCCGTTCCCAGAAGCGAACCGCTACGGGCGGCAAATATGCAGCCTTATGTTGCCATGGGCAAATTGTTCAGACCGATGACCGAACTCAACGCTTACAGGGAACGTGGCATTGCTTCCTGGTACGGTCGCCGATATCACGGCAACAATACTGCCACGGGTGAAATTTACGATATGTATGCCATGACGGCCGCACACCCTACCCTGCCCCTGCCAAGTTATGCACGCGTTACCAATCTGACCAACGGAAAATCCATCGTGGTGCGTTTGAATGATCGTGGACCCTTCCTGTCTGATCGCCTGATTGATTTATCTTATACCGCCGCACTTAAACTGGGTATTCTGGACGGCGGCAGCGGACAGGTTGAAGTCGAAAGTATCCTGCTGGACAATGACCGCACACGCCTAGCCAGGAAGTCCTTGGACACGCCCATTCCGATAACACAGAATACGGGTAGCAATCCCTCTGCAGCGAATACGGTTTACCTGCAGTTAGGTGCTTTTGGTTCGCAGGACAATGCACATCATTTTCTGTCACAGGCCCGCAAGAAACTACCGTGGCTCGATACCACCCTCAACGTAACCAAGAACAACGGATTATACAGGGTCCATGCAGGTCCATATTCCGACACCATTCTGGCCAAACAGGCCGCAAACACCATTTCTCAGCATCTTGCCATCACCCCGGTCGTTGTGATCGACTAAAAAAAATCCCTATTGCAAGCAATAGGGATTAAAGGGCCTCGTCAAAATCATTAATCAAAACTTGGATTGCATACCGGACATCTACCTCAGCAAGGTGTTACAGCGCATCTCATTTCATCCTTACGCTGCATTACGATATCTGAGTGAAAGTGTAATGCCGGTCAGTTGTTTGCAAAGCTGAAAACAGATAGGGAATATACCCTCATATTCCGGTTTTGACGGTGACATTTCCCACACTCATACTGATACTTAATGGTACCGCGGCATGATGTCATATGAATTCAGACTATCCATCCGAATCCGGATCGTGTTACCCCCCAGACTCATTCTCCCCAAGATTGAATATTTCGCTAGATTCACTGAAGCAACTTTGGTTCTGGTTTGCGATTCACCCAATTTATGATGCTATACTCACAAGCGAAAGGATTGCACGATGTCACGCGACCATGCATTGCATGTTTCATACAATAACGCGATCGAGCAGTCATAACGGTATTTGTATTTCGGATTGATAGAAATCTCGGGTAATTAGAACAAAAATGTTGATATCCAGCGTCACACCGATCAATCATATTTTGCGCAATGAGCAATGGGCCTCCAAAAGACTGCAATCTTTTTCCGGAATGACGATTGGTATTCGCATCTTTCCGCTGCCGATTCATCACATGCGCATCGACGAATCGGGAACAATGCAACCCATGCAAGATGACACCGATCCCGATGTCACACTGACGCTATCACCGACAATTCTGCCCCGTTTGCTGACAAAAGAGGTAAGTGCTTTTGAGCAGATCTCCATTGCCGGCAATCGATCTCTGGGTGACACCCTGATCAGCATTGCCAAATCACTCGATCTTGGGATACTTCTGGAATCGGATCTGAGCAAAATCCTTGGTGACATTCCTGCCCATCGTCTTGCCCAATCCGGCATGCGCCTTCTGCATTGGCACACCGAAAGCATGGCGCTTTTGTGCCAATCCTGGACAGAATATTGTACGGAAGAACAGCCTATACTGGCCAAGGCCACTGCTCTCACACATTTTGCTGCCGAAATCGAAGTCTTGCAGTTGCAAGCGGATCAACTGGAGCAACGACTCGATCAACTGTCACTGCGATAAATCGTTACGCTCACAAGGATCAGCAAATGTCATCAGGATTTCCCTCTCCATCCCAGAATTGACCTACCCATGCGCCTATTCCGCTTTCTAAAAATACTCTATGTTGCATTCCGGTTTGGGTTGGACGAGTTCGTGCTGAGCCACAGTCGGTTGAGGTTCTTACGTCCCATTATCCGGACTCTGACATTCTGGCGAAACCTCGACAGACCCCGCGGAGAAAGATTACGCCTGGCACTGGAAGCATTGGGACCGATTTTTGTCAAATTTGGACAAATGCTTTCAACCCGGCGCGACATCCTGCCTCAGGACATCGCTGATGAACTGGCCAAATTGCAGGATCAGGTTCCCCCTTTTCCCTATGAATTGGTTCTATCGACACTGGAAAAGGAATATGGACAAAAAACAGAGCAGGTTTTTTTCAAATTCTATTCCACACCGATTGCCAGTGCTTCCGTAGCGCAGGTTCATCTTGCTGAATTGCACGATGGTACCGAAGTGGCGGTAAAGATTTTACGCCCCAATCTGGCTCCCATCATCATGCATGACATTGCGTTGATGGATACCGGTGCATGGTTGGCGGAATCCGTCTGGTCAGACGGCAAACGGCTGAAATTACGTCAGGTTGTCTCGGAATTTGCACGTCATCTGGACGATGAACTCGATTTGATGCGAGAAGCCGCAAACTGCAGCCAGTTACGGCGCAATTTCCTCAATTCACCGTTACTGTTTGTACCCGAAGTGCATTGGGATTACTGCCGCAGCAGTGTCATGGTCATGGAACGCGTCAAGGGTATTCCGATCAGTCATGTCGATACTTTACGGGAACACGGCATCGACATACCGCAGCTGGCGCGTTCCGGAGTGGAGATATTTTTCACCCAGGTATTCCGGGACGGGTACTTCCATGCGGATATGCACCCTGGGAACATTTTTGTTGGAGAAAATGGGCGTTATATCGCAGTCGATTTCGGCATCATGGGTACATTAAGCGACGAAGACAAAAACTATCTGGCGCAAAACTTCCTTGCTTTCTTCCGGCGCGATTATGGACGTGTTGCGCAAGCCCACGTTGAAGCTGGTTGGGCCCCCAAGGAGACACGCGTCGATGATTTTGAAGCAGCCATACGCGCCGTTTGCGAACCCATTTTCGATAAACCATTGAAAGAAATTTCCTTTGGCCGCGTGCTGCTGCAACTATTTCAAGCTTCACGGCAATTCAACGTCGAGATCCAGCCACAACTGGTATTACTGCAAAAAACATTGTTGAACATCGAAGGACTGGGGCGCGATCTCGACCCCGATCTCGACCTATGGAAAACAGCCAAGCCTTTCCTGGAACGCTGGATGGCGGAACAAATTGGCTGGCGTGGTTTTGCCAGCCGGGTCGAGAAAGAAGCCCCGAATTGGGCTGTGATCCTGCCGGAATTTCCCCGTCTGGTGCATCAGGCACTGGCAGAAAACCGTAATCATGAACTGGAAAAGCGCATGGCAGATCTGGTAGCCGAGGAAAAGCGCCAGAATCGATTACTGGCGCTCATAGCGATTCTATTGACCGCCATGCTGATGTGGCAAGTTTTACAATAGCTTTTGCAAGTAATCTGCCGGTGCCGATCAGCAAACGCATCTTCCAGTACTTCGTTCGATTGATCAACGATCCACCTTCTTTGGTGCGCGATCATGTCACTCATCGAAATTCGCAATGTAACCAAGCGCTTCGGCAGATTTGCTGCCGTTGATGACGTCAGTCTCAAGATCGAGACGGGTGAATTCTTTACCCTGCTCGGCCCCTCCGGATGCGGAAAAACCACATTACTGCGCATGATTGCCGGTTTTGATGCGCCGGATACCGGTCAAATCCTGCTGGATAATGAAGATATCATTTCGGTCCCTCCAGAAAAGCGTCCTTTTCATACCGTGTTCCAGAGTTACGCCTTGTTTCCACATATGACCGTTGCCGGCAATATCGGATTTCCATTGAAAATGGCGGGAAAATCATCTGAGGAGATCGAACAGCGTGTAACCCGAACACTGGCAGAAGTCGAGCTCTCCCAATTTTCGGATCGTTATCCGCATGAATTATCGGGAGGACAAAGGCAACGTGTTGCTTTTGCGCGCGGGCTGATCAACGAACCGCGCCTGCTGCTGCTTGATGAGCCACTGGGCGCACTTGACGAGAAACTGCGTGAAAACATGCAGAGAGAATTGATCAATCTTCAGGCCGACGCTGGTGTCACTTTCATTTATGTGACACACGCACAAAACGAGGCGCTGGCGCTATCACACCGCATCGCGGTCATGAATCGTGGCCGGATCGAGCAGGTGGATACTTCCGCTACGATCTATAATTTCCCGGTCAATCGTTTCGTAGCAGATTTCATTGGCAAGATTAACCTGCTGGATGCACAGGTGATGGCCATCTCTACTCAGCATCTGACGTTGAATGTCAACCATCTCGGAAAAATCAGGGTACCGCTCAAAGCATCTGTCAATGTCAATGACAAGGGTGTCATGGCCATCCGTCCGGAACAGATCAACATCACTGCACTCGATCCGAACGCTCAGAATGACGGTAAACGGGTGGGACGTATCCGGGATTTTCTGTATATTGGCGATGTCACCACCTATATCATCGAACTCGCTGATCAAGTCCATATCGAGGCTCTTTTGGCCAATTCTGTACCCGGTCAGGCCCAGCGCTTTGAAATTGGTGACCAGGTTGCTATAAACTGGCAGGAAAATGCAGCACATTTCTTTCCGGATTAATTGAATGCGCGTACTCGATTAACCATGCAATTATCAAACCGTCTGATCAAATGGCTCATCAGTGGACCACCACTCGTGTTTCTACTGATCTTCTTCGTGGCGCCCAGCCTGATCATGATCGTCACATCGTTCCGCCTGCCCGGAGAATTCGGCGGTCTTGTCCCTCTCAATATTTTCGCGGAGCGCTCCGGCATTGATTCGGGCCTAACCCTAGAGACCTATCAGTTCTTTCTGAGCGACTGGATTTACCTGGAAATTTTTCTCAAATCATTCGTCATTGCCACCCTGACCACGATTATCTGCATCGCTATGGCCTATCCACTGGCACTGCTGATCGCCAATAGCCCCAGGAAATTTCGTAACCTGATGATCATGTTGGTTGTCCTGCCTTTTGCCAGCAATTTTCTGATTCGTGTCTATGCCTGGATGATCATACTTGGCCCAGAATCCACGCTCAGTCACGTGATCAATCACATTTTGGGGGTTCTGGATTTTGAACCGATAACACTGCTGTTCTCTCCATTTGCGGTCTTGATCGGCATGGTTTATGTGCACCTGCCTTTCATGATTCTCCCGTTGTACACCAACCTCGAAAAACATGACCCGATTCTGCTTGATGCCGCTCAGGATCTGGGTGCAAATCGCTGGCAGCGCTTCTGGTCCGTCACCTGGCCATTGTCACTGCCTGGCATTTTCTCCGGATCGGCGCTGGTATTCATCCCGGTTCTTGGCATGTTTGCCATTCCCGATATTTTGGGTGGAACCGGAGACATCATGATCGGCAATCTCATCAAGGATCAGTTTCTGGGCACCCGGGATTGGCCTTTCGGTTCAACACTCTCCATCATGCTGACCATTGCCGTGCTGGGCGTGACCGTTTTTTTTACCTGGCTTGCCCGGTCCGTCATGCGGTCCCCTTGAACAGAATTGCCGATATTCCAGGAAAATACCATGCGCCGTTCCTCCCCTCTACTCCGACTGATCGCAATGCTGGTTTATGCTTTCCTGTATATCCCCTTGTGCATCGTCGTTGTGTTTTCCTTCAATGACTCCAAGCTCAATGCCGAATGGGTGGGATTCACACTGTACTGGTACCAGACTTTATGGAACGATCACGAAATGCTGCTTGCTGTGCGCAACTCCCTGTTCATTGCCTGCTGCGCCAGCCTGTCCGCCACCATCCTGGGCACCATGGCTGGTCTGGCGATTCACCGTTACAGGCTGAAAGTGTTACCCATTCTGGCCTTTACACCGTTGGCCATGCCGGAAATTCTACTGGGTGTTTCGCTGCTGCTTTTCTATTTGCAGGTGCTTAACCTGACGCTGGGTCTGATATCCATCATCCTCGCCCATACGACCTTTTGTATCGGCTTTGTCGCCATCATCGTGCGGGCACGCCTGCAGGGCATGGATGAGTCGATTTTTGAAGCTGCGCGAGATCTGGGTGCCACACCCTGGCAGGCCTTCTATCACGTGACCCTGCCATTGATCAAACCAGCCATCATCGCGGGTGCGCTCATGTCGTTCACACTATCGATCGACGATTTCGTCATCACATTCTTTACCAAAGGTATCGGTGAACCCATTCTGCCGATTCAGATCTACACCATGATCAAAGTGGCGGTCACGCCGGAAATCAATGCCATCTCCACGTTGCTAATGCTATTGACGCTCACGCTGATCACCTTGGCGAACCGATTTGGCAGCAGCATGCTGCGCGATCCGTCCCATTAAGCCAGACTCCCTGACATGTTAGGTCTGCTAATACGCTATCTGGCACTGGTTCTGGCGGCATGGCTGAGCGGATGCTCCGGTATGGACTCCATGACTTCCGACAAAACGGATACCCGCATCCTGCAATTATTTAACTGGAACAATTATATTGCCCCGGAAACCATTCAACACTTTGAAAAAACGTGCAATTGCCAGGTCAAGCAGGACTATTTTTCCGATAACGAGGAAATGCTGGCCAAGCTGGCAGCAGGTGCAACGGGTTACGATCTGATCGTACCGACCGGTAACGCCTTGCATACTCTGATCCAGCAACAGGCTTTGTCACCTTTGGATAAAACGCAACTGCCTAACCTGAAGAATATCGAGTCCGCTTATCTGAACACGCGGTTTGATCCGGCCAATCAGTTTTCCGTTCCTTATGCCTACACTCTGACCCTGCTCGGCTACAACAGGAATAAAATTCAGGAATTGGGCTTGCCAACCAACACCTGGGCCCTCATCTTTGAACCGGAATATCTGCAAAAAATCAAACACCGCGTCACGGTTCTGGATAGTCCGCGTGAACTGATGGCCGCTGCGCTACTGTACCTGGGTTATTCAGCCAACGATCAGGATGAAACGCACTGGAATCAAGCCAAGGCACTGATCATCCGCGCCAAGCCTTACTGGGCCGCATTCAGTAATACCAGCTATATCCGCGAGCTTGCCATTGGCGATTTGTGGGTTGTCCAGGGCTATTCCAATGATCTGTTTCAGGCAGCCCTGGATGCACACAAGACCGGTCGCTCATTTGCAATTGATTACACCATACCGAAACAGGGAGCCGTCATGTCGCTGGATAGCATGGTTATCCACCGTAGTGGCCAGCATCCAGACCTGGCTCATCAATTCATCAATTTCATGATGGATGGAAAAAATTCGGCTGAATTGACCAATCTGATCGGTTCCGGCAATCCTAACCGGGCTGCAACACCATTCATTCGCCCCGAATTGACACGCCACCCTGTCATTTTCCCCGATCCATCGACGCTTTCGCACCTTGAAATGCTTACTGATTTGAATCACAAACAACGGCGCACCCTCAGCCGCATTTGGACAGAAATCAAATTGCGTTAAACTAGCCATTTCCACCTTAATTCTTATCCGTTCATTATGAGTTATTATCGACACCATGTTTTTTTCTGCACCAACCAGCGTGAAGGCAACGCCAAATGTTGCAATAATTTCAATGCGCAGGAATTGCGTGATTACGCTAAACAGCGTATCAAATCCCTGAAACTCAGTGGCAAAAGCAAGATTCGCATCAATAATGCCGGTTGTCTGGATCGCTGTAACGAAGGTCCGATCATTGTCATTTACCCCGATGAAACCTGGTATACCTATATCGATCAGGAAGATATCGATGAAATCATCGATGAACATCTGATCAAAGGCAAGATTGTCGAACGACTGAAGATCTGATTGGTTCTATACAGGCGAGGCATTGTTTAATCATGCAGAACCAGTTGCGCAAAATGATGATCGATGGCCCTGCTGGAAAGCTCGAAGCACTCCTGGGTTTACCTGTATCGGCACCGAAGGGAATGGCCATAGTAGCCCACCCTCACCCCCTACACGGCGGCACCATGAACAACAAGGTCGTGCAAACGATCTTCACCACCCTGCTGCAACTTGGTTTTCTGAGTGTCAAATTCAATTTTCGGGGTGTCAACCAGAGTCAGGGAAGTTTTGATCATGGGATCGGCGAATCCGCCGACGTGATTGCCGTCACTCAAACCATCCGTGATCAGTATCTTGCGCTTTCACCCCGGTTACCGTTAGTGCTGGCTGGTTTTTCATTTGGTGGTGCAGTGCAGTTACATGCCGCACAGACGCTTAATCCACAGTACCTGATCTTGGTTGCACCCTCGGTTGTGCATTTGCGAGCCCCGCCTGTACCCGAATTTACCACCTATGCCTTGATCATTCAGGGCGACAAGGACGATATCGTCCCACCCGAAGCAGTACTGAACTGGGCTGCCCCCACGTCACAGCCAATTGTGTTCATTCCGGGGGCAGAGCACTTTTTTCATGGCAAATTGCTCATACTCAAGCAATTGATTACACAATCATTTGGTCATCCAATCATTCAACCAGCCGATGCTGAATAGCATACCGGACCAGCTGTGCGTTATTGCGCATATTCATCTTTTCTAGAATTCTTGAGCGATAGGTGCTAACCGTTTTCACGCTCAGTGACAGCTTGTTGGCAATCGCAGTCAACGATTCACCAGCAACAATCAGCTTGAAAACATGCAGTTCCCGATCTGAGAAAGTGGTATGTGTCAGCATCCCTGAATCCAGGACTGGATTAAACAGCAACTTTTCAGCAAGCTCGGGATTGACATATTTTCCGCCTTTGGCCAAGCGGCGAATAACATTGATCAGCTGATCCGTCGGACTGTCTTTGGTCAAATAACCCGATGCACCCGAACGAATGGCTCGGATGGCGTACTCCTCTTCGGGGTACATGCTGAGCACCAGTATCCGTGCAGCGGGATGCGCTGACAATACCCTTTTCAGGATATCCAGACCATTCATATCCGGCAAATTGATATCCAGCAACAAAACATCCCATTCGGTCTCCCGGGTTTTCTTGAGAATATCCTTGCCATCGATTGCCTCTGCAACAACCTGAATATCATCCGTTTCACTAAAGATGCGTCTCAGTCCATCGCGAAACAGGGCATGATCATCAGCAACAAGAACTCTAGTCATTGATGGACTCCTCTACGGTTTCAATCGCTGATCGCGGTATTTTAAGTGTTACCACGCTCCCTTGAGATGGAGAACCACAGATTTCCAATTTTCCACCTAACTGCTGTATTCGTTCATTCATTCCGATTATTCCAAAAGATCCGGGGTCAAGCAATTGCGATTCCGTTATACCAATACCATTATCTCTAATAATGATGGCAAGTCCTGCATCCTCTTCGAAAAGCTCCACTTCAACCTTTGTTGCATTGGCATGCAAAGTGATATTGATGAAAACTTCCTGGATTATCCTGAAAACATTCGTTTCATAATGTTCGTCCAAAAATGATAAGTGTGAAACAGAGGATTCCAGCACGCACTTGATGCTTGTTCGTTGTTCAAATTCGCGCACCAGCCATTCGATTGCTCCGCATAACCCCAGATTGTCCAGCACATTGGGGCGTAAATTGACCGATACCCTGCGCGCCGTTTCAATGGCTTCCCCCGTTAATCGATATAGGGACATAACCCGCTCATGCAATGGTTCCTTGGTAATTTTCTTGGACAACCAGTCCAGATCCATTTTCAATACAGTCAGTGTTCCACCCAGTACGTCATGGATCTCTCTACCTATCCGGGTTCGCTCCTCTTCTCTGACATCTTGCAGGTGTGTCGTCAAATGCCGCAAGTTTTCGATCAAACGTTTCCGCTCAGTGACATCCTCGATCATGCACAAGTAGCACATCTCCGTATTATCGATCAGTTCGAATGGCACAATAGACATTTCCAGCCAGATCACCGTATGGTCCGAGCGCACAATTCTTTTTATTATCTTGGAATCCGGTACCTGCTGATTTACGATCTGGCGAATTTCATTTTCATAATCCTGTATATCATCGGAGTGAATGATATCGGACTGATTGATTACTCGTAAGTCTTCGACACTCCTTCTGACTATCTCTGCATATTTGGGGTTGACATCGTAGTATCGGCCCGTCTGCAAATTAACTAGCGCTATACCCAGCGGTGCTTTCTCGAAGATGGTCTGAAACCTTTGTTGCGCCTTTTTATTACTTTCTTCGATTCTCTTTCTTTCAATCGAATAACGGATGACGCGTGCCAAAACACCTTCTGTCAAACTGCCCTTGACCAGATAATCCTGGGCACCCGCCTTGATCGCCGTGATCGCCAGCTTTTCGTCGTCACGAAAGGATAAAACTGCGATGGGAATACTTGCAGCATGCTCGCGCAAACGATTGATGGTCGTCACTCCATCGCTATCGGGCAAGGTCAGATCCGACAAAATCAGATCAAACGATTGCTGTTTGATCAATTCCAGAGCCGAATTTAATCTTTCGGTATGTACCAGACTTAACTGATCCTTCATGGCTTGCTGCAAGTCACTCTGAACCAATATCGCATCCGTTTCGTTATCTTCGATCAATAAAATATGAATGGGTGGCGCGGTCATGGTTGTTCAGGGCTCGTACAGGATTGACGCCGAAAACCAGAAATCCTTGATCGCTTTGGCCGTTTTGATACATTCATCGAAATCGACAGATTTTCTGATATAGCCATTGGCATGATTGTTATAGGCCGTCTTAATATCCTCTTTTACTGTCGAAGAGGTATAAATCATGGTGGGTATACTTTTCAAATTCTTATCTGCTTTGATTTCCGTCAGGACTTCCAGGCCATTTTTGCGTGGCATATTCAAATCCAGCAAAATAATATCGGGGCGTGGCACATCAAGAAATTGCCCTTTCTTTCGGAGAAATTCCATGGCAAAAACACCATCTTCAGCCACCTGTATCTCGAAATCTCCTTCACAAAATGCAAAAGCCTCCTTGATTAATAATACATCTGTTGGGTTGTCATCAATCATCAGGATCACATTCAAGCGATTATTCTTATTATTGCGCATGTCGTAGTCGATTAATTAAGCTTCGGAATTGTAAAGTAAACAGTAGAGCCTACATTGGGTTGCGATTTGATCCATATACGCCCGCCGTGATGTTCGACCACTTTTTTACAAATCGCCAGTCCAATCCCCGTACCGACATACTCTTTGCGACTATGCAACCGCTGGAACACCCTGAAAATCCGCTCCAGATACTGCTCCTCAATGCCTATGCCATTATCCCTGACAGAGAAAATCCATTTATCCGAATTTTCCTCGACACTGATACAGATCCTGGGCGGCTGCTCGCGCTGAAATTTAAGCGCATTATTGATCAAGTTGGTAAATAGCTGTATGAATTGGAACGGAATGCCTCTGATTACCGGCAATTTCTGGTGCTCAACTTCGGCTTGGCATTCGCCAATGATGACTGACAAATCAGTCAATACGTTGGTCAACAAGAGCTCACAATCGACATCCACCAATGTTTGGTTTGCATTAACCTGTGCATACGTTAACAAATCATCGATCAGCATCTGCATTCTTTGAGTACCTGCTACGGCATGTGCAATCAACTCATTGGCACGTGTATCCAGATGATCATCACAATACTTTTTCAATAACTGTACAAAACTATTAATTGCTCGGAGCGGTTCCTGCAAATCATGCGTCACAACGTAAGCGAATTGTTCGAGTTCATCGTTGGATCTGGCCAATTCCTTGACTTGCATTTCCATCTTTTGTTCCAGTTTTTTATAGGCAGTAACATCAGTCCAGATTGACACATATTGCTTTGGCGCTCCAATACCGTCGAGAATGGGAATAACTGTCGCATCCACCCAGTAGAAAGTACCATCCTTTGCGCGATTCTTGAATTCACCTTTCCATGTTCTGCCATTTTTCAGGGTATCCCAGAACGTCTGAATGAAGGCACTATCATGAAAACCGGAATTAATGATACGAATATTCTGTCCCAGCAATTCTTCTGTGGAAAATTTGGAAATCAGACAGAAACTCTGATTGGCATATTTGATTCTTCCTTCTTGATCGGTAATGATCACACTGCCATGTTCATGCACACCCTTTTCAATCATTCCGGTCTGATCGGAAATATCCTGTCCCCCCTCCGCAGACCGTTGTCTTTCAAGCCACAAGCCCAAATCTTCAGCCACATTTTTTAGCAACACAAAATCATTTTCATCTTCCCATTGAACGGGGCTACTTTCATCGTAGAAGAGACAAACTTGTCCGCAGATCGTCCCATTCACCATGACTGGAATGCAAAATTTCTGCTTCGCAGCTTCAGTAAACCTACTGAATTTATAGCATCTATTATAGACTTCGATAAAAGGTAAAACGCTATCACTTGAAGACCAGCCCTGTTTCAGCAAATTGACGATATGCTGGCACATTTCCTCTACGGGCTGATCCTTGAGCATCAAACGTGAAATGTCATAACACGCCGCTTGTTTGGCGATTTTCTGCTTCATAGTCACTTCATCACGTTTACTTCCCAGACACTGCGCGCTACTCGATGATTTCCTGGGAGCAGTTTTTCTGTTCAATTTACCCGCATGCACCACCATCGATGGACTCATCCGATTAAGATTATGGGTTCGATTACGCACAGTCATATTGTTAAATTTTTTGTGACGACTGCATCAAATTCTCCTCATTCCTGCAAACTCACAAAGTTACAGACACATTTTAGCAAAGGGTCCAATAGTATCTATCCATCAGATTAAAAACTATAGGAAATTTCTTACTATCTCATTGAATAGAAAAAGAACCATGAATTTCGTTAACCGTTTGCCCTGAGATTGGGCTATCGCCTACTTATTGTGCTCAAACCGAATCTTGAATGGTTTAGAAATTGCATATCTAATTGGGAATGGCTTTCAGACAAGATTTCCTGTCATTAAAACATATAATGCGATTGTCAATTTGATCCGCATCAGAAATATAAATCAAAGTTTCATCAGTCAATTAAAATTGAGAGAATATTCTTACATTCAATATTCATAATTGACTAATTAATAATGAGAACCCCCCTACACAACATATTTAATTGCAAACCGTTATTGCAACGATACTCCATCAGAACATCAAAGGAATGGCATGAAAATAAATCTTCCTGTCACGGATAATGAATACATTATCAAAGAAAACAGGTTATTAGTCTCCACCACCGATACCAAAGGCAGGATCACTCATGTCAACCAGGCCTTCATCGAAGCAAGTGGTTTCTCCGAAGTAGAGTTACTCGGTAAAGCACACAATATCATCCGTCACCCTGACATGCCTCCTGAAGCATTTGCTGACTTATGGAATACGTTAAAAAAAGGTCAACCCTGGACAGGGCTGGTCAAAAACAGACGCAAGAATGGCGATTTTTATTGGGTCAATGCCAACGCCATACCCTTGCGGGAGAATGGAAAAGTCACTGGATACTTATCCGTACGCATCAAACCCTCACGCGATAGCATCGAAAAAGTCAGTCCCATTTACAAAAAATTCTCGGAAGGCAAAGCCGGCGACCTGAAAATTGAGTGCGGGCAAGTCATCAGAACAGATTTTGTCGGTAAACTCAGGACCCTACTGAATCTCACCATTGGCAAACGCATTGCTTTATGCATGACTATTCCAGCGTTATGTCTGCTCCTTGTAGGTGGCTTGAGCTGGTGGCATCTGTCCCAATTACCAGACTTCCGCACTCTAAGTAAGATTATTGCCGGTATGACATTGGCGAGTGCATCACTCATGCTGTATTTTGCTTTCAATATGTCAAGAAATATCTTGTCACCGCTAAAGCAAATGATCGATATTGCCAACACACTTGCCACTGGTGACTTGACCCATCAAATCGAAACAAGTCGCAAGGATGAGTTTGGACAACTATCGAAGTCGATCAGTCAAATGAGCATCAATTTAAGAGCAACCGTACACGATATCCAGAGAAATGCAACCACAGTCCGCCGAGCCACATCCGAGATTTCCACGGGCAATCTGAATCTATCCCGCAGAACGGAACATCAGGCGTCGTCGCTGGCAAAAACGGCATCGCGTATGGAAGCACTTACTGCAACCGTGCGACAAAACACCGACAACTCCATGAATGCCAACCGGCTTTCACAATCTGCGAGTGAAATCACTGCAAAAGGCGGCATCATGATGAAAGATGTGATTGCGACCATGTCGTCGATCAGTGAAAGCTCCAGCCGGATCGCACATATCATCAATGTCATCGACGGTATCGCATTTCAAACCAGTATCCTGGCGCTGAATGCAGCAGTTGAAGCCGCACGTGCGGGAGAACAGGGGAGAGGATTTGCCGTGGTGGCTACCGAAGTTCGTAATCTGGCACAACGCAGCGCCAAGTCAGCTAAAGAAATTAAAACACTGATCGAGGATTCGGTCCACAAGGTAGACGAAGGTGCCACACTGGTCAATGGTGCGGGTCGAACCATGGATGAAATAGTCAGTTCAATCCAGCAAGTCACCGAAATCATGTCCGACATTACCACTACATCGAAGGAACAAAGCATCGGTATCGAGCAGATGCATCAAGCCATTTCGCAAATGGAGAAAGTGACACAGCAAAATGCCACGCTGGTCGAAGAGGCCTCCACGGCAACCTCTTCATTGCAGCAACAGGCCAATGAACTAGTCAATGCAGTCTCGATATTCAATGTTATCGATCATAGCCCTATCGCCCAAGAAACACTTCCTCGAGATCCTGCGACCTGATCCCATTATTGAGTCCTGCCACGAATCGGTACTGGATTTTACCCCACGTGGCAATTCATCTCGTACCTTACTGTTACTGAGGTGTATTACCCCAAAATTTCAAAGTGTGATGATCATCTCACTCAGAAAAAAACTCTCGTGCTTTGTCCATCCATGATTTTGCCCGTGGACTGTGCCTGGGTCCATCCTTGAGGCTGATGTCCTCGAGCTCCTCAAGCAATTCCTTTTGTCGTGCTGTCAGTTTGACTGGCGTTTCCACTACGACATGACAAAGTAAATCGCCTTTATCATGACTGCGCACACCTTTAATCCCTTTGCTGCGTAGCCTGAAAACCTTTCCTGTCTGCGTTTCTGCAGGAATCTTGATCTTGGCATGCCCTTCCAATGTCGGCACTTCAATTTCCCCACCCAGTGCGGCTACGGTGAAACTGATCGGAATCTCACAATGCAGGTGATCTCCTTCCCGACGAAACACGGAATGCGCCGCCAGATGAACGACGACATACAGATCTCCGGGTGGTCCCCCATTTAATCCGGCTTCTCCCTCACCCGATACCCGGATACGATCGCCATCATCCACTCCCATCGGAATTTTCACATTCAGGGTCTTGTGCTGTTTAACCAGCCCCACACCATGACAGGTTGAGCAGGGATGGGCTATCACCTTGCCGCTGCCCTGACATTTTGGACAGGTCTGCTGAATGGAAAAGAAACCCTGCTGCATCCTAACCTGTCCATGACCATTACACGTTGTACAGGTTTTGGGAGAAGTACCCGGCTTTGCTCCGTCACCATGACAGGTTTCACATTTCTCCATGGTTGGAATACGTATCTTGGTTTCCGTACCATGTGCCGCCTGTTCCAGAGTAATCTCCAGGTTATAGCGCAAGTCGGCTCCCCGATGCATATTGGAGCGTGAATTCCTGGAGCCAAAAATATCTCCAAAAATGTCGCTGAACGCATCACTGAATCCTTGTGCTCCCCCTCCGCCTGCTGCACTGGCATTGACACCGGCATGTCCGAACTGATCATAGGCTGCCCGCTTGCTGCTATCCGTCAATACTTCGTAAGCTTCCTTGGCTTCCTTGAACATTTCCTCCGATTTGACGTCGCCAGCATTGCGGTCCGGATGATATTTCATCGCCAGTTTGCGATAGGCCTTCTTTATTGCAGCCTCATCGGCGTCCCGGGCCACACCGAGCACTTGATAGTAATCGCGCTTACTCATGTTTTTTCTCTGCTTCAGTTAAATTGTACTGTTGATAATGTGAACATTCTGGTTATAAATACCAAAACGCAGAGTACGCCCGAGGATTATCATCCTCATTTATGCGTCTCTGCGTTTATAGACCTGTCGATACTTATTTCTTGTTTTTCACTTCTTCAAATTCTGCATCGACCACTTCCCCTTCAACGGGTTTTTCTGCCTGATGCGAAGCCGTTGATCCCGGTCCGGGCTGTGCTTGCTGACCGCCTTCTTGTGCATCCTTCTGCTGATACATCTTTTCGGCAAGCTTATGCGCAGCTTCAGTCAAGGCTTGCGTCTTGGCATCAATATCTTCTTTCTTGTCTGTCTTGAGAACATCTTCAGCATCTTTCAATGCTGCCTCTATTTTCGACTTTTCAGCCCCATCCAGCTGATCGCCATATTCTTTCAGCGATTTTTTGACTGAGTGAATCATGGCATCACATTGATTCCGACTCGAAATAAGCTCCAGCGATTTATGATCTTCTTCGGCATGCGCTTCAGCATCCTTGACCATACGATCGATCTCTTCGTCAGACAACCCCGAACTGGCTTGAATCTTGATCTTGTTTTCCTTGCCCGTCGCCTTATCCTTGGCAGAAACATGCAAGATACCATTGGCATCGATATCGAATGTCACTTCGATTTGCGGCATGCCGCGCGGTGCAGGCGGAATATCCGTCAGATTGAACTGACCCAGGCTTTTGTTACCCGATGCCATTTCTCGCTCACCCTGCAATACATGAATAGTCACCGCCGTCTGACTATCGTCGGCTGTTGAAAATACCTGCTGCGCCTTGGTAGGGATCGTGGTATTTTTCTGGATCAACTTGGTCATCACCCCACCCAGCGTTTCGATACCCAGTGACAACGGTGTCACATCAAGCAACAGCACATCTTTGACATCGCCCTGCAAAACCCCACCCTGAATGGCCGCACCGACAGCAACCGCTTCATCCGGATTGACATCCTTGCGCGGCTCCTTGCCAAAAATCTCTTTTACTTTTTCCTGCACCTTGGGCATACGCGTCTGGCCACCGACCAGAATCACGTCATCGATATCCGAAGCTGTTAAACCGGCATCCTTGATCGCAGTTCTGCAAGGTCCAGCGGTGCGCTCGATCAGGTCCTCGACTAGGCTTTCCAGCTTGGCCCGTGTAATCTTCACAGCCAGGTGCTTGGGTCCCGACGCATCTGCCGTGATATAAGGCAAATTGACTTCGGTCTGCTGGCTGGACGACAACTCGATTTTTGTTTTCTCGGCAGCATCTTTCAAACGTTGCAAAGCCAGCATGTCCTTTTTCAGATCGATGCCCGTTTCTTTCTTGAATTCATCAACCAGATATTCGATAACGCGCGAATCAAAATCCTCACCCCCAAGGAAAGTGTCTCCATTGGTGGCCAGCACTTCGAATTGGTGTTCGCCCTCGACTTCGGCAATCTCAATGATCGAAATATCGAACGTACCACCACCCAGGTCATAGACGGCAATCTTGCGGTCGCCCTCTTTTTTATCCAGACCAAAAGCCAATGCAGCGGCTGTGGGTTCATTGATGATCCGCTTCACTTCCAGACCGGCAATCCGACCCGCATCCTTGGTGGCCTGACGCTGCGAATCGTTAAAGTACGCCGGCACAGTAATGACAGCCTCTGATATGGTTTCACCCAGATAATCCTCGGCCGTCTTTTTCATTTTCATCAATACCTGAGCCGATACTTCTGGCGGAGCAATTTTTTTGCCACGCACTTCCACCCATGCGTCATTGTTGTCTGCCTTGACGATACCGTAAGGAACCATTTTGATATCCCGCTGCACCATATCTTCATCGAATCGACGTCCGATCAGCCGTTTGACTGCAAACAGGGTGTTTTGGGGATTGGTAATAGCCTGACGTTTAGCCGAAGCGCCGACCAGAATTTCATTATCCTCGGTATAAGCCACGATGGAAGGCGTTGTGCGCGTACCCTCCGAGTTTTCCACGACTTTTGGATTGCCGCTTTCCATAACGGCGATACAGGAATTGGTCGTACCCAGATCGATACCGATAATTTTTGCCATGTTTTGATCCTTTTAAAGTGTAATTCTATTCAATGTGCAGATAATGGGGTTAAGCAGAAAAAAATCAAGTGCCTTGGGCTTTAGAAACCGAAACTAGAGCAGGTCGCATGATCCGGTCATGCAATTTATAGCCTTTTTGCATGACCTGTACCACGGTATTGGGTGCAAGATCGGAATCCACCGTACACATGGCCTGATGCTGATGTGGATCGAATTTTTCTCCCTTGGGATCGATCATCGTGATTCCGAATTTTTCAAATGCACTGATCAGCTGCTTTTGCGTTAATTCCACACCACTCTTGTAGTTCTCAAGGCTTGCATTCTCGACCGCTAATGCCGCATCCAGACTATCCATGACCGTCAACAAGGCAGTGGAAAAATTTTCAATGGCAAATTTATGTGCATTAGCCACATCGAGTTGAGCACGCTTACGGATATTATCCGCTTCTGCTTTGGCACGCATCCACGCATCATGATGCTCGGCTGCTTTTATCTCGGCTTCCTTGAGCAGATACTCCAGATTGGGCTGCGAATCAGATTCGGTATGGGTTTGAATGGTACTATCGCTGGATATGCCAGCTACCTTGGCATCGCCTTGCACCGCTTCTTTGTCGATTGTCTGGTTAGCTGACTGTGGCTGGGGATTTTCTGGTTTTTGCATCGTTCCTCCTGATAATTATTGGGACGACAATTGGGACGAGTAGGCAAATTTCAAGCCCCTCATCCTCAAAAATGCAATCACCGCAACCAAGTCATTAATTAGAAACAAGAATAAATTCAATAATGGTAACAAGCAATCAATTCAATCACTGATTCTTGCAGCCAATCCTGGCGCCTTGCCGATATAGCTTCGAGGCGTCAGTTCAAGCAAATGCTGCTTTGCTTCTTTCGGAATAGGCAAGCCGGACACGAATGTTTGAATGGCTTCTTTCGTCATGCCGCCCTTGCCCCTCGTCAATGCTTTTAGTTGCTCATACGGATTGTCGACGCCATAACGCCGCATGACAGTCTGAATCGGCTCCGCCAGGACTTCCCAGGCATTATCGAGATCCGCGGCCAGTTGTGCGGAATTGATTTCCAACTTGTTCAATCCTTTGGAACATGAATCATATGCCAGCAAGCTATGTCCTAAAGCTACCCCCATATTGCGCAGGACGGTGGAATCCGTCAGATCCCTTTGCCAGCGGGATATCGGCAATTTCTCTGCTAAATGCGTTAACAGTGCATTAGCTATGCCCAGATTGCCTTCTGCATTTTCAAAATCGATTGGATTGACTTTGTGTGGCATGGTGGAAGAACCCACTTCATTTGCCACAGTTCTTTGCTTGAAATACCCTAGTGCAATATACCCCCAGATATCGCGAGTAAGATCCACCAGAATCGTATTGATTCGCGCATAAGCATTAAAAATCTCAGCCATGGCATCATGCGATTCAATCTGCGTCGTATAAGGATTGAATTGCAAACCCAGCTCCTCCACAAAATGCTGGGCAAATGCTTCCCAATCGATATCGGGATAAGCAGAACAGTGGGCATTGTAATTTCCGACCGCTCCATTGAGTTTACCCAGGATTGGAATCGACAATAACTGCATCCTGCTTCGTTGCAAACGATAAACAAAATTGGCCAGCTCCTTGCCCATGGTCGTTGGAGTTGCAGGCTGACCATGCGTTCGCGCCAGCATGGGCATGTCTGCAAACTGATGAGCCAGTTCAACAAGCTTTGCAATAATCTTGTTCAGGGCAGGAAGCATGACCTGGTTCATACTGGATTTGAGCATCAAGCCATGCGAAAGATTGTTGATATCTTCAGATGTACATGCAAAGTGTATGAATTCGTTTGCCTTTGCAATCTCGGGATTACCTGTCAATACTTGTTTCAACCAATATTCAACAGCCTTTACATCATGATTGGTGGTAGCCTCGATGGCTTTGATATTTTCTGCATCACTTACCGAGAAATCATTGACCAGTTTCTCAAGCTGATTTCTCGTTGCATCGGTAAACGGTCGAATTTCAGTAATACCGGGCTCATCACCCAGCGCTCTCAACCAGGCCACTTCAATCTTTACGCGAAAAAATATTAGTGCAAATTCACTAAAATATTGAGACAAAGGTGCAGTTTTCGAGTGATATCGCCCATCCAGTGGCGATATGGCTGTGATAGCAGTTGAATTCATAATAAAGTCGTGTTGGGACAGATTCTATTTTACCATGGGAATTCTGCTGCGCATGGTGTGAGGGGTTTCGTTTTCTGCGGCCAAAGTCTTTCCGTGCTTTCCAGACTTTGCGCCTTACATTAAATCCTGATTAGAATAGATCGTAATTTTGTGCCATCCCGTAAGACAGAAATATATAACTTGAACCTCCCCTTCTTAGTAACCCAATAATATCAATAAATCATGCACGCCATTTCATACAATCAAGCTGGAACAACCGAAGTACTCACCTACACAAACTGGCCCACTCCGAGTGAATGTGGCGATGAACAAGTCATTGTTCAATTGAAAGCGGCTGGAATCAATCCGATTGATATTAAAATTCGCACGACGCCTGAGCGCTTTCCTGTTTCACTTCCCGCCATCCCTGGATGTGATGGCGCTGGAATTATCTGTGCTCTTGGCAGCAAAGTAAAAAACTTCCACTTGGGTGACGAAGTATATTTTTCTCAACCTGGATTTAATGGTCGCCAAGGTACTTACGCAGAGTATGTCGTAGTTGAAGCTAGTTTATTGGCACTTAAACCGCGGTCTCTTTCCTTTATGGATGCTGCCGCGGCACCGCTTGTTTTTATAACAGCTTGGGAAGCCCTTCTTGATCGGGCTGGCATGACTAACGGAAAAACGGTATTAATTCATGCCGGAGCCGGTGGCGTTGGTCACGCAGCCATTCAACTGGCCAAGTTATTCGATAATCGTGTGATCACGACCGTCAGTAATGACTCAAAAGCCGAATTTGCAAAAAGTATTGGAGCGGATAAAGTCATTGATTACAAAAAACAAGATGTCATATCCGAAGTTCTGGAATGGACTCATGGTCAGGGCGTAGATATTGCTTTTGATACTGTCGGAACAACAGTACTACAAAGTTGCTTCAATTGCGTCAAACCCTATGGCGATGTTGTGACTATCTTACAACCCACAACTGAAACAAGCTGGAGTGAAGCACGTAAACGTAATGTACGCTTCAGTCTGGAATTAATGTTAAGTCCCGTGATGCTGGACTTGAAGTTCGCCCAAATACATCAGGGATATATTTTACAGCAATGTGCAACATTATTTGACCAACAGAAACTGCTTGTTTCAATAGCGCAAAGTTTCAAACTGAATAAAGCCGCTGCGGCACAAGACTATCTTGAAACCAGAAGACCAATCGGAAAGGTAATGTTAACTGTGCCATAAAAAAATGGCCAAGCTCACTATTTAGTGACTTGGCCCTCTAACTGTGCTCTCAAACAGTTAGCAACGCTCCGAAAGGGAAATTTTAATACTGATATTTTGATGTTGGAAATTTATCAAATTAGTCATATTTATTTCTTTGCTTTAATTAAGTGAGTCAAAAAAACTACTCAAATCAATAAATCAACCATTCCGAAACAAAAGACTTTCTTGCTGTTACGATTGATTCAAGCATCAAAAAAGAATCACTAATCAGCTACCCAAACAACAAATAGCAAAAATTTTATGAAATCTGTATTTAGAATCGATTAATGACTATAGAAACATATTCACAAAAATTTCACAATAATTTTATACTAAATTTACAAAATTACAAGATTAGTTTTTTATTTTTAAACCAAATCAATTTAATACAACCATATCTAAATGATTCCACAGACAAATCATAAAAAAGGAGCTTACTACACAAACAAAGAAAATTTATAGCGCAAAGTTTACTCTCAAGATAAGACAGTAAAGTGTTAAGTTAATCATGTCCAGGTGATGCGAAATAGAGCATACATCGCTGGTGAAATTCCGTCGGGTAAGCAGGGGGTAATTCAGCATCATACCTCTTCTCTCTTAACAGAACGTAATGCATCCGGTCAAAGGTGACAATTTATCAAGCAGGAAACAAGTCAACAGTTAAAGCAACCAAGAATTGTCAAGCGCACATTCCACTGGGTAGCCCCAAAGGCTTCCTTACTTTTAAACAAGTAAGGAAGCTGGCTGTAACAGCAATGATTAATTAACGTTGAAGGTCCATTCCTTGGTCCAGTCGCTGTTGGCGTCCTTGAACGCCCCTGCATAATCAACAGGAGTAAAGAACGGATCGCTTACCGCCGCCCCCCCCAGAGTCAGTGGCGATCCAGAAGCAGGCAGATAACCGGTCAGCAGAGGATCTCCAGCCTTGTTGGTAGGCTCGGATGAAAACCAGCTTTCAACAGTAAAAGTGACACCTTCGCCATCCTGGAAGTTGGTTGCACAATTGACGAAAGAGTTGCTAATCGTCAAGCTGTCAGGGCTTACATCCGCATTGGCATAGGTTGAAGGACTATCGATCATCAAACAGACCGGCGAACCGGTAAAGACAGAATTCCAGATGTTCGCCCCCGTTCCACGGCGTAAAAGTACGCTTTGTGATGCTGAATCACCACTACGGCCCAACACGGTGATATTCGAAAGAATCGGTTGTGCACGCGGAATGCTGTCCTGGTTTTTCTCATTGTTATCCGCTTCAATGCCGCGATCGCCAATCACTGCCGATTGCTTCAACAACGCGAACTGCACACGCCCCTGCCAGCCGTTGGTCCAATCCAGCGAATCATCCTGGGCATTGGTTACCACCAAATGTTTCATCTGTACGGTACCGCCGAATACTTCTATACCATCATCCAGACCTTCATGTACCTGCAAATAATCAATGAGAGTTCCTGAGCCCACACCATTGAGCGTAACGCCATTAAGCTCCTCATCCGGACGCACGGCAGTTCCAGCAAAACGAACTTGGGTGTATTTGATCACCCCACTGTTATCGGCTGGATTGTTTCCACCGTATGTCTCACTGACAATCGCTTCAAATGGCACTTCACACAAGGGTGTGCCTTCGTTACAGCCGTTCACTGGCGCATTACCTGAAATGAGGAAACCACCCCACTCTCCTGCAGCCAGCTCACTCGGCCCCGTCATGACAATTGGGTTATCCGGCGTACCTTCTGCCATGATTTTTGAACCCCGTCTGATCCACAGATAAGCCGACTGGTCGCCCTGACCACCAACTCCGACAATTTTGGTACCGGGATTGATAGTCAATGTCGCACTCTGGGTATTATCACCACCGACATAAACCGGACCATTCAATACCCATTCGACATTTTTGGTCAGAGTGACATCGGATGTAATCGTACCGCTCAAAGCGCAAGAATTGGCAGTCGGTCCCGGTTGTGCAAAGCTCGGGCAACCCTGAAATGCATTACTGACCAGTTGATCCACGGTAAAGCGCATGGGATTGGATCCAGGTACGAGTCTGAGTTTAGCGTAAAAATCGTCGGCACCAACGGTTACTGATGCAACATGCACTGCACTGGTGTCCGAATCATAGATATTGCGTTGCCCTGAAACTGCTGCGATCGACTCGGCGGAAATCAGTTGTAATTCGTTTCCGTTGAGTTGTAATTGTGCTTTATAGAATGCTGATGAACTTCCGCCCAGCACTTCCACTACCGGAAGATCGACGATGCCGGTTGCAGGATCGAATGTAGCCGTAGCAGCATGAGCATTGAAAGCAATACTGCTGAATAAAACGGCCGATGTCGTGATGAATTGTTTTTTTAAATATTCCAGTTGATACATGATTTACCCACCTCCTATGTATATAAGGGTGAGTCAATCTAACAGGCCGGTATGACAGCAATATGACAAATTGGTGTCAATTCGGCTGCAACAAGATGAAATGTAGTGACCTTGAAATCCCGGAATGATCTGAATCAGGAATACACAGCCAGAGGGCTATTCCAGATGCTTGATGTATCCAGCGATATTGGCAGCCGGTATCCGGCATTCTCAACAATCATGACCGGACGAACACACTACACTTAGAACCGTGTCCAGTGTTCATCAACGATTTGTCCATTTTGTATGACAAAACGATAGTTATAGTCATCGATGCGGTAAGTCCATATCTCCCGTTTGACGTACATCAGCCCACCAAATGCGCGCGTTTGTATCGTCCCCAGATCGGTTCGGATATGAGGTTGCCCCAGATTCAGCAGCAATTTATCCGACAATTCACCTTTGGAAATGATGTTACCGTTGGGTGCACGGAAACCACACAGCAACACAACGACAATGACAACACAGAGCAGCTTTTTCATGATCAGATCCTTTCTTAACATTCTAGGTAAATTTCACTTCACTGACGGTTAAGACTATAGGTCAAAGAACGTTAATGCAGGCTGAATAAAAGAACAGATACGAACCCAGGCTAGTGCCACAACACAATAGTCCGCCGATTTGGATGACAGACTGGACATAAGAATTCTATCCGGTCGCCGGTTATCAAAATGCCAGGCGCAGACTCAAATTGTAAAAACGTCCGCGACGATATCTTCGGGTCACTTCATCCCCCTGAGTAATGCGGATATCGTCGTCCAGCATATTCTGCACCGAAGCCTGCATCGACAGGCCTTTGTACAGATTCTGACTGAATACGAAATCCAGTTGATGCACGGGCTGTTCATACTTGTCCGGTGCCGTTTGCACTCCGGCCGCCATGATGCGCTTGCTCGACACGTTATACAGCAGTGTTGCCTGCGTTTTCCATTTGGGATTGTCGTAACCAAGCTGAAAATTCACGATATGTTCGGAATGACCCTGCAGCGGCCTGTTGTTGGTGGTTTGTGCAATCAGATTCTGTGCTGTCAACTGCACATTGGAATGTGACCAGGTATAGTTGCCCCCCACATAAAAATTCTGTAACTGTGGATGCACGAAATCGAGCTTCTTCAACACTTCCCACTCAAATCCGAACACATTGGCCTTATCTGCGTTCTGGTATGTGTTCAGAGCCCCCGTACCTGGTTGCGCCACCATCTCGATCGGATTGGTCAGATCTTTCCAGAAAAAACCGGCAAAAATGTTTTCCGTTGGAGACAAATAATATTCCCAGCGCAAATCCCAGTTGGTTATCGCAGTCTGTTTCAGTTCGGGGTTACCGACCGTTTCCTGATTGGTATTCATGTCAAAAAAGGGCGCTGATGACAGTTCCCTGAAATCGGGCCGCGATAAGGTCTGACTGAAGCCTGCACGCAGTTGTTGCTTGTCGGTCAGGTGCAGGGTTGCAACCACCGATGGCAGCATGTCCAACCGGTTCAGCCGGGCGGTTGTCGGCTGGCTTCGCAGAAACGTATGCACCTGCTGATCGTTATCTTCCCAGCGCAATCCACCGGTAATATTCAACCGGTCGTACAAGGTCCAGTCAATTTTTCCATAATAAGAAAACAGATCCTGAGTCGCCGTATATTGATCGCTTTTGCGCGTCACATCGCGCAACTGGAACCCATTGGTACCGATATACTGTGGCCGCAGGATGCTCTCCAACGATGGCTGCGAGGTAATAGCCGTATTCGATGCATCGGGACCAAAACGGTAGTAACTAAAACGCTGTGAACTGGCATTGCGGCTCTTGCTCTGCGCAATGAGTCCACCACTGAGGGTCAGTTTGTGTTCTATTGTGGGCTGCAAGGGTAATTTGCCATCCACCCGCCAGCTCTGATCCTTGTCGACCAGATCAGAATACGAAATGACGTTACTGTCCACACGCTGCGAAAAAATGTACTGACCGGTCTGCTGGCTGACATCGTAACGGTAATCCCGCGTCTTGGGTTCGTCGCGGTTGGCCGTGGCATCAGTGTAGAGCCAGTTGATGGAAAAGTCCTTCAGCCAATCAAATCGATGCTCTCCACCAAACTGGTTCATCAGCAACTGATTGGAAAAAAAACGTAACCGGGATCTGCGGATATTAGTCGTCTCCGCATCGACAAAACCCTGTGAAATTCTGGCTTCATCAATCGACTGACGCAAAAACATGGTTCTGGCAAATAACTTGTGGGTATCTTTGTATTCCAGTTCGGTTGCCGCATAACCCGTTATCGCCACCTCCTGCAACGAGCGCTGCACATCCAGATCCTGCGTATTGATCAGTTTTTCGGAGGCAAATTCGCGGTTCACTTCATTCTGCCTTCTGAATTCCCGTTTCCATCCGGCCGCACCAATATAGCCCAACCTGAAATCACCCCAGGTGAAGCTATCACCCACCGATGCCTGAAAACCGGAGTCGGGCGGACGCGACTTGCGATTGACATCCCAGCCGCCTGATAAATCTTCACCCAGTTTCTCCAGTTGCCCAGGCGTAACGCCGTTAGGATTGAACGCCGACGCCGGTTGCAAGTTGCCATCTTGTGTGGCCTGGGCCAGTGCTCCCGGCATGTCGCGTGCACCGTCATCGTAGCTGGTAAAATCCGCGCCACCGCCCTTGTAGGTCAGCCCATCCTGAAAAGTCGTATTGTCATTGGCGCCAACTTGCAGATTCAGATTAAAAAAGAAAGCATCGGGAATGCCCCGTGTACGCAGTTCCACCGTACCGCCAGCAAATTCCGCTGGACGTTCGGGAGAATAAGTTTTCTGCACCAGCACACTTTCCAGAATACTGGTTGGAAAAAGATCCATCGGCACAACGCGGCGCGTCGGATCTGGACTGGGAACAGCCGCACCGTTCACCAGTGTGGTTGAAAACCGTTCACCCAATCCGCGAATGAAAATGTACTGTCCACCCACCAGTGTCAATCCCGATGCCCTGCGCAATGCACTGGCCGCATCGCTGTCCCCGGCCCGGCTGAACTGTTCCGCACCCAGCACAGTTGAGACCGATGTCGCTGTACGTTGCTCTTCGATGATTGAGGCCACGGTACCTGCCAGATGCGGTTCCAACACCACATACTCGGCCAATTCCACACCAGCCGGCGTCAACTTGAAATTCAGTTCGGTCCGCTGCGCAGACTCAATCTTGACCTCGTCCTGTGTCTGGCTGCTGAAGGCGCTATGTAACAATGAAACACTATAGCTGCCTGCCGGTACGGTTGCCGAGATCCGTCCTTGTTCGTCGGTACGCAGCTTGTGTTGGGTGCCGCTGAGAAAAACCTGGGCATCCCTGACCGGCTTTCCGGTCTCTGCCGACACGACCTGTACCGCCAGCGTCCCTTCCCCTAGTGTACGATCGTCGACTTTTGCGGTGCCGCTGGATCCGGCCTGCGTACCAGCCAGGGAACTTTCAATGTTGAGCAAGGGCTTTTTCTTGCTGGCATAGAAAGTCACCAGAACCTGTACATTTTCTGCCGAACGCAACGGCAAATCGAACGTAAAATCCTGCTGACTGGTTTTGAGAACAAATTGATACACTCCCGGAGGCAATTTACCGGCAATGCTGCCATTGGAATTGGTTTTCAGAGGAGCATCGCCACCAGGTTTCCAGGAATAGGTCGATGGAATGGTTTCAAAAATCAGTTTCGCCGTTGTTTTTTCATACGACTCGCTGCGTATCGACAATTCAGCATCCGCAACCGGCAAGCCATTCTGGAACAAATGTAGCGAAAACTCAGCCTTGTCCGACTCCGCCCAGACTGATGTGTTGATCCACACCCCCATCCACAATAGTAACGCAACAATCAAGCGAATGGTCTTTATCTGCTGGTTGAAAAAATTCAAATTTCGATTCAATTCTGTGTTCATTTGGCGTATCAGGCCCCTTCTCCATCGCTGTCACGCCATGGAGTGATGAAATGTCTAAAAGTTGGAATGGTTCTAGGAAGGAATAATCAGGGCGGCATCATGAAGAAAGTACCCATGCATGCCATACGATCAGAACACCCGGAAGTCCGGCAAAGCGGTATCAGGTACATTGCCATGGTTCGTTTTTGCAGATTTCCATCAGTCGACGCAATTCAGTGCCTTTTCTGAACAGCTCGGCGTTTTTCAGATGATCGAGGTGCTTGTTGGCATCGGCAAAGCGTCGGCTGGAAAACAGTGCATAGGCCAGTGCATAGCGCACGTCCTGATCCTCCAGCAAACCGTTGCGGTACAGACTGGATTCCATATTGGCCGCGCGCTCGTACTGTTTTAATGCCAGAAGAATGGATAACCGCTGTTTCAGCTTGACTTTCTGATCACCGATACTCTCGTTCAACGTCAGTGCCTTGTGAAACCGCCCTGCACGCCGGTAGATCTCCGCCGCTTCCGCCTGCAGATTGGGATTCAGTAACGCCGCCTGCTCCAGAATGAACGCCGCCGAATTCAGCTTGCCTTGATCCAGATAGGTGTGCGCCAGCAATTTGGCCACTATCTCATCTTGCGGAAATTTCAGACGGGCGACTTCCAGAATATTCAGTGCTTCCTGATACTCGCGGCTCAACCGGAGTGCGTTGCCCAATGCCACATAATCCGCCGGATTGGCTTTGGACCGATGCAGATAGTCCCGGCCCAGCCTGACGGCTTCCTGGTACAAACCGAGTTCCACAAAATAGAACACCGTACGTTTGCTAAATCGGAAATCGGCTGGAAATTTTTTCTGCGCCACAATCAGAGTTTCGATCGCTGCATCGGTTTGCTGCAAATGCCAGTGCGATTCCGCCTTGATACTGAGCGCCAGGGGATCTTTGTTCGCCAGATCACCCGCCTTATTCATCGCATCGAGCGTTTGCCGGTATTCCTTTAAACCGAAATGTGCTTGTGCCAGATAAATGAAGATCGA